>JABEVB010000190.1 GCA_013044165.1 Phycisphaerales bacterium
CAGGCCGTGTATACGCTCGCGCGCGTTAGCGGCGGCGCGGCGCAACCCATGCAGCTTTACCTGATCAAACTCAAGCTCTCGGACGGCAGCCTGATTTGGCGGCACTACCTGTGCACGATCGCGCATGCGGGCTACAGCGTCGGCACTCTGGATGTGCTCACCGCTATGGCCGGCGGAGAAATCTACATTGCCACCGGCAAGGGTGCGGATATGGCGGTGGATGCCACGCTGGGCCGCATTTTGTGGTTGCACCTTACTCCCAGCGATCATACGCCGCAGCAGGCAGTGTACTGGGGCCAAATGAAGCGCACGCCGCCATGGCAGCTTAACGCGCCAATTGTGGCCGACGGGCGGCTGTTTGTGGCCGACAGCGGGCGGAGTGCCAACGGCACCATCCGTATATACAACCGCTGGACGGGCCAGCTTCTGCAAACGCTGCCCTGCAACAAACTAAGTGACGCACGTATCAGCGTCGGCGTGCTGAACCATCAACTTATTCTGGTGGGGCATCGCGTGGTCGGTGTGAATATTGACAGTGGACAGACTGCGTGGCGTTCGCCGGAGATTGAGCGGTTTGGCAAGCTGGCCGGGCGACCCATGCTAAGCCGCGACCAGTTGTATGTGCCGCTTACGACGGGCCTGCTGCTGGTAAGCACAGCCGGCGGACCGGCTGCGCCCAAGCTCATTGCGTGGCCGGCGGGCCTGCACAACCAACCCGGTCAACCCGGCAACATCCTGGTAACGCGGCAGGAAGTGCTGGTGGTTGGCGACACGTTTGCCAGCGGTTTGGCTCGCTGGCAAACAGCGCTGGCCTACAACCAGGCCCGCATAGACAAACACCCCGATGCGGTTGAGCCGCGCCTTACTCTGGCCGAAATCGCCTTTCGAACGCAGCACTACAACATGTCGCAACGACTGATTCAGCAGGCGGCCAACCTGGCGAGTTCGCAGGGGCAGGGGAATTTGCTGCTCAATCGCATATTTCGCATCAGCCTTGATTTTGGCCATCGGCTGGGCCTTGCAGCGGCCACACAGCCACGGTCGCGATTTTATTTGACGATTGCACAACAAACCGCCCGTGACCCGCAGCAGCAGGTGCAGTGGCGCATGGAAATGGCCTCGCTCGATTTACGCACAGGCCAAGTCGCCCGTGCGATGTCACTGCTTCAGCAGGTGCTGTCGCGCGACGCTTACCGTCAGGCTCCGCTGCGGTTGGCCAACGCCACCATGCTGGCGGGCATCGCCGCGGAAGGCGCGATTGCCCGCGCCCTGACGACTCCGGCAGGCCGCACGGCCTACCAGACTTTTGAAGATCAGGCCCAGCAGCAATTACTGCAGGCGGGCCATGACGACGAGCAGCCGCTGGCTGCAATTATGCGGCGTTATCCCAACAGCCAAGCTGCGATGAGCGCCGCCTGGCGCCTTGCGACGATGCAAGCCGCGGCCGCACACTGGCGTTTGGCAGGCCGCACGTTGAATTGGCTGCAGCGTCGGGCCACCGGCCGAGAGCAGGCCAAGGTTGTTGCACAACTCAGCGTGTGCGCCAGGCAGTTGGGACGCTGGAATCTGGCGCTGCAACTGGCACAGCGCGGTTTGCAGGAGTACCCGACCTTTGAGGCCGCGATTGACGGCCGGCGCGTCAACTTCGCCCGGCTTGTCTCAACGCTTATTTCGCAGGCGCCTGCCGGGGCATTGGTGCATCTACCTCAATTGAATTGGACCCTTCATTCAGGCTTTACCATACTCACGCCGGTAAGCGGTAGCCTGATGCGGCCCATAGAGACGTCGCCGCGGTATCAGCGCGGCGACATATTCATGGTTCAGCAGGTTCAAGGGCAGGCAACGAGCATACTGGCCATTAACAGTCAAACCGGCGAGGAATTATGGCACTATCGCTTACGGCATATGGCGCATGCGGCGCTGATGGGTTACGTCGGACAAACCGCCGTTTTCATAACGTCCAGCCGGGCGTTCGGGCTAAACGCCGCCACCGGCAAAGAGTTGTGGTCGCAAGGTATGGCGCAGCAGGCGGAAAAAAAACTGCCCAATCCGATCATGGGGCCCCAGGTGTTTATGGCCGGCGGGCCGATTTTTATTAACAATCAATTTTTACAACAACAGATGAATGGGAATAATGCCTATCTGGCAAATCAGATGGCCCGCCGGCGGCAAGAGCGGCTGTCGCGGGCCTTGGGCGCGATGCCTTTTGGCGATGTGCGGCTTACCCGCTCGCGTCTGCTGATGCTTGGCCCACAGCAGATTTCGGCCATCAGCATAGCCACGGGCCAACCGGCCTGGCCGGAGTCGCGATCTCTGGCGCACTGGGGCACACCACAGCACCTGGTGGTGGCGGCCAATCGCATCGTGGTATTGATGGGTCTGCCGGCCGCGACGTTGGTCATACTTAAAGCCTCGGACGGCAAGTTGGCCGGGGTAATTCATTTGCCGCCGGGCGACCCGGCCTACTGGGCCAGGGTAGGCACCGGCGGCACGCTTTACGCTGCGGGCCTGCATGGCGTTTTGGCGTATGACCTGCAAGGGGGCCTGGAAGCTCCGCTGTGGTATCGGCGGCATTTAACCATGCTTCTGCCGGGTGCATCACAACTCACACAGGATGGCGTTATAGTTGTGCACGGTGGGCGACTTGAGTGCCTTAATCGGCAAGATGGCCGTACGCGCTGGCGCACGACGGCTGCGAACTTAAGCGACGCACCGGGCATAACCGCCCCCACCTACACTCTGTTGAACCAAGACACGGTTATCGTGCGGACCAGCGCCGATGTAATGGCTTTTGCCACGGGCAGCGGCCATGTGCGCTGGCGGGTAAACTTTGCCGGTCAAACGCCGCCGGTGCGATCTATGAGGCTCGCGGATCCGGATTTGGCGATTCTTGGCCAAGGCCCGCTTGGC
>JABEVB010000191.1 GCA_013044165.1 Phycisphaerales bacterium
AAAACCGCATTATTTTGCAAATAAGGCCGAAAGTTTCCACCACAAACCACCCCTAATTTCGGGGTTCCGGGGTCTCCAAATGCTCCTGTAAAGCCGCCAATTGGCTGGCGTAAATCTTGGGCGGAGGCTGCTCTGGCAGCGTCAACTTGAGTTTCTCAAGCAGGAACGCCTGCTCCGGCTCTGGCTCGGTATAGCGTGGCAGCACCAGGCAGCGTCCATCGGTGGTGGGTATGTGCACATCAATCATCTGAATCGCCGCCAACTGTTCCAATACCGCTCGAGCGGTAAGTCCCGGCGCATGTTGACGGGTTTGCTTACTCAGCGTTGCCGTCAGGCAATACGCCATAAACGCCACCAGAATGTGGGCCTGCATCCGTGGCTCAAGCTGATGGTAAATGGGCCGGATTTTAAGGTCGCTCTTGAGGTTCTTAAAGGCCGCTTCAATGTGCGTCAATTGCGTATAACTCTGCCACAGAAGTTCCGGTGGCTGGGCCTGAAGACTCGTCCGCAGCAGGTAATGCCCATCCAGCCGTTCGACCTGTTTGAACTTCTCCAACTTGAGCCGATATCGGAATGTCTGAGGTGTTACCGCTTCGCGTGGCTTGGGCAATTGAATCTCCACCAGGTTGGCCGCTCTTCCAGCCTGATGTTTGAGTACGCCCAATCGCTGGAGCAGAGCATCACGTTTGGGACAACTTCGCCGCAATGCCAGCAGTCCCTGAAAGAACCTGCGCAGCTTCTGCCGACGCATGGCTGCTTCCTTGTCGCGTCTTCCTTTGCTTCGAGCCAATACCCATAACTCATCGGGTTCCTGGGAGAGCTTAACTTCGATACCCTGCTGCACCTGCTGCCATGGTTTATCGAGCAGCCTTTGCTCCATGGCCGACAATCGCCCTTTGGGTGTACCCACCAGATAGTCTATGCCTCGTGCCCGCATGGTCGAAAGTGTTTGCTCGGTGGGAATGCCTCGATCCATAGCGTTGAACCTGCTCCAGGCAGGCAAACGCACGGTCAGCGCTGCCAATAAAACCAAGCTCAGCGTTAAAACCAAGCGACATCGCGCCGGCTGGGATGATAAGCACCTGCTGGAGCTATTGGTGGGTCAAGCGGCCCAACGTCGGAACCGGACCGATCAGGCCGCAGAGAAGTAATACTTCTCTGCCCGAGGCGGCAGGTTGGTGCGGCCCATAAAACCAACCTGCATGCTACCAATAGATGTTGCCAATGGCCTGCAAATCTCTCAGGCCGGCGGAAAAAGGGTAAGCTTGGCTTGCCTGCCTCCGGTGCTACGCCAAAACGGTCGCTTTTACTCAAAAATCGAGGCGAGATCGCCAAAAACCAACACTTCTATCAAGAACCGCCCGATCCCACCCCCTGAGGCAACAATTGCCCAGCCGGGAATGATATCGAAAACGTTATATATGATTTCGCCATGATCTTATGCCAAATTACTATACAATTTATTTGCCTTTCTTGCGGGGGGAGGGTAACCTCTTTATCTGGTGCGACCGGTCGTGGGTCTGACTTGGCCGAGAGGCCGCGAATGGTTACCCGATGTTAAACGGAATTCGACATGAACAGTGCGAACGATATGAACCGGCGCAATTTTCTGTGGAGAAATCTGGCGGGATTGGCTGTGGCGACCGCTCCCGATGTGCTCTCCAGGCGGGCGGACGCCGCCGGTCTGCCTGCCTCTTCCCGGCCCAACGTTCTTTTGTTGATGGCCGACCAGCTTCGCGCCGATTGCCTTGGCGCAGCCGGCAACCATGTCATCCGCACGCCCAACTTGGACCGTTTGGCCCGCGAGGGCGCGCGTTTCCGCAACGCCTACAGTTGCACCCCGACCTGCACCCCGGCGCGCGCGGCGTTGTTGACGGGGCTTAACCCGTGGCACAATGGGCTGCTCGGTTACGGTCGGGTGGGCGAACGTTATACCACCGAGCTGCCGCGCTGTTTCAGCGAAGCCGGCTATGAGACGACGGGCATCGGCAAGATGCATTGGTATCCTCAACGCGACTTGCACAAGTTTCAACGAACGATCTTGGACGAAGCAGACCGCGTGGAGACTCCGGGTTTTATCAGTGATTACCATCGCTGGTTTCGGCAACGCGCTCCGGGGTTGAACCCGGACGCCACCGGTTTGGGCTGGAACGATTATCGCGCGTGGCCCTATGTATTGCCGGAGGAACTTCATCCCACGCACTGGATCGGGGAGACGGCGATTGATTTTCTGCAACGTTACGATGGGAAAAAGCCCTTCTTTCTCAAGGTATCTTGGGAACGTCCGCACAGTCCCTACGATCCACCCAAACGTTTCTGGGATGCTTATCGGGAGGATGAAATGCCGCGGCCAGTATTCGGCGCTTGGGACGCGGTTCATGATATTCGGTGGAAAGATCCGAGACATACAATTTGGCAAGGCAATGTGGGCCTGGCGCAGGTTCGTCGTTCGCGCCGCGGCTACTATGGTTCTGTTTCGTTTGTGGACGAACAGATCGGGCGCGTGTTGGGTGTGCTCGAACGGCGCGGTTGGCTGGAAAACACATTCATTCTTTTCATTTCTGATCACGGCGACATGCTCGGTGACCATTATATGTGGCGCAAATCGTACGCCTACGAAGGCTCGGCACGCATCCAATTTATCGCCCGCCCGCCGGCCAATTTCCACGGCGCGCGGGGGCAGGTGCTGGACCAGCCGGTCGGATTGCCCGACGTGCTCCCCACGTTGGCCGCCGCCGCCGGCCTGTCGGCGCCACCGGGGATTGACGGGCGGAGCGTGCTGCCGTTGCTGCGCGGAGAGACGGCAGGGTGGCGGTCGTGGATTGAGGTGGAACACGACATCTGCTACAGCCCGACCAACCATTACAATGCTTTGACGGACGGTCGGATAAAATACATTTATCATGCGTTGGAAGGCGACGAACAATTGTTCGATTTGGTGAACGATCCCGATGAGAGCCACGACCTGGCCGGGGAACCACGGCACCGGGAATTAAAGGCCGAGTGGCGCAAACGTCTGGTGGCGCAGTTGGCCGAACGCGGCGCCCCGTTCGTGGTCAACGGCGACTTGGCTCCGCGGCCGCAAGGGATGCTTTATTCCCCCCATTATCCGCACCTGGCGAAGCTTCCGAGGAGTGATATGGGAACGCCATGCCCTTTAAGTTATTTTGCCTCGTCCGCCAATCGGTAAAACGGAATATCCCATAAAAATTGTGTCCGTACTATAGACCGCATCTGGCCCATGGCGTGGGCGTGCGGTAGCCTGCCAGCATGATGGGATGGCCTGGCGCTGATTCTTATTTGCTATGGTGCGGCAGCGGCAATATTGGCACGCATCAAGGGCATGTGATGGGTATAGAGGCCGGGCTATTACCCCGCCGAGGCTGGAGCATTTGCGGCGGCACTCGTATACCTTCTTCTTAGCGTGTGGGTAGGCGTCCTGCGCCAGAGCCTTCCTTAAGCCGTTTAACCAGCTTGCCTGCACCGCGGTATTGCATCAGCGGCCGGGGCCTTAAGCCGGCGCGGGCCCATGGTAGTGTTATTTGGCTCCATGGCAGTGGCCGCGAGTTCAGAAAGCTGGCCTGCGGGTTGTATGCCGGTGAAATGTCATTGCCCTTGCCCGCAAGGTGCCCTGCATCAGCACCATGAACCGCTGCTACCAGTACCGCGCGGTGGGCGGTCGTACGGATTTTATCGTTAATGAACTTTACATTGCCCCCGCGCGTTGAAAGCAGCACCGCAGCGGTTGGGTAGGGCGTTTCAATGGTGCTCTGCACAATGTACAGCGTGCCGTCGTGGCCCGCATGGCCGTCGCGGCCAAAGTGAATCACCTGATGGTTGCCGGGGCAGCGCGGCGATTTTTGAATGATGCATCCGAGAATGACCGCATCACTATGCGGTACGTCCGTGTTGCCGCGGGCATCCACCAGGTCCAGCTCTCGATTAGCAGAGTCGTGAATGTAGCAGTATTCCACCCATGTCATATGACACCGGCTTTTGAGATTGTGCCCGGTGAGGCTGTGCGAAATATCGCACCCCCTTACCACTGCGCTGGTGCCGCCCAAGTATAAATTGTGATTATACCCCGGCTGGCGACCGGTGCCGTTGCGTGTTATGTGACAGCTGGTAATGAGTTGGTGGGCACCGGTACGGCGGGCGTAGATGCCATTACTCATAATGCCCATATCGTTGTTGTGAATGTAGCAGCGGCGTATTGTAATATCATTGCCCGCATTAATTCGTACGCCCGCCCCATTAAACGAATGATTGTGGGCGTTATAAAGTTCAAAGCCTTCAAGCGTGCAGCCACTGCTTGAGGGGTCAAATTGAAAGATAGCCCGCGGTATCGGGCCGCGTCCACTGTAATTAAAGCCACCTCCGTTGATCGCAACGTAATGGTTCGGTGTTGCCGCCACAATCGCAATCCGTGGTTTCCGCACGAGAATGTGTACCTGCCGGTACGGCTGGTCGTCGGCAAGCGGCCACACCTTAATCATGTCGCCTGCGTGGGCCGCCTGCATAGCCGCCGCAATGGTGCTGAACTCTTTAGCGGGGCCAACCGTCAGAGTGGCGGCCGCAAAGGCCGGCGCTATGGCCTGCAAGTTCCATAGAATGACGACGGCAGCAAACATGAAGCAGCTTAGGCGCATGAAGGTCTCCAATATAAGTCTGTTGCACGGTTGGCGTTGCCGCCCTGAAGCCGCAACGCCCAAATAAACAGGGCCGGAGCAGCAACGCCGCGCCGGCCCGTGGGTTGTTAAAAAAGGCGCCCACAATTTAGCGGGCACTGAGCCAGTGCTCACTTTTTCTTTTTATCCTTCTTGGGCTTTTTGACTTCCTTGCGACGCGAATTGTTGCCTTTGGCCATGGTAATACTCCTTATAAATGGCCCAGAGATTGAGCCGGCAACATCACACGATGCCGCGGGCTGAATCTAAAACACTCGTTCATAAGCGTATCGTAACCTATTTGTAGCCGTCCGCCAGTAAAAAATACCCAAAACATGTCACGGGGCCTGTGACCGGTTCTGCCAAATGCCAAGGACGGGAAAATATTCAGGAAACGGTATCAGGGCCTTGGGCGTAATAGCACCACTTTGTGGCCGCTGT
>JABEVB010000192.1 GCA_013044165.1 Phycisphaerales bacterium
CTCGCTCCTCGCCATATTTTCGAATATGCCTCGGAGCTGCGGCCTTGCATCCGGCCACCTTGGGCCGCAATCCGACCGCACCAGCCTTTTCAAACAGGCCCTTAGCCGAAGTAGAAGTGTCAGGTGGAAGTCTGGTGTATACCATTCAGAATAGAATGACTAAGAATGTCGGCTAAAGAACGCGTTCGACTGGATGCAATGCATAGTGTTGAACGTAACGAGGTAACAGTGATGGCGGCAAACACAAACTGGAGGTAAATCATGGCCGACATCGGGAACGCGGCTGTCGCAAAGCTGCCGGTCGAACCGGGAATAATGGCCAGGTTTAACTCTGCCGGCGAGCTGTAAAGGCGGAAGGCTTGCCAATAAACGATGCCCATGGTGAACTCGAATGAATCCATTGTGCGCCAAAACCCATGCTGTAGGCCCATACCATCCAGGCGATCAGCACTGCCGCAAAGGCGTAGAACACCATAAAGGCCGAGTTAACGGCCCATTTCTTTTTTACCACGCCACCGTAAAGAATGGCCAAGCCTGGAATGCTTTGCATGCCCACAACCGTAGCGGCAATAAGTTGCCATGCGGTATCACCGTGGCTTAGCCACGTGGGCGCTGCCCAGTTCGGCGCCGCCGGGGCACTCGCTGCCGCTGGAGTGGTGCGCCATCAGCAAGCCAGCCAGCGGCATCGCAAACAATAATGCAATGCCAACCAAGCATAGTATGCCCGCAGTACGCCTGCTCATGACCATGGCCTTTGCACTGTGCCACAATCGAGCCATAGGCTCCTCCCAGCCAAGGCCCATCGAACGCATGGTGGGGGCATTCGTTCCCCGGCTTCTACGAGCCTGTTGCTTCGCAGCGGCCGACGTTTTGAGCCAGCCTATGAGTCGGTGGACGGCAGACGATGGCCCGCAGCTTTTAAGCAGCGCCAATCGCAAATGGGTGACTGTTTGCGCTCTCTCGCCGCGTGTGTGAATGGACGCTTAATTTTTACGCAATCCATCAAACCGGCGCTATCTGACGCGCATATTCACCGCAGTCGGATTTGTTAGCTCCCCATAAAATAAATGAAATTGCTATCTGCGGCTGCAAAAAAGCCGCCTGGGCGCTGGCAAAGCCCGAAATGATTTAATTATTGGTGTTAAAACCTCTGCCTGACGGCAGCAAAGGTTGTTGTGGCACGCCGTTTGCAATGATGCTTCGTGCGGGCGTTTTTCCGCAGGCCGCCGATGGGCGTGCACTGGGCATGCCCTTGTTGACGCATGGTGTCATGCGACCTGTCTTAGAGGAGGCGCATCTTTTCAGCCGATGCGCACCAGCCGATGCAGTGGGCGTCGGCGGAAAAAAAGTGCTGCGAGGGCGTTTGTTTAAGGAGGTTTGATCATGATCAAACCCATCTCAAACTCCGTGTTGGCTTCAGTTGCGGCGAGCGGGTTCACGGCCGAACATTCAGCGCAAACACCCGCGACTTGCACCCGCTGGAAGCGGCCGGCTCTGCCCGATTTGCTGAGCTTTATCTCTCCGCCCTTTGCACGCATTATGGCCTTTGGCATGATTGCTCCGGCCTATTTGCTTGCCTTTGCCCTGCTTTTAGTGCTGGTTGTCGCTGGCTTGCCGAGCAATGGATTTATACAGTCGCATGTGTTCGCCTCGGCCACGCCGGCAATAGCGCCAGCTCAGGCCGTGACTGCTTTGACCAGTACAAGAATGCCATCGGCAGCAGGACTGGTGGTATCGGCCGACCACCGCCTCAGTGGCACCAAAACCGTGGCGCTGGTGGCCAAGCTTCCATAAATGTGCATGGGGCGGCGCTCCAGCGCCGGCCTTGGCCCGCGCGGCTAAATATAAGAGCCTGTTTGAAAACTCCGGCGGGATCGTCTTGCGGCCCAGGGCGGCCGTCTGCTACGTTCTCGCTCCTGGCCATATTTTCGAATATGCCTCGGAGCTGCGGCCTTGCATCCAGCCACCTTGGGCCGCAATCCGACCGCACCAGCCTTTTCAAACAGGCTCTAAGAGGTGCAATTGTCTATATAGAACAAGCCGCGGCAAAGGTATCGGCGGCTTTTTTATGCCTGCGGCGCTTTGCGCAGTCGCCGCGTCCAAAGCGCCAAGGCCAAAGCCGTACATAACAGGATAGCCCCAACAGTTTGATGTGCTGTGGTAATAACCGCCTGCACCATGTTGGGTGTTTTTACGGGTTGGCCTCCGCCCAGAGCCGCCACGGCCGCCACACCTAAGAGCACCTGCAGCATCACCACCAGCAGCAATGCCGCGCCCAGCCGGCGCAAAATGGGGTCATCTTGATTCATGCCCCAGGCCCGCACGCCTGCAAACACCGCCAAAAACAGGATGATCGTTGCCATGGAGATGTGCTCAAAAAGCACCTGTCCAACATGGCGCAGTACTGAGCCGAGCACAAGTTGCAGCGCCAGCGCCACCACCAGCGAGGTGGTAAGCCAGGCATCGGTCTTGTAACCGGGGCGGGCAACGCGTTCCAGGTTGCTCTGCCACGCGCGCGAACAGAACACCGCTATGGCCACCAGAAAGCCCAAAAATAGCTGGCCAAAAACGCCATGTACAATGGCCAGGGTTGTGCTGGGGTCCATGTAGGGGCGGCTGTGATGATCGGTAAAGTGGCCTGTCACGCGCAGGCCGCCCATCACGCCTTGAACAATTACCATCAGCAGCGCTGCTATGGCCAGAGTCTTGAGCCAGCCGCGCCGATCGCGCAGCACCAGATAAATGGCTTGAATGAGCGTTGCCAAACCCACCAGTGTGCCTAACAGCCGATGGGTGTGCTCAAAATAGATGCCGCCGGTCATCCGCGCCAGTGGAAACAAAAACATGCCAAACTTAAACGAATCAGGCCAGTCGGGTACAGAAAGGCCCGCATTCATGCCGGTGACCATTCCGCCCGCCATCACCAGAGCCAATGTGGCGGCGGCAGTGGCAATGGGTACAGCCCCGCGGCTATGAATGCGCCCCATGCCCTGCGGGTTAAACCGCGAACCGGCCAGTGCACCCATCCAACCAATAAAGCCGCAGGTCAGCACCGATATCGGCGCCCATACGGTGGTGTAGTCTAGAATGCGATGATCGTTGGTAAGGTCGTGGCCAAGTGCGCCCAACAGAAGCAGATTCAGCCCGCCGGCGATCATGCCGGCCCATAGACCCGCCCAAGCGCCGCGACGCGTCGCATAGCCCGCCCAGGCACCCATCAGGCAAAGCGAAACCAACGCCGTAATTAAGATGAGGGAGCCTGGGAGCCGATCGCCCGGCATACGCAGCAAATAGCCTTCCACCCACATGACGGTGCTCATGCCAAGGCCAAACGCCAGTATATCGCCAATATCGCCATGGGCCGGACCACGGGCGTCGGCAGGTTCAGAATCGTGACTCAACTCATTGTGCTGTGAGGGTAACGTGCCAGTAGGTGCCATAGTGTTCAGTCAAACTCCAACCAACATTCAACACAACCCGCCATGCTAGGGCTTTTAGCAGGTATTTTGCAAGCCCGTCTACGGACGCAACGGCTTGCATCATCGTTTGCCGCCATGCGGCATGGCGCCCGTGGGCCTCGCCGGGGCATAATGCGACCCATGCGGGATGTCCAGAAGTATAACCCGGGGGCCTGTGGCAGCTTATGCATGCTTTTGACCTTGGCCGCGCGGCTGCGCCAGGAGAGCCCCGATCTTTGGCTCCCTGCCACAGAGGCCTGTC
>JABEVB010000029.1 GCA_013044165.1 Phycisphaerales bacterium
CGCGAGCAATAGCCGCCATCGGTATGCACCCCCAGCACCTTCAGGCTCGTGCAGCAGTTAACACGGCCCCGTCTGCAGGCAATACACTTGCCGCAATTCAGGTATGGCTCAACACAGCACCGGTCGCCCGGTTTAACATTGGCAACGCCATCACCGACGGCCAGAACCTGCACGCCCAATTCGTGCCCGAGCACGCGCGGATATTCAAAAAACGGCTGGCGGCCCTTGTATGCATGCAAATCTGTGCCGCAGACACCGACGCATACTACACGCACCAGCGCCATGCCGGGGCCGGCGGTTTGAGGTTCGGGCCGATCAACTAAATTAAATTGTCCTGGTTTTTCCAGAAGTAGCGTTTGCATGATATTTAACCTTAATTGTTTTCAGGTCGCCCACTGGGCCAGGTTTTATTAAGCACTGGCTGCAGCGCGGCTTCAATTTTTTTGAGCACACCGTCATCAAGAGGCTCGGTGCACCATTGAATGTTTCGCCGCAGATGCTCCACGTCAGCCATACCAATAAGGGTCGTCGGAATGCGTTTCTCGCGAATAGCCCACTTGACTGCAATCTCCGCAATATCGGTTCCGGACTCACGCGCAATCTGAGCAGCCTTGCGACAAGCCGCCTTGATTTCCTCGGCGGCCGGATGCCAGTTCGGCGGCCCTTTTTGGCTTAACAACCCCATCGAGAGCGGCGACGCATTAATAACGCCTACGCCTTTTTGCTCACAAAGCCCCAGCAGGCTTTCAAGGCTGCGATCATTAAGGCTATAGTGGCAATACGAAAGAATGGTGTCTACCGAAACACGCGATATCACATACTCAAACACCTTCAGCGGCAGACCGGTAATGCCGACAAAACGCGCCTTGCCCTTTCTCACCAACTCTCGCATCGCCGGAATTGTTTCAGTTACTATCTGATTAAGATCGCCAAACTCAATATCATGCGCCTGAATAATGTCCACATGGTCAACGCCCAGCCGCTGGAGGCTTTCATCTATGCTTCGGGCCACGCGGGCGGCAGAAAAGTCAAAGACATCATCGTCATAGCGGCCCAACTTGGTGGCCAATATATAGCTTTGTCGCGAAATGCCTCTGAGAGCCTTTCCGAGCAAGGCTTCGGCCAAGGTTTTTCCGTAATAGGGCGAAACATCAAAAAAATTAATCCCCAGTTCCACCGCAGCATGAACCGTTTTAATGCCATCCGCTTCAACCACAGGCCGGAACACGCCGCCGAGGGGTGAGGCTCCAAAACTTACTACCGGCACTTTTAGCCCGGTCCATCCCAATACGCGATATTCAATAGACAATCTATTACCCCTGATCACGAAAGCCACCCGCTCAAACGGCGAACAACATAATATCCGAATAAAACCAAGTTACAATCGGGTGGAAACCCACAATAAACACAACCGCAGGCAGCACTGCCAGAACCACATAGCCATTGATGCTCAAAGAAAGCCTCCACCCAAATGATAAAAGACGTTTTGCAAGAATGCTTGAGTGTGGATAACCTTAAAGTTACCCCGCTTGCTACTCGCAGAGTGTGTCCGGATTACCTTGGTCTAAAGGTCTTCCATTGCTCAAGGCGAGATGTCTTTGAGTTGCACATTGCGAAAAAATGCCTCGCCTTTGTTGAGATACACATAAAAATCTATACGCAACCATTGGATCTTATGCTTTACCCCCGTTAACGTCGTTGGTGTAAAGTCTGCACCGGTGCTACTCCATTTGTTGTTGGCATTCCGCCCCTTGAGCTGAAAGCGATAAAGCTCTCGGCGTTGACTGGCCAAGACTTTGTCGTTGCTGAACGAGTCCGGCCAATACGAAAATCCCTTTAAAAATATACGAACCCGTGGGCCTTTGCTGTAATATTGGCAGGTAAAGCGATAACGATGGCCATCCTTTACCGGAATCCATAGGCTTTCTACCGCAAGGCCATTGCTTTGGGCAACACCCAAGCCAATTTTCTCCATGAGACAATAGCCCTGGGCATGGGGCGTTACAAAAGCCTGCGGCACGATGTAGGCCTTGTTCTTGGCAGCGCCAGCGGCCTCAGCCGCCGTAATGAGTCGTGGGTTATATTTCTGAAGTTCCAAAAACACCTGCCAATACTTACCGATATCGCCCGTTTCTTTGGCAGCCACAAAATCGGGGTCGCGCACCAGATTAGGCCTCTGCGCAAAGCGAGCTGCCAGCACCGGGCTTTTATCTATCTGCCACTCCCGCACATGATGAAACTGTACCTTCATCAATTCAGTAAGCAGCTTCTCCACCGCTAAACGTGGGCTGTAGGCGTCGCTGGGAATCACGCCAGTAGCTGTTTTGGCCTTGGCCGTCCCCTGGAAGAGCGTCAAGGTAAGGTTGCGGTCATGCAGAGTGCCATAAATCGTTTCATCTGCGCCAATACCTTTTACCACCGTTTGCAGGTCTGCTGCGGAGACCGGATAGGTCCACGATACACCCAAGGCGTCAATCATTTGATTAACCGTGTGGCGGCTGATCCGCTTCAGTTGACCGGTGCGCCACAGCTTTTTACATACAGCAAAGCGCATCTGTGTCGCAAGATATTTTACGTTTGGGCCGGTGCCTAAGAATGGCAGCACCGCCACCGAAGGCTTCGCTGGGGCTGGGGCAGCAGCAGCCAACCTTACCGCCAATAGGGCAACAGACGCGACCGACATCACTAACAGCCCAAAATGACGAAAAAACGATTGTCGCATAGCTGTTGTCTCCTGCAATTGCCACAACTGCAAATAAAGCGGCACTAACTTAATTTTATAGCCAATGAGATGCGAATGCATTCCAATCTTAGAACACCTACGGCCATACAAAAGAAAGCGGCTCCAAGCATTGCTTGGAGCCGCATACATTTGCCGCTACAGGATATGTCGTCCACACTTTACCAGGCACCATTGTCCACTTCGCGAACCGGCGCCATGTCCGTATCGTACGGCGGCACACTGGGCAGACTGGTTGGCGCGGTAACGGGTGAGCCAGTCGAGCCAATGCCCGTTCCACCTCCAGCCGTACCGGCCGTGGAGCCGTAAGTAAAGATGTTATCCTGATTCTGACCAACATATGGGTTGGTAGTCCAGACCACGTGGGCATCGCCAAATCCGACGTTCTGCCCATCGCCGGCATGGTTCCCGGAGTTGTAGATATAGCTGCCATAGGTATTGCTAAGCCCTTCGGTGGTAATGCGCTGCGTATTGTTGGTGCCAGCGCCCGTCATTGGGGCCATATCACTGGCAATGGGCTGGTCGCTGGCGGCGTTGGAATTCCACCAGCCAGCGGTAGTGGTGCCATTCCATGGGAATGCGATGGAGTAGCTCTCGCCTTGACCCGCATTGGACACAGCGCCATTGACCATGCCGAAGTTGGAGTAATAGGCGTTGGTTGCCGAAAACTCCGATGACGCCTGGGTGGCAACAGGATCAGATGGACAGAGGAAGTTCTTGGGCGTCATTTGGCCTTGCAACACGAGCAGCCACAAACACGCCAAAGGCGAGCCCTGTTGGGCGTTGCTGGTGTAATAGCTCTCCACCACCCCACCCGCGCTGGTGCTGCTGCCTGTAGTCGGCGTGCCAGGACCATTCTGATAGGTTGTGCTGCTTGGAGCCTCAACCGACGCAAACTGACCGTTGTTGCTCTGCGCATAGATAATAAGGCTCTGCACAATGCTTCGCACATTGGCCGAACACACACTCCGATTGGCCAATTCCTTGGCCTTTGCGAGGCTGGGGAGCAATATCGCAATCAGCAGCGCGATGATTGAAATCACAACCAGCAACTCAATGAGGGTAAAACCGCGATGAGACCGTTTACCTACCTGCATGGAACACACCCCTATCAACAGATGGCCTTCCTTTGTTTTGCGAGCGGCCAGCAAACCACTTCGCACGGCACAGCACCACACATGCAGCGCCGGAGAGCGACCCTCGTTGTATCGTCCGAAGGTAGGGATGTACTTAAGGCAGCCTTTTAGATAATATTATTTCCGCCCTATTGATGACTCTGATTGACCGATAACCAACGCCCCATAACGCGCATCACAATCAGGTACATTCCCAAGACCTCCGTTCGGCGTATAATTCGCCGAGTGTACCGATAACACCGCTTACTTGAGGCCCAAGGGTGCAAATACAACCGTTACAAAGCGAACCGACTTCTGCCGCTGCAACAGCAGCAGAATTAAAAGACATCAATATCAGCATTGTAGTTCCCACCTTCCGCGAAGCGGAGAATCTTCCGGAACTCGTGGGGCAGCTTGCCGCCGCCCTTGCTCCAGCAGGTTGGGCATGGGAGCTTATCGTTGTGGATGATAATTCGTCCGATGGCACGCCACAGGTGCTCGCTACTCTTAAGCAGGAACATCCACAGCTGCGGTTTCTCATCCGCATGGAAGACCGCGGTCTGTCATCTGCGGTACTGACCGGTTGCGCCATGGCTCGCTACAACTATGTCGTCGTGATGGATGCCGACCTGAGTCACCCACCCGAGTCCGTGCCGTTGCTGGTGCAGCCGCTACTCAAAAACACGGCTGACTTCGTCATTGGCTCGCGCTATGTTGCCGGCGGCCGCACCGAAGATTGGGGCGCATTTCGCTGGCTTAACAGCGCTGTTGCCACAGCACTGAGCCGCCCCTTTGTTGGCGCTGTAAAAGATTCTATGGCAGGATTCTTTGCATTTCGCCGCAATATGCTTGCTTCCTGCGACGAGCTTAACCCCATTGGTTATAAGATCGGCTTGGAACTGCTGGTAAAGGCTCGCATAACACGAATCACGGAAGTGCCCATTGTTTTTCGCAACCGTATTCACGGGCAAAGCAAACTCACCCTTAAGGAACAATTCCGATACTTGGAGCATTTATCCCGACTCTATGATTATAAATACCCCAAAGGATCGCCGCGCCTTAAGTTTCTTATTGTCGGCGCATTTGGGGCTTGCGCTGCGCTAGCTGCCGTTCATGTGTTATACGAGTGGATGCATCTACCTTACCTGCCAGCGTTGACCGCAGGCCTGCTGGCCATGGTGATTGTTACATTGGCGTTTTTCGTGCGCTACGTCCGAACACAGCGGGCATTTATCATCATGCGCCGGCCTTACCTGGAGTTTGCGCTTATTAGCACTACCGAAGTGGTGGGCGGCATCTTGGCGGGAATATTTGCCAACCGAATCTGGGGACCTTTACCTGCAACGCTCGTAAGCCTGCTTGCTGTTATCCTGGCGCGGTATCTGCTTCGCAAAGTGTTTCTCCACGATGTACGCGGCCTGCATAAGACCGCCCGTCCATCGCCGCAGCCCTTGGCACCGGCAAGCTGCGATCAAGCATAGACATACGCGAGCGCCCACGGCGATATTCCACTGCGGCCGAAGCCCTTGCCATCATCGCGACGCTTGAATTACGCTTCGCAACGCCCGGCAAAACGCTCGGCGGCAGGCGTCAGAAAGAACACTTTTCTGCAGCCTGCCGCCAGAAATCTATAGTTTGTAATACCTCAATAACTGGTAGCGACGTTCATTTGCTCGATGGTGTTAATGCCCTTGGCTTCTACATGCCCATCGAAGAACAGAGCATTGGCATAACCCGCCCCCGACGAGTTAGACATGTGTCGGAACCGCATGCCGCTCTCCCAAAGCGTAGATGATGTGGCATCCATGTTGGCCTCGCCCGACATGCCGCCACTGGGAATCTTGGTGAGCGGCTGCTGCCTCCAGAAAGGTGAGTCATAATAGAACCAATACACGGTCGAGTCGCTGTCGCCGTTGGTTTGCACCTGATTGGCATCGGTAATGGCAATCGTATCGGTCGGGCGCTGAATGGCTCCCAGTCGCGTCATGCTTACGGAGTATAAGTTCAAGAAGTTGAAGGTATAGTGCCATTTGAATGCATTGATATTGCAGGCGTAATTGTCCGCCCATGGGTCCGTATCGGGCACATCCACCGCGGGGCAGCGAAAAATCTGGGCATACTTTACCGCTAAAGCCGTTGGATTGGACGTTAAGCGATAACGCGATTCGGCCGGTCCGCCGGTATAAAACGAAAATAAGGCATCCGAATAGTCATAATATGGATAAGTAGGCGAGGTGAGGTCTTCACCGGCCGGCATAAAACCATCCGACACATTCGAGTATTCCACAAGCATCGTGCCAATCTGCCGCAGGTTATTCTGGCATTGCACATTAATGGCGTTTTGGCGGGCATTTGCCAAGGCCGGCAGGATCAGACCCATCAGCATAGCAATGATGGTCAGCACCACCAAAAGCTCCACGAGCGTGAAGCCCTCTCGTCTTTGCTTTTTTGTTCGGTTCAACATCGCAACTTCCCTCTTGGACACTGTTTGTCTGGGACCGAGGCCTCAGCCCCGGCACCAAACGCTCCGCCTCACAAACGAACCCTAAACGCCGGCTCGCGAAATTGAGGCCAATCTTTTTCTCGTTCGCACGCAGCGGAAAATCGCCGCATACCATGAACTGCCAAGAAATCGGTGCCGCCTGCAAAGAGTTCCGCAGCGCGACAGTCCTTTCATCGGATGGACATGCCTCGATCCTTGATTATTTTCGCAGGCCCCCTACAAGCATGCTCGTGGGTCTGATAAAATCCCCACATGCTGTTGTACGTTGCGCACGTGACCGATAATCTATCCTTGCCAGGCCGCCGCAACCATGGGGGTTAGCGGCGCAAACATAAATAAAGGCGGCGAGGCCTGACTGATAATGGAGCGATTATGCAAGCTGATTTTCCAAGAGTAACCATCTGGCACGAATACCAGCACGAAAAACGCAATCCACAGGTGAGTATGCTGTATCCGAAGGGTATGCACGAGACTCTGGCCGATGGTTTGCGCGCCGCCGGAGCCATGACAGTACGTACTGCCACCCTTGAGGAGCCAGACCACGGCCTCACGCCCGAAGTGCTTGCCGCCACCGATGTGCTCATCTGGTGGGGACACATGGCCCATGATGCCGTGCACGATGATATCGTCCAGAGGGCCCATGCCCGCGTACTCGCCGGCATGGGTCTCATTGTGCTTCACTCCGCTCACTTCTCCAAGCTATTTAAACGGCTCATGGGAACAACCTGCGATCTCAAATGGCGCGAAGCCGATGATCGCGAAATTCTATGGGTTACGGCACCCGGCCATCCTATCCTGCACGGCATCAGCGACCATGTCGTTCTCCCACGCGAAGAAATGTACGGCGAGCATTTCGACATACCCGAACCGGACGAAACCATCCTCATCTCCTCGTTTTCGGGCGGAGAGGTATTTCGCAGCGGCCTGACCTGGCGGCGCGGCATGGGACGAATTTTTTATTTCCGCCCTGGCCATGAAACCTATCCGACATATCACAACCCACAGGTCATGCGCATCATTGCCAACGCAGTTCAGTGGGCTGCTCCCACGGCCGGGGCCGGCGCGTCCGTTTTTGGCAATCACAAACCATTACCATGAGGTTTTGGAGTATGCTTCTGCACCAACGATTTATGCATTCTAATTTGACCGATCACCATGCGTGGAAATTAACGCGCGACCGCTCTTTTTCTGTTATGCATCCGTTCCGGAGATCCATGCCTATTTATACCAGAGAGTATTTTACCTCGCCGCGTTCAGCGCGACCGCGCTGCTGGCGCCCGCCCACGGCGGCATTACTTTTACTGTGCATAGCTTTGACGCTTTGGGGTTGCCGTCGCCAAGCCGCATCGCCGCCAGGGCAGAAAACGGCCGCCCCTCAACGAGCACCTTCCGCAACGGCGGCCGAAGCGCCGCAGCCTAAACACGGCATCCCCAACACCACAACCGAACTGGCCCGCCTTGATAAGCTGCCAGCCATCTTGGTCAGCATTAAAGGCCACCCCTTCAAGCTTTGGGTTGCTCGCACCGATGCACAGCAGCATCGCGGGCTTATGTTCATACGCAGCATGCCAGCGAATCGCGGCATGATCTTCGTCTTTCCCTATTCCCAGAATGAAACATTCTGGATGAAGAATACTTTTATCCCTCTCGATTTGTTATTTTTAGACCGGTCGGGTCGCGTGCGCCAGTTCGAAACCATGCCCGCCTGGGACGGCACCGCGCATTACTACCCCAGCCTCGATCTTGTGCGTTACGCCATTGAACTTAACGCCGGCGTGGCCCGGCAACTTGGCCTTTCCGTTGGTTATCGCATACTATTGCCGAAGGCAATAACGACCGCCCCCTAGCGAGCGGTGCCTACGGGCCTCATAGCCCTGCCACCTGAAGCCTCAAAAGGAAAGCTAAG
>JABEVB010000193.1 GCA_013044165.1 Phycisphaerales bacterium
AACACCTCCCTGGACACATATACCAACGATATCTCATCCTATTTGCCGCAGAGCTTTAATCTTGATGGCTACACAATTGGCGTTTCGCTTACGCTGCCCAACACCAATATCAAAAGCGATGTCATATCCATCTTGAATGGCACATTCTCGGTGCCGGTGACGGTAAACGGCATGTCCGTCGGCAACTATGACATCATGCCGTATTCCATCACCTTGCCCGGCTCCACTTCGCCCACCACGCTTATTTCGGTGGGTACCACCGTTGGTCTCTCGACGGCTTGGTCTTCTGATATTGCTAATTATGGCATCGCATTTGGATCGGGCAACCCCGGCCACGGATCGTTGGTGGATTTTGACGCTCCGACCAATGTCGGCGGTTTTACCGCTACCGTGATTACACCCGAACCGGCCTCGCTGAGTCTTTTGGCCGTAGGTGCCGTTGGCCTGCTGGCGCTGCGTCGTCGTCGCACCGCCTGATTGGCAGGGCGACTGTCCTGTGCCAGACTGCGGCTGCGCCAGCTTGGCTTGGGGTGCGATAGCGCCATGCCTCGCCGCTGGGATATGACCCTGCGTGTGGGTATACTCGTAAGTAATTAAAGCACATGGCACATGCCGCTGGTTACAGTGATTGTGTTCGCTTGTGCTTGCGTGTGGCCGTGCAGGAATTGTAATCTTTGGCACAGGATAAACGGGTACAGCTTTCAGTACAGGCCGAGCGGGCCATTCTGGTGGGCGTACTTTTGCCCGATTCCAATGCCGACCCTCAAGACCCATTGGGCGAACTGGCCAGCCTGGCTAAAACCGCCGGGGCGGTGGTGGTGGACTCTGTTGTGCAGCAGCGCGCGGGCGTGGACCCTGCAACGTACATAGGCAGCGGCAAAGCTGCGGAAATAGGTCGCTTGGTAAAAGCGCACAATGCGGATGTTGTTATTTTTGATAACGACATGTCGCCCAACCAGCTGCGCGATCTCGAGAAAATCTGCGACTGCAAAATCCTCGATCGCAGCGAGCTTATTCTCGATATTTTTGCCACGCGAGCCCGCACGCATGAGGCTCAGTTACAGGTGGGTCTGGCTCAATTGGAATACACTTACCCGCGACTGCGTCATATGTGGAGCCACCTGGAACGCATCGGTGCCGGTGCGGGCGCCGGCGTGGGAGCGCGCGGCCCCGGCGAAATGCAGCTTGAAATAGACCGCCGCCTGGTACGCCAGCGCATCAGCGAGTTTAAGCGCCGCATCGCCGAGGTGCAGGGGCGCAAAACCCGCGAAGTCGCCACCCGCAAACGCCAGCACTTTACCGTCAGCCTTGTGGGGTATACCAATGCCGGCAAGAGTACGCTTTTTAACACCCTTACCGGGGCGGGCACATTTGTTGAAGACAAGCTTTTTGCCACGCTCGACACCAAAACCCGCCTCTGGCGTTTGGGCGCAGCCCACGGCGCACTGCTTTCCGACACCGTAGGATTTGTCCGCGATTTGCCGCACCACCTCGTCGCGTCCTTCAAGGCCACGCTGGAAGAGGCCACCCATGCAGATTTGCTGCTGGTGGTGCTCGATGTATCGCATCCACAGGCGGTGGTGCAGTTCCAAAGCGTGGTGCGAGTGCTGGCCGACATCGGCTGCGGCGAGCAGCCTGCCATGCTGCTGCTCAATAAAACCGATGCGCTTGCCGCGCCTGAAGAATTGGCATTCTGGCGGCATAAGTTTCCGCAGTCGCTGGCAATCAGCGCCAAACAGGGTACGGGCGTAATGCCGCTGGCCGAGAAGGTACTGCAGCAACTGCTGGGTAAAACGCTTGATGTTGCCATAACGCTGGCCTTAAACGATGCCAAGGGGGCCACGTTTGTTGAAAAATTTTCGACCGTTATCAGCCGCGACTACGAAAGCCGCCCGGGCCACGCCATTTTTACCGCGCACATAAGCCATCGGATTTTAGAGCAGGTGTATTACCATGCCACCCGGCCGGAAGTTGCAGTGCTGCGGGAATCGGCCGATGTGGTGGGGCAGGCTGCTACCGTGCAACAATGGATTGCCGCGTTGGAGGAACTACCATTGCCGCAAACCTCCGGGGTAGCCGCAGTGCCGACGGTGGCCGTTCTGGATATTTAAACGGCCGATCGAGCGTTATCTGGTGTCAGTCTATATTGGGTGGGCGGGTACGGCGATGGGTGGCTCGTTTTGCTTCAGGCATGGCGGCCTCCAGCATTTGCTGCTGCCTTTGCAAATGATCGCGTACGCCTTCACATACGCGGTCGCATAGTTCCATTACGCCGGGGTCGGCAATGCGATATACCGCATGTGTGCCGACGCGATCGGCGGCTACCAGTCCTGCCTGGCGCAGCACCGCCAAGTGCTTCGAAACCGAAGCCTGATTCAGGCGCAACGCCGTCGTAAGAGCCGTGACGTTTGCCGGCCCGGCCTGCAGATGAGCCAAAATACGTACACGACTGGCATCGGCTAATGCTCGCAAGCGCTCAACAACACGTGCCACAAGTTCAGAATTGGCAGAATCAAGCATAAGAATACATTCCTCTACAAGAATGAAGTATAGGATTTGGGTGCGATGGATGCAAATGCCTTACAAAAAACAGGCTTGCTGAACGTTACGATGAATTGCGCAATAACTCCAGCCGACGCAACGGAAGCGAGCCCCGTAGGCGTCCAGCGGGCCATGGACACACGCTTGGGAATGGGACCAATACGCAGGGCTTGAAGCGGCGGAACAACCTTCCCGTATCACCCCATCGTGTGCTATGCAAAGCCTCTCCCCAGCACCTCTTGAGACGCAATATTGACCGAACTTGGCAGCCCCTTAGGCGCCAGTACTGATTTACCGATTCCGGCATTCCGGTTGAACCCAAGCCGTGTGTTGCAGTGCAACTGTCGGAGACTACAATAACCTTTTAACCGGGAGTAGGTTATGCCAATGTCTGATGCCGCCTGTCAACTGAAAATTACCCTCCACGGCAGCAAGCCACCGATCTGGCGGCGTGTCATCGTGCCGTACGAGCTTACATTAGAGCAGTTGCATTATGTCATTCAGGCCGCAATGGGCTGGTATAACTGCCACCTGCACGCCTTTGTTGTTGCTGGTCAGCAGTTCTCCGGTCCAGCCCCCGACGGATCTGAAGATGATTCAGACGAATTTTCCGATGAGTGCGCGTATCGCCTGGCCGATTTGCCGCTGAAGGAAAAAATGAAGTTTCGCTACGAATACGATTTCGGCGACGGCTGGCGACACGATATAGTCCTGGAGAAAATGGTTCCTCCCCTTACGACCGGCTCACGCATAGCCTGTACCGGGGGTAAAATGTGCTGCCCCATGGAGGACAGCGGCGGAATTTGGGGGCATTACAACAATCTTGAAGTCCTCGCCAATACGAAGCACCCGGACCATGCCATGCTACTCGAGTGGTATGGCGGGCCTTTTGATCCCGAGGCTTTTGATCTTCAGGCAGTCAATGTGCGTTTGCGGCAGTTGCAGATACCGCGCGGCGATCGAGCCGCAAGCCGGCGTGTCCGCAAGCAAGTATGGGATTTCAGTTAAAGCGGCCGCAAACTCTCTCCGGAAGATATCCGCCAACATGTCGCGAACTGCGCCGGCAATTATGGCAGCGCAAATGAGCGTTGGGGCATTGCGTTATCACCGCTGTGCGGCCGTTTGCGTAAGCCATGCGCACGCGACGAGAGCAGATAATCGAACAAATAGGAAATTGCTGCCATGCTACATCTACCGGTCAGCTTGGTCTGTAAACTGGCGAGGAGCGCTTCGAAGCATTGCAAAATCGGACTGCGGCTTCCGGCATCACCCTGAATAGCAATGCGAGCATTAAGTTCTAAGCCCCAGTCGGACGTGGCTGGCGATGAAAGGCTGGTCGGCCAGGGAACATTTATCCGGCACTGGTTGAAAACCGATAGATTGCCGCATGGCGATAATCTTCACCGGGATTGAGCATCACGTTGGGAAAATGGTGGTGGTTTACCGAGTTGGGTAGATGCTGCGTCTCGAGGCAGAGTCCGGCATGTTTGCCATAAGGGCCGCCAATTCCCACGGCGCTGCCATCAAGAAAGTTGCCGGTGTAAAGCTGTACTCCAGGCTGCGTGGTAAGCACTTCCATCCCTCGGCCGGTGGTAGGCTCGGTTAGGCGGGCGGCGAGGCGAAGCGGCGTTTTTTCAGTGCGGAGTACATAATTATGGTCGTAACCGCCAGGGACCTCGGCGATGCGTTCGCCAATGCGATGGGGCGTGGTGAAGTCGAGCGGGGTGCCATGCACCGAACGAATCTCGCCGGTGCAGATGAGCTTGTCATCCGCAGGGGTATAAAGGCTGCCGTTGATGAAAATACTGTGATCTAAAATGTCGCCCGACCCGGCGCCTTTGAGGTTGAAGTAGGAGTGGTTGGTGAGGTTCACCGGAGTAGCCTGATCGGTGCGGGCGTAAAACTCAATGGCGAGGGCATTGTCTTTTGTGATGCGATACGTCACCCGCGTATGCAGGGTTCCCGGAAAGCCTTCTTCCATGTGAGGGCTTACATAGGTGAATAGGACGGCAGGGCCGTCGGCATCATCAGCAATTTGCGCGTCCCACACCCGGCGATCGAAACCTTCTTTGCCGCCATGCAACGTGTTGCCATTGTTATTTGCGTATAGTTTGTAGGTTGCGCCCTGCCAATGATACTCGGCGTTACCGATGCGGTTGGCTACGCGACCCACGGTAACACCCATGTAGGGGTGCTTGCCGAGGTAGCCGGCAAGTTCGGAAAAACCAAGCACCACATCAGCCAATTTACCTGTGCGGTCGGGGGCGTGCAGTTCGGTAAGCGCAGCACCGTAGCTGCTTACCTTGGCGTTAACAACGCCATTGGAAAGTGTGAAAATATCCACCTTGCGACCGTCGGGTGTTTTACCAAAGGCTGTTGCATATGTTTTCATACGAGTGTTTTATCATGTCGCGCCAGGTTGAACAACTGCCTGCCAACGGGTGTATCGTGGCCACTGTGACGTCGAGGGCAGAACCTATGATGATGCACGACCGGGCACAGTCCCGAAGCGACGACAATAGGATGGGCGAGAGCGTATTACTCTGCGGCCAATTTGTTGGCACGGGTGAGCATTACGAACGCCAATATAAGCATTGCCAGCGAAATGGGCAGGCATATCAGCATAATGTCGGCAAAGTGCATAGCGCTCCTATAGCCGCTATCGTCGGGCGATGGCACCAGCGGTACATGAATACCCAGTACCGCCGCCAACGCCCAAAAACCGATCATCAGGAGCATAAAACCAATGACCGCCAGCAGCGGCACCAGCAGTTTGTACGCCTCGGACTGGGCGGGCTTTTTTTTGGGGCGAACGTAGGGTGCCGGAGCCGCCATCGAGGCGGGATCAATGATTTTGGCCATTGGCAGCTCTTCCATTTCGCGGCGCGGGCGATTGGGCGATGGAATTGGAGCCGAAGAAGACTCCAGTGCGGAAGTGGCCGCCGCATTGACTGCCGAAGCCGGAGGCTCGGCCGCGCTGGAGGCGGCTGGTTGTTGGGCGAGCATGGCAACAAAACCGGTGGCGCTTTCGGGCGGTTCGCCATTGTTGGGGGCCGGGTTGGCGGCAGCCGGTTCGCCCATGCCATGGAGCGCCGCGAGTGCATCGTCGTGTCCGTCTTTTTGTTTAGGCCTTTCCGCCATGAAAATACCTCAATAACCTGCTAAACCGCGGTTTAACTCACGCGCAAAACCAATTGTGCGACTTAACCCCGTCAACCCTTAAGTTTACTTGCCGCCTGCAGCCGTAGCAAATGAAAAACAGCGGTTTTTGCCCGCCTTATAAGCCGGCAAGAGTGGCGCGTAGATTACCAACAGTGCCTCACGCCAACCGCTGAAGTCGAATGGCAATGCCTGATGGATCATGTAATAAGGCCTCATCGCCTGATTGCTGTTTTACGACGTTAACGGCTGTGGCCCTTGATAGAATGTGATCCCACAGTTCACTCGTCGCCACACGCAATGAAAAGTGCTCCAATCCGCGTGCGCCAAGCGGAGCTGGTGGTGCGCCGCGGCTCTCCCAAGTGTTGATGCCAAGATGGTGATGGTAGCCGATGTAAGACAAAAATGATGCATCATGGCCATAGCGAGCGGTCACGTCCATGCCGAGCACATCGCGGTAAAAGGCCTCGGCGGACGCCAAGTCGCTTACGCGCAGGTGCAAGTGCCCCAGGCGGGTACCCGCAGGCATACCGGTGAACGCTTCAGTCGAATCTGCCGAGGCCAGCAGCGACTTCCAATGAAGAGCCTTTGTGCCCATTTGCAGATGGCCGCCCGGATATAGCCATTCATCGCGCGGACGATCTCGATAGATCTCCAAGCCGTTGCCTTCCGGGTCGGCAAGATAAAGCGCTTCGCTTACATCGTGGTCCGCAGCACCGGAGAGTTGCGTGCGGCTACGTTCAAAATGTAAAAGTTGCCGCGCCAAGTCCTGCCTGCTCGGCAGCAAAAAGGCGATATGGTAAAGGCCTGTCGTAACCCCGGCCGGTGGTGCATGGGGCAAGTGTCGCAGCACGAGCAGTTCCTGCTGCGCTGTGCCCAGACTCACGTGCTGGGTATCCGATTGGCGTATGGTCAGGCCAAGCGTTTGATGATAAAACTCGGTGCAACGCTTGAGGTCCGCAACAATAAGCGTTACCGGCCCAAGCGTATGCGCAGGCGTTTTTGCCTCGTCGGTCTTGAGATTATTTGACGGCAATGGTTCAACCCTCGCTTTGTTTGCGTGCCTGGTCTGCCGGGTCATGGCGATACGCGATAATTTTCACTTCTTCCATGGTGATCATGCCTTCGGCGACCATGCCGTCGAGGGAGGGCAGCAGTCTTTCGATTTTTTCGCGGCTGTCTATCAGTTCAATCACAATGGGCAGGTCCGAGGACATAACGAGTATTTTATCGGTGTGCATCACGCTATTGGCGCCAAACCCCATGGCCCCCTGCAGCACGGTGGCGCCGGCAAGCCCCAACTCACGTGCTTTGGCGACAATGGCTTCGTGCAGCGGCTTGTGGTTAAATGTGTCAGACTCGCCTATGAAGATGCGCAGCAGAACGCCAACAGAATCGGTATGCATGGGCAGTACTCCTTGGGTATTGGGCAAGGTGCTAAGAGGTTTAAGGCCGCCAGGCAATTGCGTTTTCTGGTTGGTCGGTTGGCTTCGCGGGCGGTACACAAGAACGGCCGCCCGTTCAAGCGTGGCTAGGCCGTGGTGCATCGTCTCCGACATCGCGGCCAAAAATGGCAGGAGTTTTTCACCAGAATCTACCAGTTCCACAATCACGGGACTGTCGCCAATCAGGCGATAATCAGATGGCTTTACCAAGCCACGGGTTCCAAACCCCATGATGCCGCGCAGCACGGTTGCTCCGGCAAGCCTGTTGCGAGCGGCTTGCTGCACTATGCGCTCGTATGCCGGTGCATGGTGGTGCATGTCGGCACTTCGCAGGTACAGTCGCAGCAGGACATTTTCACTGATCATGTGTTTCCGCCTGATGTGCAGACTCGATTTTTTAACTCATGCGGCTGCCAAGAATAATACCCAGCCGTACCGCCAGCAGGCCGGCAACCACGCTACCTGCCAGATATAGCATACCCCGCAGAGCCGCGCCTGTGGCAAGCATCCGGTCGGTTTCAAACATATAGGTTGAAAACGTGGTGTAGGCACCCACAAAACCCACGGCAATGCCCAGGCGGATGGGGTCTGGAATATTAAGCCGCGGCTGTGCCCAGGTCATAAACCATCCCAGAAAAAATGATCCGGTGATGTTGATAAAAAAAGTGCCAAAAGGAAAAAGTGCCGAGTAGCGGCCAAAAAACCGGCTGATACCATAGCGGGCCAGCGCCCCGACAAAGCCAAATGAGCCAATGGCCAGCCACATGAACAACGACTTTTTCATGCTTGGGTTCCGCTAAGCACTAAAACAACACAACCCCGGCTGAATCTCCGCCGAGGTTGCAAAACAGTCCCGGCGGCAGCCGCCGCCAGGAGTCATCAGTCCTAATCCACTAAGACCAGGACGGTTCAGGTGAACTCCATCACCTCAAATATATGGACATTTTTTAACGTAAGCGGGTGCAGTGTGTCAACCGTGGAGGCGGGTCATCGGCGGAAATGAGCCTGCCTTTGGGCCAATGCCACCGCGCGGACTCTGAAAGCTACCCTATGATTTTATGGGTGGGCCGGCTGTCGAAACGCGCCCAGCGGGCGGCGAGGGTGGGCAGCACGATCAGATTGAGCAGTGTGGAAGTGAAGATGCCGCCGACGATAATCTGCGCCAGCGGACCTTCGATTTCGCGGCCGGCAGCTCCGCTGCCCAGAGCCAGCGGCAGCAGACCAAAGGCGGCCACGAGTGCGGTTATCAGAATGGCCGGTAGACGATCTATGGCGCCTTCAATAGCGGTAGCGGTGTCCCAGGTGCGTCCCTCGCGGGCGACTAGGTGCTGATAATGGGACATGAGCATAATAGAATTACGCAGGGTAATGCCAAAGAGGGTAACGAAGCCCACCATTGCTCCCAGCGACAGCACGCCGCCAGAAACCCATGCCGCCGCCACGCCGCCGGCCAGCGCCAACGGCAGATTCATCATCAGCAGCGCCACGTTGGGCCAATAGCGCAGTACGACAAAAAGCAGCAGCACGATGCCCACCAATGCAACGAGCGCGTGAAATATCAGGCCATGCAAGGCAGACGCGGCCCGCTGGGCCGAGCCAGCAAAGCCAACCACAACACCCGCAGGCAGCTTTAAGCGGGCAATGACGGCCTGCGCCTGTTGCACGAAGCTCGCTGCTGATGTGCCAGCCAGGTGTACGGCGATCATTTGCGCCCGCTGACCACCCAGATCAGAGATACTGTAAAAGCCGGCCGCCTCATAAACATGCGCAACCTCGCTCAGCGGAATCCATGTGCCGCCCGCGGTCTCTATCGGCAATCCGCCGATGCTGGCCGTGCCAGTAGACCAGCGGCTGGGGTAGCGAACGATCAGCGGCCGGATGCGGATGCCGTGGTACAGGTGTCCTACCGTCTGACCGTGTACCAGCAATTGGGCCGAGCGTGCGACCTGCACACGTGTAAGCCCCCAGCGAGCAAGGCGGCTGCCGGCCCGTGGTCGAATGTTGATTTGAGGCGCTTTCCAGGCGGTTTGCGGTGCAACGCTCACGGCCCCTGGTAGCTTTTTGAGTGCGGCGGTAATTAAGCCAGCCGCTCTGGCCAGTGGCGCAAAGTGGTTGCCCGTTACCTGCACAATTACCGGTGCGCCCGAGCCGGAGATTGTCTCGTTGATGCGTTCGGAAAGCTGCGTGTTGTAATAGAGCAGCACGCCCGGAAAGCGCTTAGTCAGATCGCCCAAATCGGCGCGAAATTGTGCCGCCTCCGTCGGCGAGAGCGGATGCACCTTGATGAAAAACGAACTCGACTCCGGCCCGACTACGTCCCCGGCTAGCGTCGCGCGTCCCGCGTGCTGTGCGACTTCTTCGACGTAGGGTATCTTTTTTAGAGCCTGTTCGACGCGATTGCCCAAGGCGATGGACTGTTGTAATGATGACCCGGAAATAAGCACCAGATGCAGCACATAGGTGCGTTCGTTAAGCTTGGGCAGGAATGTGCGCTTCAGTGGAATCATCAACCCAACCGCCACGGTGGTTGCTGCGGCAACCAGAATAATAACCGGCCGACGATGCCTTTCGACCATGATCAGAAGGCTGCGATAGCGGCGTTTGAGCCAGGCCGTCAGCGGAGCATCGCCGCCGCGCTGTGCCTTCTTCGGGAGCAGCGTCTGGCACAAGGCCGGTGTAAGTGTTACAGCCAGCACCAGTGAGGAGAGTACTGCTGCTACATACGCGGCTCCGAGAGGTGCAAAAAATCTACCTGCCAGGCCTGTCAGTCCAAAGATCGGCAGAAATACCATGATCACCGCCGTGGTGGCGAACATTACGGCGACACGTACTTCGAGTGTGGCATCGAGCACCACGCGCCAATCGGCCCGAGGCCTGCTGCTCAGGGCGTTCTGCCGCAACCGGCGGATGACGTTTTCCACTCCGATCACCGCGTCATCAACCACCTCCCCGATCGCCACCGCCAAGCCGCCCAAGGTCATGGTATTGAGTGTAAAACCGAGAAATACCAACACGGCGATGCCGGAAAGCATGGACATCGGGATGGCCAGGCACGAGATCAAGCTGGTTCGCCAGTCGCCGAGAAACAGAACCAGTACCACAATAACCAACCCCGCACCGATCAGCAGTGAATCGGTGAGATTATGGATTGCGGTGGTGATGAAATCGGCAGACTGTACAATTTTGCTGTGCAGCACAATTCCCTGCTTTTGCAGGACCGGCTTGAGCGATGCCAAAGCCGCCTTCACGCCCGCCGTTACCGTCAGCAGATTGGCTCGGTAAGCCAGGGCGATCATCAGCAGAACTCCCGGCTGACCATTGATGGCAGCGGCACCCACCGGCGGGAGATGTCCGCTGCGCACCCGGGTTACATCGCCCAGCGTAACCACCTGAGCACCATTGGAAACAACAACCGTCTGAGCCAGAGCCTTTAGCGTGCGTGCCTGGCTATGTACGCGCAGAGCCATCGTCTGATTGGCTGTGCTGACGAACTCTGCGCCCACCACACCCGTCGCGCGGCGCGCCGCGGCGAGGACCTGCCTGACGGATACATGGTATTGAATCAGACGGCCCGGCCGCAGGTCGAGTTCATAGTCCTTCGAAAGCCCGCCCAGCACCGCTACTTCCGATACGCCGGGTACCGCCAGCAGTCGCGGTTTCATGATCCAATCTCCGACGGTGCGGAGATGGCGCAGTGTGGCGAGCTTGCTGGTGATGCCTGCAACCGTAACCCAGCGAATTGAACTGCTCAAGGGCATGAGCGCAGGCGGGCCGACCCCTGGCGGCAATTCACCGGCGATCTGCGTGAGGCGTACCGCCACGGCCTGCTGGTCGCGGTATATGTTTGAGTTGGACGGGAACAGGACTTTGACAACTGAAATGCCCTGCATTGACTTGGAAAAGATTTTCTGCGAGCCGACTCCACCGGCCAAAGCCTGCTCGATGGGGGTGGTGACGATTTTTTCAACCTGTCGCGGAGTGAAGCCCGGTGCCAGTGTCTTGATGGCCAGTTGCGGGTGGATGAAGTCCGGATAGACGTCGTAACGTGCGGATTGCAGAGAATACACGCCGCAGCCGGCCAGCACGCACGCCAATGCGATGATCACACCGCGAAACAGCAGGGCAAATTTAACAATTCGCTTGAGCATTGTTGCAGCCTTATCCAGATTTTTTAAGTGATCGAGCCAGCAACTTGCTCAGCAGTATCTGGGCGCCGCTCGTTACCACACGATGAGCCTTAAAACCGATCACCAGGTACCCATGGACAGCAGGACTTGCTCCGACGAGCGGCGTGAGTGCGAAATTTCCCGCGCCCGTGTCTGCAAAGACCCAGCGTCGCCCCTGCCACCAAATCACAGCGGATCGTGGGATCAGCGTTGCGATGTGCGGCTTTCCTGTGACCGGCATCTGGGCCTCAAGCGCCATGCCCGGCCGCAACCCGCCGGGATTGTTCAGTATGTAAAATAGCGTCAGCCCTCGGGTCTGCCGATCTGCTCGTGGGCCGACCATCAGAGGTTTAGCCACCAGAGCCTGTTTGCAGCCTAACACGTGAACCTGCACGGTTGAAAGCGGCGGTGCGGCGATTTGCCCCGCTGGCAGGGCCAGTGCAACCAACAGCCGGTGGAAATTGGCAATGCGTAAAATGGGCTGGTTGGCGGCCACCGTCTCGCCGGGCCGGGCCAGCAGCCTGGTCAGAGTTCCGGACATCAGCACCGGCAAGGGCAGGGCGCCAGCCGCCGAGCCGGGCTTTTTGATCTCGCGGGCTATTGCCGCCGCGCCGGATTGATCTGCACGTACCTGAGCCGTAGCGGTGGCGAGCGCCGCCTGTGCGGCCTGTACGTTTCTTAGCGAGACCGCCTGGTTTTGTTCATAAAGCGATTTGGCTCGTCTGTAAGCTGCTTGCGCCACATGCTCGGCGACCTTGGCGCCGGCCAGGTCGGCCTGCAGTTTGAGCAGTTCCAGGTGCAACTGTACCTGCAGCGATGCCGGCGCTACGAGCCGTACCTCGGCGACCAGTTGGCCTGAGATAAGCCGCTTGCCGAGCTGAGGCCACCGATGCCCCGGCACGGCCTGCAGTACGCCTGCCAGCGGTGAAGAGAGGTTGAACCGCTCATACGGATCGGCTCGCAGCCGACCGTAAAGCGTGAGCACGGATGGCACAGGGCCCGTGTGGACTGACGTGCTTTGTACGCCCAGGGCTTGAATTTGCGCTGCGGACAGATGCACACCTGTCGAGCCGCTGCATACAGCGCCTGCGCTGCATAACACGCCTGCCAGAACCACCAGTGGTCTATTCATCTTGACCTCGCTTTCGTATGGATCAACTGCCGAAGTAACTGATCGCGACGCAATGGAGTGCGGCGAAGAACCAACGGGCGTTGCAGCTCGCTTTGCAGCGAGCCGAGTGTCAGTTGTGCCTGCTCGAGGGCGCCGAGTTGGCTTAATTCCAAGGCCACCAGCGATTGCTGCGCCTCGATCAATCCCAGGCGACTGGTACTCCCGGCCCGCAGAGCCGCAGCGGCGACGGCTACCTCTTGCATTTGCAGCCGCACCAGTCTTGCGGCTGCATGCAGGCGGTTCCATGCCGCCCGATAGCCCGCCATCGCCACAGCCGTTTGCCCCAGTACTCGCGTCTGCAGGCTCTCAAAACGCTGCGCTACAAGAACGCGCTGGGCCTGGGCCTGGGCAATTGGCCCCTGGTTTTGGTTGAAGATCGGCAGCGTCATGGACAGGCCGAGCGTAAATTTATTTTCGCCCTGGTCAAAGCTGTATCCTGGCCCCAGGTTGATGTTCGGGTACTGCCGGGCGATCTGCAGTTTTAAATCCGCATTGGCCGCTGCATATGCAGCCAATGACTCTTGTATATCCATGCGGTTGAACAGCGCCCAGCGCTGGAGCCGCGCCAATGGCAGAGTCGCCGGTGCAGGCATGCGGTCTGTGCTCCAATGCATAGGAAGGTTGTGCAGCGCCTGCGCGGGTAAGGCCATGCTGGCGGCGAGTTGACTGCGCCGCAGTCTGATTTGCCCCGCCTGGCTCACCGCGGCAAGCATTTGCTGCTGGTGCAGCATTTGTGCGGCGGTAAAGATGGGGCGGCTTATCTGCCCTGCGCGAAAGCGGGCCGCCAGAAGGCGGGCGTTTTGACCGGCGAGTTTAGCGCTGCGGCGTATGAGTATCATGCGTTGTCGAGCGAAGCCGTAGTGTATCCACGCCTTACGGATATTGAACCGAACCTGCCAGGCAGTCTGTCCGAGTCGGTACAGCGCCGCCCGGGCGCGGGCGCGAGCGGCGGTAATGCGGTGTTCTCGCCGTCCGGCAGTCTCAATGGGAATGTTAAAATCGAAGCCGAGTACCCATGGCGAGGTGCCCGGCGATTTGGCGGCATACGTTGGTGAGAAGCCGAAGGTCGGGTTAGGAACCCCACCTGCCGTTATGATGCCGGCGCTGGCGAGCGCCCAGTTGGCCCTCGCTACGCGTAACTGCGGGCTGTAGTACCAGCCAGCCGCCACCATCGCCGGCAAATTCCATTCTCGCGGAAAGTCGCTCGGCAGGGGTACATGCGAGTGGCGTATAAACGCCAGCAGGGGTGGATATGTGAGTGTGCGCCGGACCAGCGAGCGGGACATAGCCTGAGCATGAAGCGGTCGCGCGGTGTACTGCGTGCAGCCCGTCAGCGCTGTAGCTGCCAGGAGTATGCAAGCTGCCGCCGTGACCGGCCGCGATGGCGTTCTGCTTTCCATGGTGTGATCATACTATGCTGATGCTTACAGCAAGATGACAGAAAGCTTACATTTGCGTCAGGTTGGGGGGAAGCGCAGGGTAAAGCACGAGCCTTTGCCGAGCGTACTTTCGACCGTCACCGACCCGCCGTGACGCACCATGATTGATTGGACAATCGCCAGCCCCAGGCCCGCACCTTCAGGATGGCGCGAACGGGCGGGATCCGCTCGGTAGAGCCGGTCGAAAATATGTCGTAGATGCTCAGGGGCGATTCCACTGCCGGTATCTTTAACAACCACCTCAGCGGCGAAGCTTTCGAGATTGCGCACCTCCACGGAGATATTGCCGCCTGCCAGCGTATAGTTCAGAGCGTTGGATAGCAAGTTGCTGATGGTCTGCCGCAGCAGGACGGGGTCGGCATAGACGGTTGCCTGGCCCATACATTGAATATGCACGTTGCGGTCTTCCGCCATCGCCGCATAAAAGTCGCAGACGGATTCGGCGGCTTGTCGGGCCTCACAGGGTGTAAGCTTTCCGATAGCCGTCGGATCGTCGGTACGCGCCAGAAACAGCAGATTATCAATCAGGCGGGAGATTCGCGCATATTCTTCCAAGCTCGATTCCAGCGTGCGGCGGTATTCTTCCGGCGATCGAGACTGCGAAAGTGCAACACCCGCTTCACCGCGCAGGTTATTGATCGGCGTACGCAGTTCGTGCGCCAGGTCGCCGGAAAACTGTGTTAACCGTCGGAATGAATCTTCCAGCCGATCCAACATTCGGTCAAAGGCCTTGGCGAGCGATGTGAGTTCCGTCGGCCAGCCTTCACCGCCGACACGTTCATGCAGTTGGCTGGCGCTGATGCGGTCGGTGGCGGCAGCGAGGTCGGCCAGAGGCCGCATGCCTCGTCGCGCAATAAACGCGCCCGCGGCCGCCGAGAAAAGCGCTCCCACAAGAACCGCCCAGGCGAGGTCCCGGCGATAGCGCTGTAAAAAGACCTCCTCCGATGATACATCGAGAGCAACCTGAATTTGTCTCATACTTTTGGCGCTGGCAGACCTGCCGAAGGCCGCCAGGAGCATAAATGTCTGGCCGTGCGCCGAGGTTAGCGCGGTAACATGCGTTTCGAGGCGTAACGCCCGGCTCGGTGCGGCAAATGCGCCAACCGGGAGCACCTTGCTCATGCCGGGCGATTCAATTAAGGTCCGTCCTGTCTGGTCAAGAATGCGGGCGTAATATCTGGTGAAATGCAGCGAAGCGGTCTCCCACCGCACCTCCTCCGTAAGATCGGTGGCATTGCCTGACGTTTCGCTGAGAATTGTGCGCAGCAGATGCACCTTATCTGCCAGAAACTGCGCGTCCTCACGATGAAGGTTTACCGCCAGGGTCCAGTGCAGAAAGCCGGCCGCAAGGACTAAAATGGTAAAAGCCAGCACTGTGTAGAGTGCAGTCAGGCGGGCGACAATAGACCAGCGAGCGAAGAAGAAGCGGCGGCGCGGCGGTGCCGGCTGTTCAGCGTTCTTCGAGGACATACCCGACTCCCCGAATGGTGTGAATGAGTTGTCTTGGGAACGGATCGTCCACCTTGGAGCGAAGTCTGCGAATGGCTACTTCCAGCACGTTAAAATCGCTGTCGAAATTCACATCCCAAACCTGCTGGGCGATGAGCGACCGCGAGAGTGCTTCGCCCTGTCGGCGCAGCAGAAGCTCCAGCAAGGCCAGTTCCTTGGCCGTCAGATCCAGTCGCTTTCCGGCGCGGGTGGCGCGCCGGCAAGGCCAATTCAGCTCGAGGTCGGCGAGGCGTAAAACATCATCACGGCGGGGCGGGCCGCGCCGCAGAATACTGCGAACCCGCGCCAGAAGTTCCGCAAAATCAAATGGTTTGATCAGGTAGTCGTCTGCGCCAAGTTCAAGCCCCCGCACCTTGTCGGCTACGGTATCGCGAGCGGTGAGCAGCAGTACCGGGGTTTGTCTGCCGGCTTGACGCAGAGCGTTTAGGATCGACCAGCCATCGCGCCGCGGCAACATGACGTCGAGCACAATCAAATCGTTATCCAGCGACAACGCCTGGCGCAAGCCATCGTCGCCGTTGCTGCAAACGTCCACGACAAAGCCATTTTCAGTCAGCCCCTGCCGCAGATACGCAGCGGTCTTGTTTTCATCTTCGATAACAAGTATACGCATAACGCTCCTGTGCGCTTTGAGCATCGCATCTTTAACGTGTGGCCCGGCGAGGTCAGCGGCCGCCGGAGTATCGGGCAGACCGAATGGTCGGCTCTGCCTGCATGTTAAAATCTCCGGAGAAAACAGGGCGCCACCGAATCCGCCGCAGATATTATAGCCTGTACAGGGGTATCAGGCCTGCGGCGGAGCCGCAGCTTCTGGATGTTTGGCCAAGACTTCGTTGAGTTCGTTTTGGGCCAATTCTTTCTGATGTGGGTCGTGCAGTCGCTCCAGACAGGCTCGCAGTAACTGCACCGCTCGGTTTGGATTAATCTGATGGCGGGCGTAAATCAGCGCTAAAATCAGTTGGACCTGTTCAATTTGCCCCTGACCACTGTAACGCTGAAGGTAGCGCTCGTAGCTGGTGGCCGCCAGAGCATAGTCTCCCTCCGACATAAATTGATTGGCCATATCAAGCTGCGTCTCGGCCGGGAGCACATGCGCCGGGTCCAGCAAAAGAATTTGCCGATAGAATTGGGCCGCATCGGCCAGGCGATGGGTTTTTCGAAGTTCAGCTATTTTTGATCGCATGTCGGCGACTTGGCTGTTCAGCTCGTCGTCGGCGCTGCTTTTGGCGGTGCCAGAGCTTGGAGTCAGCGTTACCGGGGCCGCACCTGCGGAGTCAAATGGGTTGTACCCGCGAGAAACCATCTGCCGATATTCGCGTCGCCGCTGCCATCGCTTAATCAGCGCCAGCATATCGTAATGATCGCGTGGCAGCAGGCCCACGGCCAGCAGCAACATTCCTGTGATAAAGCCGGAGGTGTAGC
>JABEVB010000194.1 GCA_013044165.1 Phycisphaerales bacterium
ACATGCTTCTCGTTGATGCGCAGCAGCCGGTTGACGACATCATGCGGATTATCAACGTTGTAAGCGCGAATAAGCGCTTCGGCAGGGAGCGCCTCGTTGACCTGCTTTTCCACCCCCAGAAGCAAGTGCACGGTAAACTCACCTTTATCGTTGAGCGGTATCTGATTTATCGGCAGATGGCTGAACTCAAACGAGGCCACCTCGCGGCGCAACCGCGGATGCCGCACGCTCGGCCCGACGATTTCATCTTTGCCGTCGGCCATAAAACCGGTAATAACCGGGTCAGGCTTGGGCAACATGTAGCCGCCCTTGGCCCGCGCCGGGTCGAGGTTAATGGCCAGGCAACTGGTATTCTGGTTGCTGGTTCCGGGAAGTATCTGCAGGTAGTCGCCGAGGTTGGGCGAGGTCAGTTTAATCACCACCGGACCCGGGTCGAAGATCTGACCGGTTTGCGGGTCTTCGTAGGCAAAGAAGTTTTCGGGATTTTTCGGAAACCATATGGCCGCGCCCTGCGGCGAAAGCGTAAGTGATTTTTCTTCGGTGATACGGGTGTTGTAGCGTTGCTCAAGCGTTACATGCAGCCGCGGAAGCCCATTGTTTGGGTATGCCTGAATGGTATGAAAATAAAATACAAACGCCGGCTGATGCCCCGGCAGCGCCGGCAGGGACGGAAACTCAAAGTAGAGCGTCTCGTTATTGCCGCCCTTCAAAAACCGGGTAGGGGGCGTTGTGGAATAATCAATCAAGCCCGCAATGCGCAGGGTGCCGGTGAAGTAGTTTTGCGCTTCAATAGCGCCATGTTCGGCGGTGTACAGAATGCCCTTTTGGGGCGGAATGTGGCGAACGGCCTGGTCGTACTGCTTTTTCTCCATGGAGTAAAGCACGGTGGCCTCGTGGCGAATCTGCAGGTCCTCAAGGTTCATGATGACCCAACTCGCCGCCCCCATGACCAACAGCAGCATAAAGCCCGCCGCCGCAAGCCCCATGATTTTTCCCAGTAGCAGTTCCAACCGGGTAATGGGCTTGCTGCCGGTGGTAATGATGGTACGGCGCTGGCGTTCGCGTGGCAGGGCCATGCAGGCCATGACGCCCAGATACACCAGCACCAGCAGGGTTTGCGAACGCAGTAGCACCATTAAATCAACGGCAACGCGACTTGATACGCTGTAAGGCCTAATCAGCGGACCGATGACAAGGCACACCGCCAGCCATATCAGCGGTATCGCCCAAGCGCGGCCAAACCACAACTCGCTTAGCGTAACGCGCGCAACACCCCAGGCGCGGCTCAGGCCGGTACTCAGCCGCCGCACATCGCGAAACGCGAGCAGAACAAACGTCAGAATCAGCAGCCCGACAAATATATTGGCCGCCAGCGAAACATAATCAAAACCGGAGGGTTGCATGAACAGCCTTTGTTAATTTACCCCTGGCCCGCCAGGTTGGCCCCACCGCGGGGCTTTGCGACCCCGAGCTTGCTTTCTGGCTCAGCGGCCCGTGGCCGCCGCTTCACCGCGCCGCTTGCTTTCGACAAGGCGCTTAAACAGGTCTTCGAGGCGCACGCGCGGCCGGCCCGTTTTAAGTTCGATGGCGCCGGCTTCACGGGCCAACGTCAGGAGGCGCTCCTGCAGCGCCGCATCAATATTGCGGCCTTCAAGCTGAAACACATCTTTCACTTCCAGCAGGTCGCTTAGGGCGCCTTCCAGTTCTACTTTGCCGCGGTACAAAATCACCAGCCGATCGCAGACGTCTTCCACATCGGCAAGCTGGTGGCTGGAGAGCAGCACGGTCTTGCCCGCCTGCTTGAGCCGCAGAATCATGTTTTTTATTTCGAGCATACCGACCGGGTCCAAGCCGCTGGTAGGTTCATCCATAATGACGAGGTCGGGGTTGTTAAGCAGCGCCTGGGCCAGGGCCACACGACGCGTCTGGCCTTTGGAATAGGTACCGATGCGGCGGCTTCGCACCTGCGGGTCAAGGCCTACAAAATCGAGATAGTAATCCACGGCCTGACGGCGCTGCGTGCGGTTCATGTTGAACAGCCTTGCGTAAAAGTCGAGCGTCTGGCGGGCGTTTAAAAAGCGGTAGAGATAGCTTTCTTCCGGCAAATAGCCGATGCGGCGACGTGTATCCTGGTCGCCTCCGGGCTGGCCCATGACAAGGGCTTCACCGGCGGTGGGGTTGATAAGCCCCAGGAGTATTTTAATGGTGGTGGTTTTGCCGCTGCCATTGGGGCCAAGCAGGCCAAATATTTCTCCTCGGCGCACGGTAAGGTTAAGATTGGTAAGCGCGGCAACCTGCTGGCTCTTCCAAAAGCCGGGGTAAACTTTGGTAAGCTGCCGAGTTTCTATCGCGGGCGTTTCTGCAACCATCCTGTGCTCCGGGACAAATACGGTGAACCATCACCCAATAACCGAGAGTATATTAACCGCGAGCATCAAACCATGCAGCCTCCATCGAGGTTTTACTGGTTGGGCGGCGGGGCTGAAAGCGACGATTGCGGCATAATAATCCGCTGCCGCGGCGGCGGCAGCGTCAGCACCATTTTTTGTCCCGGCTGAACAAAATAGACGCGCGAGACATTTTTCATCACCTGTCCAAGCGTATCGCTGAGCAATTTCAGCGAAATGACGCGCGGATTTTTCTGATACTGCTGGTAGGCCAGCGTAAACGAATTGGCTTCACCGGTAGCCTGCTGCTCCACCTGATTGGCATAGGCCTGGGCTGCGTTAATGCGCGCCTCCGCCTGACCCTTGGCATAGGTGGTAAGGTGGTTGGCTTCGGTCTTGGCGCGCTCAATGTCGGCCTGGGCCTGCTGGCGGTCGTTAAGCACCGCATTAAAGGCCTGATCGGCCGCCATCGGCCAATGGACATAATCAATTTGCACGCGCTCCATTTGCACGCCCAAAGCCAAGCGGTCAAACGCGGCCTGCATACCTTGCTGCGGCTGGGCAGGGTTGAACAGCTCGGTTTGAATCTGGGCTTTGCCGCCGTAGAGGGCCTCATCCACCGTGGTGTGCGCCATCTGATGAATCAAGTCGCGCGCCGCGAGCATCTTAAGCATCGCCAGTTCACCTGAATCGGTTGTGTCGCCGGGCGGCTCGTACACATGCGTAAGCCAGGCCACCGGATCACTGATGTGAAAGTGCACGGCAAGTTGCATGTGGAGAACATTTTTGTCGCCGGTGATGACATACGGATCGAAGATGGCGTCAAACTCCGCCGCTGTGTTGAGCGGATTACGCAAAAAGATGCGCTTGAGGGCAATGTAACTGGCCGGCTGGCGATTAAAATTATCTACCTCCAGAATTTGCTCGCGCAGCAGTGGAACCATATAAACGCGGTCAATCGGCCAGGGCAGGTGATAGTGCAGGCCGGGCGGCTCAAGCACAGGCTTGCCGTTGTCATAGGCAACATATTGCCCGAGCCTCTCAACGACGCCCACTTCGCCGGCACCTACCTGGTAAAAGCCGCTACCGATCCACACCAGCGCCACAATGAGCACGAAGTACAGCAAGATGCGCCCAGCGCTAAGCCAGCCGCTGGTGGGTGGCGGTAGTTCCGGCTCGGCTATTACCGGCAGCGATTGCTGCAGCCGGCTGCTTGCCTGCGGTTGTTCCGTTGTTGAAGCGTTGCTTAACTGCGTCATAAATATCCAGTTCCGATCGTTGGATTCAACAGCCTGTGCGGTCGTACACGTCCCGGCGAGTCATCATTACCGGGCCACCGATTTGGCCGAAGTCGCTGCGCCATTACCAGCATTGCCCTGCTCGATAACCTTCATCTGCGTAAAGAGCGGCTGGGTAATGGGATTGCTGGGCGTAAGCACCCAGTAGGTGCCCTGACCCATCGAATCTTTAAATAGCTGCAGCGATTTCCAGAAGCGATAAAACTTGCGCGCCTGGGGTGTGGCCTGGGCGGTGTTTAATATCGCGTACGCTTTGGCATCGCCCTGGCCGCGAATTTCCTGGGCGGTTTTATCCGCCTCGCTGCGAATATCTTCCGCTTGCGACTGGCCTTGCGCGGCAATCGCATGCGATTGACTCTCGCCTTCAGCCAGATATCGCTTGGCGATTTTCAGGCGTTCGGCGCTCATGCGGCCGTAAACCTGTTGGGCGGTTGCCGGCGGAAATGTCAGCCGGGCAAAGCCCACCATATCCACATGCAGGCCAATGTCTGCGATGCCAGCGTTAACTTGCCGGCAAATCTGATCTTCAATGGCGTTCATTTCCACCTTGGCGGGATTGACGTTTAAAATCTGATCCAGCGAGTATTTGCCGATGTTTTGCAGCACCGCCCCCTGGATAACCTGATCAAGGTATGCCTGTCCTGCCACCGAACCGCCATGCAGCGCCTTATAGTATTGCACGGGGTTGACGATGTGCCACACCGCAAAGGTGCGTACCGCAATGGGCGAACCGCCGGCGGCTGTGACCTCACGATTATCGCCCTGATACATGTGCAGCCGCATATCCATGCGAACCACATGATCGGTCGGCCAGCAGAAGTACCAGTTGTAGCAGATGCGCATTGGATGGGAAATGATTTTGCCGAAGCGGTCGAGCAGCACGCGCTGGTAAGGCCGCGCCACAAAAGTAAACAACTCCAGCACAACCACCAGCACAATCACGAGCATGATGATAACGACAGGTAATCGGCGCATAATTTTCCTTCACTTTGTTGCGGGCTTTTAAGCTGTAAAACCTTTACAAGCCAACAATAACGCTTCCAAGCCTCTCTTACTGCTGCTGCCCACCGACGCCCGGCGGCAGTGCGGTGGAACCAATGCCACCCGTTACCGACCCACCGGCCGGCTGGGCATTAAAATCCCCGGAGTGTTCCAACTGCCAAATTTGCGGCGGCAACACATCCGGGCCTAAGATAACCTTGTTGACTTTGCCAAAGAGTCCGTTGGTGTCCAATGCCCGGTAAAACTCGTACGCTGAAATGGCATGCGAATCGGCGGTAAAGGCACCGGCACGCGCCAACAATGCAGCGCTTTTACCCTGCTGCACATTGGTTTCGCTGGTGGCATACGAGTTGCCAAGCGCAACGACCGCCTGGGCGTAGCCATCGGCGTCTTGCACCTGACTGTACGCTTGCGACTCGGCATCATCCACCATGGATTTTTGCTGCTCCCGCGCGCCAACGCTGTACTCGTAGGCTGCCGCAGGGCCGGGAATAGGCTGGTTGGTGCTGGGGTCATAGAGTTGGCCAATGCCGGCGGGCGGGTGTACGTCGCGAATGACCAATCCTTGAATGTCAATACCGGTTTTGAGCGTGTCGAGCTGCTGTTGCAGGAGCGTTTGGCATTCCCTGTCAACCTTGGCGGTTTTGTAAATCATGATGTCTTCCAGCGGGTGTGAGGCAAACACCTGCGTCACCACCTGCAGCGCCAATTGCCGCACCAGAGCCTGGTACATGGGTAACAATTCTTTGCGTGTGGAATTGCCGGACTCACCGCCTATCGCCACAATGGTGGAATTGGAAACATTATTGAAGAACTGCGTGGCGTTTTTGACGCGCCACCAGATGGTTACCGAGCCATCCATCAATTGGGGCGTCGCTGCGCCCGCAGCGTTTACGTCGCCGGTAACAAACTCATGATCGGGGATGGATTCATGTTCCGCCCAGAATGAGAACGCCATTTGGCCCAATTTCGATTTTTTCGGCTCTTCACTTCCTACCGTTACTAATTGCACCTTGGCTGTGGGTACCAATTCCAGACGATCTATCGGCCATGGCCACATGAGGTGCATGCCGGCTTTAAGCGGATGAGCAATCTGCCAAGGCGTTGTCTGGCCCAAATGCTCTGGAATGGCCACCTCGCCGGTGGGCACAACGTGCAACGACGCGACGATAATCACCAGCGCCACAAACGACCAGAAAATTCGCGGCAGCATGCGGGTCATCACACCGGGGGCAGACGTATCCTGGCTCGTGGCACCGATGGTTTCGGCCAGCAGCACGCGCAGGCCGATGATCCAGCCGCTGGTAAGCAGGGGCACCAGGGGCAGCTTCTGAAGGTCAGCGCCTTCCTGTTCCAACTCTTCGATGGCACCTTGGTTGCGAATGGCGTTGACAGACAGCTCCATCGCCTGAAGCAGCATGACGGCGCCGATAAAAATGGCACCGGCCTGGCTCGCGTACGCCACGCCAGCCCAGGCGCAAATAACTGCGCCCGCCACCACCACACTGCCCGGCAAGCCCAGGAGCACAATGCCGTTGGCCGCCTCGCCAAAACCTTCGGTATCGGCGGACACGCGCGAGGTTGTAAGCAGTAGAACATAAATGGCCAGCGAACCCACGGCCGCCACGACAGCACCGGGGTCCAGCGGAATAGTACTGATCACAATAGGCTTGCCCGGGGCGATGGCCGAAAAATCACGCCATACCAGCCAGGCAATGATGCCCGCAATGGCCACAAACAGCAGGCTGCACAGGCCAATAACCACCCGCTGAAAGCCGATATCCAATGATTGAATTTCTTCGGGGTCTTTGGGGGCAACCACCGGTGCCACACTGGGGGCTGTCGTGTCGTCGCTGTAGCTCATGTAAAAGCTGCCCAGCGGCGCAATGGGCGTGAACTTGCTGGCGCTGGTGGCTTCTTCAACCATGGCCGCCTGTTGTCGGGCCAACTTAAGACCCCACGCCGCCAACGCCGCCAGCACGGTCTGAGCCGCCGCCGCCAACATACCGGCCCAGAATACGACCGAGCCATATTTGAGAGCGCCAATGAGCAGCACGCCGGTTACCAGCAGCAGCCCAAACAGGACCCACAACGCTATGATCTGGGCTTTTTTCAAGTCGCCAATCCTCTTTTTACTCTGTCCGCAGGGCCGCCCGGCACACCAAGCACGCTGCCGGCGGAATGTACTGTGCATCATCCTGATGCGCCGCACGAGGCAGCCAAAGAAGCTGCCCCCATGTCGGCCCGGTCCTTACACCGTGGAAAATGCCGGCCGTCCGAGCGGGCCGGCGCCCAAACCACCTGATGCGGGCGTATCGGTGGGCGATGGATCTATCGGCCCGGCCGGTTTAACGCCCGCAGGCATTGGTTTGCGGCTCACGCCAACATTGCCGGCCAGCCGTACCGAGTTTACCGCAATGACCACGACGGCCAACATGTGCACCAGCGCCGCCACGACCGGGCCAAACCAGCCTAAAGCGGCGGCGGCTTCGGCAGCGCCGGCAAAAACCAGCGCGAAAATAAGATTTTGATAAATGGCCGTACGCGTCTGGCGGGCCAGGTAAATCAGCAGCGGCACGCGGGTGAGGTCGTCTTTAAGCAGTACCGCATCGGCCGCCTGAATGGCCGCATCGGTACCGCGCAGCCCCAGCGCGATGCCCACGGTGGCGGCGGCCAGGGAAGGCGCGTCATTAATGCCGTCGCCAATCATGGCCACCCCATGGTTGCCGCGCTGCAGTTGCCGCACCAGTTCAACTTTTTGGCTGGGCAGCAGCTCGGCGTAAATGTCGTCGCAGCCCACCGCCTGGCCCACCATTTGAGCCGCCTTGCGACGATCGCCGGTCATCATGACTATTTTGTTGACACCCAGGTTGCGCAACCGCCGAATAGCTCGGCGCGCTTCGGGCCGTATTTCGTCGGTCATATTGATGGCGCCCAGCAGTTGGCCCCCGCGAACGAGGTACACCGGCACCACCGGCAGCTCCTCGTGAGCGGCTTCCAAATCTTGCGCTGCGGTCACCAAATCGGGTGGCAGTATTTTGACCGAGCCAGCCCGAACCGTTTGGCCGTCAAGCTGTGTTTCAACGCCCAAGCCCTCAAGAATTTTTACGTCGGCGGCGGCGGTAAAGGTGATACCACGCGATTTGGCATGGTTCACAATGGCGCGGGCCAGCGGGTGACTGCTGCGGTTTTCCACTGTGGCGGCCAATCGTAGTAGCTCATCTTCGGAAACGCCCGCTGTGGGACGTACCGAGTTAACGACAAATATGCCGGTGGTAAGCGTGCCGGTTTTGTCGAATACCACGGTGTCGAGGCCTACGGAGGCTTCGATGAATGCCCCGGCTTTGATTTGTATGCCGCTGCGGCTGGCCCGCGCCAGGGCCACGACAATGGCCAGCGGCGACGCCAGCAGCATGGCACACGGGCAGCCGACAACCCACATGGTAATCATGCGGGATGGCACGTTGCTTACCCACCACGCCACCACCGAAAGCCCAAGAATAATCGGCGTATAAAACGCAAAGAACTTGTCGGCGGCACGCACAATCTGCGGCTGAAAGGCTTGAGCCATGCGCACCAAGGCAATGGTTTGGCCCAAGGCAGAGTGCTCGCCGACGCGGGTTACTTCCACTTCGGCTGAGCCGGTAAGATTGATGGTGCCAGCCAGCACCGTTGCGCCGACGGCCTTGTCCACCGGAATGGATTCTCCGGTAACCATGGATTCGTCCACGCTGGTAGTGCCGCTGGCAATGCGCCCATCGCCGGCGATGCGCTCACCGGGCTGCACCACCAGCACATCGCCTACGCGAAGTTGTTCTGCACCGATAACCACATCGGCATTGTTGCGTCGCACGC
>JABEVB010000195.1 GCA_013044165.1 Phycisphaerales bacterium
CCGCCGCGGCGGCCTGTTTGTCGGCGGAATGATAAAGCGATTCAAGTGATACCAGTTGTTGCTGCAGCGTAGGCACTTTGCTGTGTGGGTTATTGATGAGGGCCTGCACCCGCGCGGTGAGGGCTTGTGCCTGCTCGTTCATGCCAGCGGCATAGGCTTTGGCCGCCTTGTCGGCCTCGGTCAGGTCGCTTACCTGTCGCTTGGCCGCCGCTAAAGCGGACGCGGCCATCGAGGCATCCGCCTGGGCGTTGGCAAGCTGAAGATCAAGCTCTTCAACCTGCTGGCTTAGGCCAGCGGCGGTATGGAACTTGGCCACCGATTGCTTAAATAACGCCAGTGAAGCTTCGCCGATGGTGACGTGCGACTTATCCTGTAGAGCCATGCCCTGACTGATAAGCGTTATGCGATTAGCTTTGCGGCGGGTGATTTTGGCCTGCAGGGCGGCCACCTGGGCTGCCGCTGTTTGAGCGGTCGCGGCCGCCTGGCTTTGTGCCTGCTGCGCATCGGCAAGCTGCGAAGCGTATGCGTTGCCGCCCTGAGCAGCGGTTTGCAGTGGCGCCATCTGAGCCTGATAGCCGGCTACTTTGAGCGACTGCAATGCAACATGATCTGATTCGACGCGTATATTGTTGACCTTGGCGCTTGCGTTGAGCAAGGCGCGTTCCGATTCGGCCAGTTTAACAAAGCCCGCTTGGCTAAGGAGTAGCTCTTTATATTGGTAGCTTAGTGCGGGCGATTGCAGAGCCTCGCCGAGCAGTTGGTCCGCGGTGCGAAGATCTCGCGTAACTGACTGCGGCTGTAAATAGGCCGAAGGATTGTGTCGTGCCTGACTGTTCTGCTGTTTCACATAACTCATAAGAGCGCTGTGCGACATGATGGGTTGGCTTAACATACCCGGAAAACTGGCCTTGGGGCGAAAGTCGCCGGCGCTGGCGGTAAGCCGGGAGGCCTTATTACTGACTTTTAAGGCTTGCGTGTTGGCCTTATTGGTAGATCCGTCACCACAGCCCGCTAACCCTGCAAGCGTCGCCGTAAGTGCGAGGCTCAGGCTTAAGCGCTGTAACCGCCGCATGGCCGCTTGGGATGACACGTGGACTGCTGTTTTGCTTTGATCCATGGCCAAAACACCCCGATTAAAGATATTGAGTCCTGCTTTGAGCACGGATTAGCCGCCCATCCTGTGCCCGCACGGGCAAAAAGCCCGCCAATATTCATGGTTAATACCACCGCCAGCTCAAATCGTCAACAAAAAAACGGCTCAGATCGGCGGAAGGCGCCAGTTTTACAGTCCATGAAGCTGATTCTATCTGGCGCAGCCTGCCCGCGGAGGCTAAAAGCCATCTCGCTCGCCCAAGCGACGCTCGCTGGCGGAGGCCGAATCGGTTGCGTCAGCTTGTGCGGCAATTTACCCATGCGTGCTGGTCCAACCAAACATTACGCATGGGCTTTATGTCTCTTGGAAATGCTCTTGGGGAACAAAATATTGTTTTCTTTATGAACATGAATGTGTGTATCCTTTTCTATTTGCCGCAGTGCATCGAGCGCGGCAACAAATGTATTGCATGCATCCTGTGGTGGACTGTAGTTGTTGCTCAGTTGCCGCATGGCCTCAAGATCAGATCCAGCACGGTCGTGCTCATGCTCCATCATGGCTACAGGCTGGTCAACTTCCATAGAAGGATCACCCTCGTCTATCCGCCGAATGCGCGGAAACAAAATGTGTTCCTCTTTAAACATGTGAGCATTCATCTCGGCGGCAAAACGATCGAAGGTGGCCTTAAGTTCCGCCAGCCAGACGTGCCGTGCTCCATGAGCCTTGGCGGTACGACTAAGGAGGGCCGCGACGCGGGGCAATTCGCTTTTGAGAAAGGTGTGGTGTGTTTGCTCAATGTGATCGGCGAGTTCGCTCAGCGTGGCGGTGCTCCAATCGCTCTGGTCGGCGCTGGGTTGGACGCTGTGCAAAGCTGCTAATACCTCGTCAACTTGCAGGCCGCGTTTTTCGCAGGCCTGCTGCAGCGTAGCCTTGCCACCGCAGCAATAGTCAATGCCATATTTCTCAAAAATACGCGAGCGCGCGGGGTCTTGACGCACCCATTGGGCCACCGTATTGGTCAGGTTAAGACTCGGCTGGGATGTGACTGAAAGCATAGGTCACCTCTTTCGTATGTAACTGGGCCGATTTCATACCGGCCTTCCAAATAGAGCTTAGCAGAAACAATTGTGTATTTCAAGATAAAGATAACCAATTATGCTGCTGTCGGTTATGTTGCCGCCGGCTTGGCATGCTAAGATGCTATTCAGAAAGACCACTTGAGGTTGCCTTCATGAAAGCTCAATACCATCCCCCGCTAAAGCGCCACGAAAGCCTGCAGCCGTTCTCACGTGACCATTTCATTGGCCTTAAGGCCGCAAATCGTCTCGTGGATGCTGCGGCCGATGCTCCTGAAGCTCGTGCGGCTGCGGCAAAATATTTTTATGACTGCTGGAATGCCGAAATGGCCGAGCACTTTACGCAGGAAGAGCAACTCTTAATCGCCTTGATGCTGCCACCCGAAATCGCCCAATTGCGGCATGAGCACCATGAAATTCGCACGCTGGCCAAAACCGGTGGCTCGGAATCAGCGGGCCAGCCGCCTTCCGGCCCGTGGTGCAAAGCGCTTGGGCAAAAGCTCCACGACCACATACGATGGGAAGAGCGGGTGTTGTTTGGCGCGATACAACGCCGAGCTACGCCGGAGCAGTTGACGACTCTTGCTGAGGCTACGGCAGAGATTGAAAAGCATCGGCCAGGCCTTCGTATCCGGCGTGGAAGAAAATCGCCGGGTGGGCGGTTGAAGATCACATAGTAGAGGATACGGGTCATGCCGATAAACATTGGCGACAAGCCGCAGGCGGATTTTAATAGCCCGCTCGAACTGATGATGGATTGCCACCGCCGAATCGAGCGATTTCTGCGGGTGCTGCAAAAAGTGGCGCAGGCACCGTCGCTCGACGAGCCAAATCGTGCGGCACTGCGCGCCGCGCTCGACTATTTCAAAGTCTCCGGCCCTCGGCACAATCAGGATGAAGAGCAGTCGCTGCTTCCGGCGATGCTGGCCAGCGGCAATGTTGCTGTGGCAGAGGCTGTGGTTCAATTGAACCGTCTGACCGCCGAGCATGCCATTGCCGACCAGAAGCAGCAGCGCCTTGGCTCGCTTGCCGAAGAGTGGTTAAGAACCAATGTTATTGCGGAAGAGAGCCGTCGGGATTTTCAGCAGATCGTTGAATCGCTGATAAACTTGTACCAGCCACATATCGCCATGGAAGAGCAGGAAATATTTCCGCTGGCATCGCGTGTTTTGGCGCCGCAGGCCCTTGCCTGCATAGGCGAACAGATGCGTCAGCGGCGGCAAAGCCGTTCGTAAGGCAGCGACGGCGCACTAAAGTAGTGAAAGCTCTCTTAAAAATGGGTCTTGTGCTATCGCCAGGGCCATCTTTGCCGCGCAAATCCGTAGCTTGGACTAGCCGCCCAGCACCTGTTCGATTGCGGCTGCTACGCCGGCCTCGGCTTGCGTGCGCGTAATCGCTTTGGCCGAGCGGCGCACCTGCTCGGATGCGTTGCCCATGGCAAAGCTTTGACCGGCATTCTGCAGCATGGCCAAGTCGTTGATATCATCGCCAATGGCAATGGTATGCTTTGGACTGATGTCGAGCCTATGGCAAAGTAGTTCGATGCCGCTCCACTTGGTTACGCCTTGTTTAAACACCTCAATAACATTGCAGTCATAAAGAGGCGCTCGCAGCGCATGAAAGGTTATCGTGTGCCCCAGAGCCTCGTGCAAGGCGGCTTCCATTGGGCGGCTTTCGGGCAGATCTATCACCATGCCGATGCGTAGCATGTGGCGCAGTTCATCAGCGGAAAAGCTCTCGCGAAGCTCTGCGTGAATGCGGTTGCGGCCAAACCACTCGGTCGTCGCCGGATGAACCGGTCCGCCGCCAAGCATAGCGTAATACGGGCCGCTATGAGCCGCGTCGTCGAGCAAGGCCAGCGGCGTATGGTCGCGCTGTTGAAAAAAGTTAACAATGTCGCCGGCGAGTTCTGGAGCGATATATTCGCGGTGCACCGTGGTTCCGGTGGCCATATCGTTTAGCGCTGCGCCATTGACAAAAACGCCGGGTCCCGTCAGCCCAATCGCTGCCACAATGCCCGCGCTCTCGACCGCGCTGCGCCCCGTGCAAATTGTGACATACCAGCCGGTCGCTTGGGCTTTGGCAATGGCGGTCAGGTCGGCTTGATTAACTTTATGATCACGGCCAATAAGTGTGCCGTCCAGGTCGCAGGCAATAATGCCGCGGTATGCCTGCGGGGGCGGTGGATGATGCATTCGAGTTGTGCCGCGGCGGTTCTTCACGCCGAGAGTTTAGTTGGCCAGGCGGTAGCGCGTCAAAACCTCCGCCAAAATGGTAGCCGAATCCGGGCAGTGCGCACCGGAACGGCGGCGGGCAGCCGAATGTGCCGGCAGCGGGCGGTTGCTTCGGTGGCCCGATGTTGCGATTGCCATGTATAAGGGGAGCATGCACCCGGTTGTAAACAATGATGTGGCCGCATGGCGAAAGCAGTACCGCGAGGATACAGAGTTTTTTGAGCGGCTGCGCGTGCAGGAGTTGATGACCATGACCGATGCGCGGGCCTTGGAGATTATTCGCTCGCTGGTATGTGCCCAGCCGCCGTGGCGGGAGCGTCGCAACTGGTCGGGGCTTATCGAGCAGCAGGATTTATTTCATCGCCGGGGCAAATCATGACGGAACTTGGCGGTGTGTTGGCGGTCGCAGCCGAGGTGGAGGCATTTTGCCGCGCCCGCGGCGGGCGGTTTTGCTTCATTGGCGGCGTTGCCGCCCGATTGGGGCAACGCCTTACGAAAGTATTGCGGTAAACCCGCGGTCGGTCACCGCCTTCAATAGCAGTTTGAACCCCCGGCAAGTTGTGTTAACATAATGCCATCTAAGCAACAACGGGGCGTAGCTCAGCCTGGCTAGAGCGCCTGGTTTGGGACCAGGAAGTCGCAGGTTCAAATCCTGTCGCCCCGATTTTTTCGCCCAAAAGGCGAAAAAATAGAGCGGGAGACTTGAGAAAGTAGAGAGTAGAGCAAACAAGGCTGGGTCAAAGGAGTGGCTGCCGCCAGCCGACAAAACGCTCCTGCGGTCTACTTTCAACTTTCTATTCTCAATCCCGGAACAGCGATGGCGTTTACCTTTGAAAAACTGATCGTCTACCAGAAAGCAATCTCATACGCGGACCACATTTGCGCGATTACCGAAAAATTCCCGCGTGGTTATGGCTTCCTCTCCGACCAGTTGAACCGCGCGTCGGTATCCATCGCTGCGAATATCGCCGAGGGTAATGGACGATTCACCATTCCAGATCGCAAGAATTTCTTCATGATCGCCAGAGGCTCGGTGCAAGAATGCGTGGCGCTGATGGAAATTGCC
>JABEVB010000196.1 GCA_013044165.1 Phycisphaerales bacterium
GGGTCGGCTGCGCTCCACATGCCGACTTCATCGCCATAATAAACCATGGGTGAGCCCACAAAGCTCATCTGCAGGGCAACCCCCTGCATCATGCGAGTGTAATCCTGGCGGCTGGGCTTGCTGGTGTCGTAAGTGGAATTGCTGTCCTGCAGTCGGTCGTCGGTGTTGAAGGGCAGATTCATATTGACGAACCGCGAGGCAAAACGGTCGGTGTCGTGGCTGTCGAGCAAATTCTGCTGGGCTAAATCTACTTGGAATGGATAGTCGCCAAGCAGCAGCAAGAGCTTGCGGCCAAACTTGCAGGGGCCAATGGCCTGTGGAATGGCCTGCGCCTGGTCGCAGAAAAAATCGGTGGCGATGGTTGCAAACGGATAGTTCATAACCATGGTGAACTGGTTGCCGGCGTTAAGCCACGGTTGCGCCGGCGACCATATTTCGCCATCCATGCAGGCTTGAGGCTTAATCGAAACAACGAGCTTGTGCCACGCCCGCCAGAATCTGTGGGGCACATCGGGTGCGGAATCGAGGCGAAAGCCATCTACGCCATCCTGCGGTTTCCCATTGGGCGCGAGCCAGCGGCGTGTGATAGCAAAAAAATAGCCGCGCGGGCCTGCGGCCAGGCCCAGTCGCCTGTTATGGGCAAACAGCGGCATGGAGCCATTGGGCTGGTCCCAGGCTTTGTACTGCACCGGTGGGCCGAAACTGGTAATTTGAAACCATGATGCAAAGCGAGATTGTCTGCCGAACTTCAGGACATTTAAAAACGGACCGAAAAGCCTGCCGCAGTGACCGAAGGGTACATCAACAATAACCTTAAAACCCTGTCGGTGGGCCTGTTTTACAAATTCCAGGAAAAGCTTGTCGGATGCCGACCATTGCCATGTCGCCGGCTGGGTGAATTGCTCGGTGTGGAGTTTGGCGAGCGATCCCTTTACGCCGAAGCCGTCGTCAATATGGCGATAATCGGACGGGTCGTACTTGTGAATGCTTGGTGCGACAAACAGCGGATTGATGTAGAGCGCGGTAACGCCCAGGCGGCGTAAATACGGCAACTCGCTTTGTATGCCGGCGATGTCTCCACCGTAAAATCTCTTAAACACATAGGAATAAAAATCGCCATGCTCGCCGGCGGGCCGGTAGGGCCGGCGCCACGACCACCGCCAGGGGACATGATGGGATGGATCGTTGGATTTGTCACCGTTGCGAAAGCGTTCGGGAAATATCTGGTACCACACGGCATGGCGCGTCCAGCGCGGCGTGTTGAACTGTGGCCGCATGTGGCACAGGTAGCGGTTTGCCATAGCGGCCACCCGGGTGGCGTAGAAGTTGCCGCCGGCCATATACGCCGTGGCGTTGCCATTCCGCAGCTTAAAATAAAAACCAATGTCCGCAACTTGTGTACGAATGACATTGTTCCATCGGGTAGCGCCATTGATGCTGCCGGCCTCGTGCAGGGGATACTCTTTCCAGGGCAGGGGGCCGGGCTTAACCCAGACCGAAGCATGTGTGAGGCTGCCAGTGCGAGCCACGATGCCGAGCCGCACATGGTGGCGTCCAAATACGTCTTGATCTTGCCATGAGTGCGGACGGAAAGTGATTGCATGAGGATCAAAATGGTTTGCCGCGGCCGGCGCTAGGGCCAACCAGGGGGAAATGACCGTAAGCACGGAGTTGGGACCACCAGGGTTATTTGGGTTGGAGTCCGACGCTAGTGCCGCGTTGGGATCAGGCAGCCATATTTTTCCATTGACCACAAATTTGTATTCGTGGCGGCCGGGCATCAGGGCGATGGTGGTTTGCCACTGTCCGTTGGCCGACTGCCGCATGGGGTTATGGTGGATGGACCAGTCGTTAAAGTCTCCGGCGACGGTAACGGTGTCGGGCGGGGGATCTGCTGGATTTGGCGCAAACACAAATTTATGCTCAACAGTGCTGCGAATGATGGGCACCGGTCCGATAAGGGCAACATGGCCTGCCACAACGGCAGGAGTCCAGCCGAGCCATGCCATGCATAGCGTCACGATCGCCACGTTTGAGAGGCGGCGAGCGGGCGACGATAATGCCGCGAGGATTCTTGCCGACTGCGTGGGTTGGCAGGTGTTATCTATGGAATCGCGCATATAAGATTTCCGCCATTGCAGTTTCGTGCTTCAATTATATCCGCGCCGTGTAACCGCCGTGTGGCCCGTTGAGCAAGCGTAAGGGGCGGTGTTTTGTTGTGAGCAGAGATAGCGTAGTCAACGCGACCTATGGCAACGGCTCCAAGTGTGAATTAACCTCGCTTACGTTTGGGAGCCGGGCGCGGATGCGTTTTTCAAGTTCGCTCACCACGCCGTGCGCCTGTTGCAGCGGCATATCGCCGGAGAGTTCCACATGAAAGCTAACATACTGCTGGCCACCCACTTCGTGCACGCGAACGGCATGCACCTGCAGTTTCATCGTTTGCGCCAACTCGTGAATAACGGCGGTTGGTCCGGCGTCGGCATCGCTAGGCTCAACATGAATGGTTAAGTCCACCCGTGGGTCGTGCTCGCTGACGGCCAGTTCGGCGGCGCTGGCAATGCGATGCCCTTCGGCGAGCGTTGCCTTAGCATCTACACTGATGGTGGCATCCACAAAACGCCGGGGGCCACTTTGCCGCGCCCTGACGCGAAGTACATCGGTTACGCCCGGTACGCGCCGCATCACTTCCTGCAAGGCCGGCTCAAGTCCGGCGGGGGCACGATCCATTAGAATATCTATGCTATGCCGTGCCAGCCCGATGGCGGCATACACCATAATAACCGCGACGGCCAATGCCGCTGCCGCATCCACCCAGTGCCATTTGGGGCCGGCCACATGAACAATAAAGAGGCCGCAGAGAACTGCCGCACTCGCCAGCAGGTCGGTTTTGAAATGCACCGCATCGGCGGCGAGCGCCTGACTTTCAAATTGTTTGGCGGCCAGCGAAAGCCTGATGCCCCGCCATGCATCAATTAAAATGGCCACCGACACCACCGCAATGGCCCAGGCCACATGTCGCGGTGGAGCATCATGGTGAATAATTTCCTCAATAGACCGCCATATGATGGCGGCGGCGGCAACCATCAAAAGCAGTGCTTCGCCAAACGCTGATATATTTTCAATTTTGTTGTGGCCGTAGTTGTGCGTGTCGTCAGCGGGGCGGTCGCTCACATGCACGGCGACCATTGTGATAAAAGTTGCCAGCACATCGAGCGCGGCATGCACGCCATCGGATATAAGCGCCAGACTGCCGGTAAATATACCTACGCCTAATTTTGCCAGCATAAGCCCGGTGCTGGCTAAAAAGCTGGTGCGGGCGATCTCATGCTTATGGCTCATGATAAGACATCCAGGCTATTGCCCACGCCGGCCGCGCCAGATAGCGTTTGCAGGCCGGCTTGGGGCAGGGGCCGCATTATCCAGACGTATTCTATACGAGATTGTATTGGGCGCACATTTGAGGGCTTGCCGCAAGAATCAGGCCGCAATTTTGGGGACAAACATGAAAGTCGCGTCAAGAGCCTTCTGCCTGCGGTAAGCCGTTTTCGGGAGTTGCTAATGATGAAACAACATTGGTATATCGTTGAATACCGTGATATATAAAAACACCGAAGCCAGCAGGATAATGCCGGCCAGTTGAATGCCGGCCTGAACCTTCAGTGGCAGCGGTTTGCCACGCAGCTTTTCGAGAATTAGTAGAACAAACAGTCCGCCATCCACAATTGGTAGCGGTAGAAAATTAATCACCGCCAAATTCACCGAAATAAGTCCCAGAAAGAACAACAGATAGGCAAACCCGCGCGACTCGATGTCGTAACCAACCTTGGCTATGCCGACAATACTGTGCAACTGATTGGTGGGAATGCTGCCGCGGCTAAGGCCAAAGAGAGTCTGGTATGTGCGGTCAATCCAGCGTGTGGTGTGATCCAGTCCCATCAGCATGGCGGTGCCTATGGAATGAGTCTTTTGCAGTTCCAAAAGCGGCATGCAGGGCAAACCAAGCTTGTATTCGTATTCATCCAAAGTGGCGGCATTCACCATCGGAATGTTTACTTTGGATATTTGCCCATGAGAGCCTCGAAGCAGCATGACGGCTGGCTTACCTGCAACAAGTTTGCCTATGCGTAATACATCATACCAACTCTGCACCTGCCACACGGTGGATGACGCACCTGTTGCGGCTGACGGCACATCAAGCGGTTCGATGGCGGCAATGGTTTGGCCGGGCAAGATGCCGAGATTGGCATCGCGTCTGTTTACCGCGGCAATAACGGGATTGGCAAAGTCGGGGGTAATTGCTACGCCAAGTTGGCCTTTTCCGCTGGTGCTGGCAATGGTTGGATTCAGTGTCAGCACCTTGCCTTGCCGCAGCACTTCAAACGCGAGCTTTTGGCCCGGGTTGCTGCGGGTGCTGCGGATAACCTGCGCAACATCGGGATGGCTTTGCACGCCGGCTCGCAAAATGATATCACCGGCTTTAAAGCCTGCGGCCGCGGCCGCCGAGTCGGGCAACACCTCAGAAACTAAGGCCCGCGGATACATGCCCAGCAAAGCAGGATTGCCCGTGACCCAGTCGCGCAGGGTAAGTTGCGGCGTCACCTGAATGGTTCGCGTGGCGATTTTGGGATTGGAGTTTGTAAGAGTAATGGCCAATGGGTGCCCATTGCAGGTTTGCAGGGCCTGGTAAATTTGCGCATAGCTGGTAATGGGCTTGCCGTTGACGGCTGCAATAACGACATGAGAGGCAATGCCCTTAAGCGTTGGATTAAACTCCAGCACAAACTGCATATCTGCCTTGGAGAGCCGGGCGATTTTAGTGGTGAGCATCTGACCTATGCCAAAGGCCAAAAATCCGGTGTTCATACTTTTTACCGGTACCAAACGGGCGGTGTGGAATTGCTGCGAGTTGCCGCGCTGGTATTGCAATGTAACGGGTTGGCCGGGCTTATCGAGCGCCGCCGCCATGCCCAGGTCGGTAAACTCCAAAAACCCGCGGGGCTTGCTGCCGTTGATACTTATGATGCGATCGCCCACCTGCAACCCCGCCTTTTGGGCAGGTGAGTTCCATGCAACAGAGCCAACGACCGCCGGAGGGAACGCCACACCCACGCGAAATATAATGGCAAAGATAATCAGGGCTAAAATCAGGTTCATGACGACGCCAGCCGAGATGATGATCATTCGTTGCCAGATGGGTTTGTTGGTAAAGCTCTTGGGATCGTCGCTTACTTTGGTGGGGTCCATGTCGTCTTGGCCCAGCATGCGCACGTAGCCGCCAAAAGGGAGCCAGGCAATGCGATAATCGGTTTCGCCAATAGGCTCTTTGGGCGCCGTTTCGCTAGCGGCCCCGGATGAAGCGGTTGACGTACCGGCAAGGGCTTTGCCTTCCACTGTGAGGCTGGCTTGCTCGGCGGATGGGGATTCGGGAGGTTGCGCAGGGCCAATTTCAGCGGGACCAAACGTAAAGCCGACGCCCTTGCGCCAGCCGCAAAGCCGCGGTCCAATACCCACCGAAAAAACATCGCAGCGCACGCCAAATCGCTTGGCGGTTAAAAAATGGCCCAGTTCGTGAAAAAAAATGACCGCGCCAAAACCGACTGTCAACAGCACCCAACGGCGGGCGCTATCGAGAGCGCCGGACAGCGCCGTAGCGGCCAGCAGCGGAATAATGCTGCAATATAAAACGGCGCGCGACGTGCCTAACCAAGTTGCCAGCAGCGATCGCCGCCGGGCCGCCGAATGGGCGGGCGGAGTCAAAGATAAGGTAAACTTCATTGGATGATCTCCAAAACCGTATGCCTGGCCCACTGGTCCGCGGCAAGCAGGTTGGTTAGTGTGGGCTGGGCGATAAAACCATCGGATAGATGGCGCTGTAAAACTTTTTGAGAGGTTGCCACAATTTGCCCAAAAGTTATTTTTCCTGCGCGAAAAAGTTCGTTGGCTTTCTCGTTGGCGGCGTTGACCACCGCGCCGGAGGTTCCACCCCGGCGAATCACTTCGAAACCAAGCTCCAGAGCGGGAAAGCGACCTTTCGGTTCTTCAAAGGTCATTTCCTTTATTTTCGACCAATCCAGCCGGGTGCTGCAGCCAGCCACACGGGCCGGATGGGTGATGGCGTACTGTATGGCCGTACGCATATCGGGGGTACCGAGTTGGGCAATAATGCTGCCGTCCACAAATTCTATCATGCTGTGAATGATGGACTGGGGGTGAATGAGCACCTCGATGCGGTCTGCTGGCAGGCCAAAAAGCCAGTGTGCCTCAATAATTTCGAGGGCTTTATTCATAAGCGTGGCGGAATCTATCGTTATTTTTGGTCCCATGTTCCAGTTGGGATGGTTGAGGGCCTCGGCAACGGTAGCGCCGGCCGTTTTTTCCGCTGGCCAGGTGCGAAATGGCCCACCGCTGGCGGTCAGAATAATTCGCCGAATTTCGCTGGTTTGGCCGCTGCGTAAAGATTGAAAGATGGCTGAGTGCTCGCTGTCTATCGGCAGAATTTGAGCTCCGTGCTTTTGGGCCAGCGGCATTACCAGACAACCCGCCACCACCAACGCTTCTTTATTGGCCAGAGCGATCCATTTACCGGCCTCGGCGGCCCGTAGCACCGGCGAAAGTCCGGCCGCGCCTACGACTGCGGCCACGACCACATCCACATCGTCGCGCTGTGCCATGTGATCAAGGGCGGCCGCCCCCTGTTCGACCGCGATGGATTTATGGGCCAGAGTGCGGCGCAGGTGAGCAACAGCGTCTTGGGTTGGATGGCTTAGAGCAACCACTTTAGGATGTGTTCGCAGTGCCTGTTGAGAGAGCTTTTCCCAGCTTTGCGCTGCCGCAAGCCCGGTGATTTCATAACCGCTGCCAAGGTGCTCCAGAACCTCCACCGTGTTGCACCCGATGGAGCCGGTGCTGCCAAGCACGGCCACTCGCCGCGGCAATTGTCGGCCGCTGCGGGCCGGTGGCTTTTGATGATGCTGCATGTAGCAATCTCGTGAGGTTATCCGCCAGGCGTTGCAGCAACAGTGGTAAACCGTTGCTTGCACCGCATCAATATAGCCCCATATTGTAAAACACTATGGCGGCATCCTCAACCGGCCCGGATTGACGTTGGCTGCGGAATAGCCGTGCAGGGACGGAGTGGCTGTCGCGGCACATCATGCGATTGCTGGTGCAACCGTGGCGGCTTACGCCACAGCGGCTGGTGTTTGGGGTTTAAAGTCAGAGGCTGTCGGCATCGGCGATATCTTTTGGACGGCCGGTGGCGAGCTTATTTCGTTTGAGCAGGTGGCGGCTTATGAATGGGGCGTCAATGTCGTCGAGTTTACCCAGCACGCGTTGGCCATATGCTTCATCAAAGCTTACTGCGTCAATATTTGTGAGCAGGTCAATTCGATTCGGCGGGTAGCCGAGCTGAACGATGGCATCGGGCTCCAGGAAATCGGATGTGGTAAGGTTCAAGCCCTCAAAGCCAAAGTGAGCGATCGCAGCGATAAGCTTTTCTGCGTTGTCCGGGCTTCGCGCGACAAAAATATCCATACCGCCGGTAAACCGTGGCCGCCCATGAAAGGCCACCGCGTAGCCGCCAACGATCAGGTATTTAACATCGGCTGCGTTTAACGATGCGACAAACGCGCGCAAGTCGCTGGGAACTTTCATCGTTGCTCCGCTGCGAGTTAATCAGGTCAAAGAGAATTTCCAAACGCTGCTGGGGCGTAAGCGATTGATAATACGCCCGGTCCGCCGCCTCGGCGGCACCATGAGACGAAAACTTTCGAACCACTTTTTCCATTACAGTAGTATAGCCGCCACGGCCGTAAAATAAATATTCTCTCCGCCGCAAGCCAATTGATGTATACGTGGGCTTGTCCCTGATGGTCAGGCATAAGTCCGCAGATGGTAACTCAGCTCTCGCCTGCTTTGACGAGGTGCATGCTTTGTTGGCATGCCAGTTGTTCCCTCGGCCCGGTTGCCGGGATTAGCCTGGCAGCGGATAATTTGAGTTATGGCAGACCCTGAAGCAATATTTCGATCATTTCTGCACGCCCGGCGGCTGAAGCTCACCGATGAGCGTGCGGCGATTTTGCGGGCGGCGCCGCGATTTAATCGGCCGTTTGAGGCTGAAGAGCTTTTAATTATGCTTCGCGAGCTTAATGAGCGTGTCAGCAAAGCTACGGTGTATCGCACCCTCAAGCACCTTGTAGATGCGCAGCTTCTTAAGCAGGTGGTATTTGGGGCCAACAAGCAATCGCACTACGAATGGGCCGCCGACGGCCGTGGGCACGACCACCTTGTAGATATGGACAGCGGCAAGATCGTGCCTTTCAACAACGCCGAGATTGTACGACTCCGCGATGAAATTGCCCGGAGCATGGGCTTTTCGGCGGTGAGCCATCGCTTTCAGATCATAGGAAAGCGCAGCGCCAAGCCATAACTGGGCAGGGCTTGTTTGTTACTTGCCGCCTCGTGAAATATTTTCTTACCGTATTTTTGATGTTGCAGCCATCGTTGATCTTGGGGGCGCCGGAGCGGGCTGGCTTTGAGTTCTGGGCTAGATATTTGACGGGAATTCGGGTTGGTTTTGTTTGATAGGGCGTAAGCATGCTCCTTCTGCTTTAGGCCCCGCCATAGGTTGCTGCTGCACCATCCGAACCTGTATATTAGGCGGTTTATGAATGTCGCTAATCAGACATCATTCATACGCCATGCCTATTGACGTGATCGTGCGGTGTGTCTGCACGGGCAGTATAACTCTTAGAAATTTGGCGTGAACGTTCCGAATCTACAGTGTCGGCACGACGGCATTATCGTGCTGCTTGATATGATCAACGGCGTGTGTTTGCGGAAGAGCGGGTAATTATTGCCGCAGCGTTGCGAATCTGATTGGGGGTTCCGACGAGCATGTATACTTCGGTACGGAATGTTTCATAAACGCCCGGCGGAGTTTGTGTTCGATTCAGCATGCCGCGGAAGTATATGAAGAAGCCTAACTTCCACATGCTTTCGATTCGATGTGGAATATCCGCCGCTATGACGCGGGTTAGGCGCGGATCAGCGTAGACTTGGCTTCCATTGTCTTTGCGACCAACGATAATGTTAGTATTAATCACAGAATTTGGTCTGAAGACACCCAAGGCCTTTCCCGTGCTGGGATCTTTTGAGTCGCTGATGATTATCAATGGTTGATAAGTAGCATTGGAACCATAGACCAAATGGTGTGTGTTATCCCGACGACGGTGGATATCCCATGTGCCGCTTTTCTTAAGATAATAAACCCATCGCGGGTTCCAGATCGCCGTATCGCCTCGCAGCGACCAGACAACCAGCGCTTTGGAAAGATCAAACGGTTGAGCGGGATAGACCCCGACCGGATGTTTAACGGGGATGTCTTTGAGTGCGTTGTAGGGTCTAAAAACAGGCGTGCCGGGGCCAAACTGTCGGAAGCAAAAACCCGGCTTGCGAATAAAGCGATATTCGAAGTAGTGCTTTATACAAGAGATGGTGATGCCGTTTGTGCCGTCCACATTCTGGTAATAGCCGTAGTAGTCGAACTCGCTGGTAATTTTTCTTGCCTCCTGCGCGGGCGTGCGATGGCGATTCGTGAAGTCATACTTGCCATCAGCCCACCAGAGGCGGCACTTATGTGGTGTAATCACCAAAAGCCCGGGCTTGGTGACGATTTGACACTGGGTTCCGTCCATATCAGTGTAGCCTGCCTGCGTGGGGTTGTATGCGCCGGCGTGCATATAGTCACGCATGGCGGATTGTCCACCCCGGCCGTAGCGTTTACTTGCGCTGCCCATGATATCTCCATGGTCAGGAATCACGAGTTTGTTGATATAGCCGCCGCCGAGATCCGAAATGCCAAGGATAAAGTCGCCTGATCTGAGTGTCTGCGTGGTGAGCGCGGGATTGCTTGGTGCTGCGATGCGAAATGGACGTGCTTGCGCATGTCGTAAGCCGACAGACCCGAGAGCCAACACCAGCGAAGATATTACCAGCTTTGACCGCATGGTGGATTCCTTTGCGTGGGCGGCAACACGCCTCGGGCAATTCGCGGTGTCAGGGTAAGTTGGTGTGGCCCATGAGGAAGCGGTCGCATTCGCGGGCGGCGCCGCGGCCTTCGTTGATGGCCCAGACGACCAGCGATTGGCCACGGCGGCAGTCGCCGGCGGCAAATACACCCTCTAGAGAAGTTGCGAAGCGGCCATAGTCAGCCTTGAAGTTGGAGCGGGCATCGGTTTCAAGCTGCATAGCTTTGCCAAGCGTTTCTTCAGGGCCAAGGAAGCCCATGGCCAGGAAGATGAGGTCTGCCGGCCATTCCCGCTCGGAGCCTGGCACTTCCTGCATGACCATTTTTCCATTGTTTTTGACCCACTGGACTCGCACGGTTTTGACGGCGCGAAGATGGCCTTGGTCATCGCCGAGGAACTCTTTGGTGGTAATGGCATAGGCTCGCGGGTCTTGGCCGAAGCGAGCGGATGCTTCTTCGTGGCCGTAATCCACACGGAAAATTTTGGGCCATTGCGGCCATGGATTATCTGCGGCGCGTGCTACGGGAGGCTGATCGAGGAGTTCAAAATTGACCAGGCTTTTGCAGCCGTGGCGGAGCGATGTACCAATGCAATCGGTGCCGGTGTCGCCGCCGCCGATGACAATGACGTTTTTGTCATTGGCGGAGATGAAATGGCCGTCTTTATGTTGCGAATCGAGAAGACTGCGTGTGTTGCCATGGAGAAACTCCATGGCAAAGTGAATGCCCTTGAGTTGCCGGCCCGGTGCGGAGAGATCGCGCGGTTTGGTAGCGCCGACGGCGAGCACAATGGCATCAAATTGGTTGAGCAGTTCGGAGGCATCAATATCACGACCAATATGGGTGTTGGTGACGAATTTTACGCCTTCCTGCTCCATGAGTTTTACGCGGCGATTCACCACAGCCTGCTTGTCGAGCTTCATGTTGGGAATGCCGTACATGAGCAGGCCGCCGATGCGGTCGGAGCGTTCAAAGACGGTTACGAGGTGCCCGGCTTTATTAAGCTGGTCGGCGGCGGCGAGGCCGGCAGGCCCCGAGCCCACTACGGCGACTTTTTTGCCGGTGCGCTGCTGGGGCGGGTTGGGCAATACCCAGCCTTGCTGCCATGCATGATCTATGATGGCGGCTTCAATACTTTTGATGGTGACCGGCGGCTCGTTGATGCCGAGCACGCATGAGCCTTCGCAAGGTGCGGGGCAAACTCGCCCGGTAAACTCCGGAAAATTGTTGGTTTTGATGAGGCGGATATAAGCCTCGTGCCATTGGTTTTTGTAGATAAGGTCATTCCATTCTGGAATGAGGTTGTTGACGGGGCAGGCGCTGTGGCAAAAAGGGACACCGCAGTCCATGCAGCGTGCACCCTGTTTACGCAGGCCGTCTGACGGCATGTGATCGTGAAACTCATTCCAGTCGAGTACGCGAAGCAAGGGCTGGCGTGACGCGGGCAATTCGCGGGGATATTCCATAAATCCGGTGGGCTTACCCATGCTGCACCTCTTCCGGTTTGCCGAGGCGTGCTTCTTGAGCCTGGCGCTCCAGCGCGCGGCGAAATTCGATGGGCATAACCTTATGGAATTTGGCCAGGCTGGCATTCCAGTTTGCCAAAATACCCGCGGCTACGCTGCTTTGCGTAAAGCGGGCGTGCTCTTCAATCATGGTTTTAAGTTCCTGTATGTCTTCCGGTCGAATTAGCTTTTCCAGATCTACCATGGCAAGGTTGCAGCGCTGCAAGAACTGTTCATCCGGGTCGAACACGTATGCAATGCCCCCCGACATGCCGGCCGCGAAGTTGCGCCCGGTGGGGCCGAGAATGGCTACCCGTCCGCCGGTCATGTATTCGCAGCCATGATCCCCGGTGCCTTCAACCACCGCCGATGCGCCCGAGTTGCGGACGGCAAAGCGCTCGCCGGCAACACCGCGGAAAAATGCTTTGCCACTGGTGGCGCCGTATAGCACGGTATTGCCTATGAGGATATTTTCTTCAGGCTTAAAGGTGCAGGCCCGGTCGGGGTAGACGGCAATGATGCCTCCCGACAGCCCCTTGCCGACATAATCGTTGGCGTCGCCTTCAAGCTCGATAAACACGCCGCGAGCGAGCCAGGCACCCAGGCTCTGGCCAGCCGATCCGCGGAGCGAAATATGGATAGTATCTTCCGGCAGGCCTGTATCGCCGTATCCCTTGGCGATTTCGTGGCTGAGCATGGTACCCACGGTACGGTTAATATTTTTAACACGGTAGGAAAGCTTAACGGCTTTGCCGGTGTCTATGGCGGTGCGGGCATCGCGGATGATTGTCTGGTCGAGCACATTTTCCAAGCCGTGATCCTGGGCTTTGGTGGCATATACGCCAACATTTTCATGCATTTTGTGCGCTGGTGTAAGGATGGGCGTCAGATCGAGACCCTGGGTTTTCCAATGCTGAATGGCTGCGCCAACCTCCAGCACATCCACACGGCCGATCATATCCTGCAGCTTGCGAAAACCAAGCTGAGCCATCAGCTCGCGTACTTCCTCGGCAACAAGGAAGAAGTAGTTGACGACATGCTCGGGCTTGCCGGCAAACTTTTTCCGTAGAACGGGGTCTTGCGTCGCAATGCCGACAGGGCAGGTGTTAAGGTGGCATACACGCATCATGATGCAGCCCATGGCCACGAGTGGTACGGTTGAAAAGCCGAACTCCTCGGCTCCGAGCAAAGCACCAATGACAACATCGCGGCCGGTTTTAAGCTGGCCATCCACCTGCACGACAATGCGGCTGCGCAGGTCGTTAAGCACCAGGGTCTGGTGCGTTTCAGCAAGGCCCAGTTCCCAGGGTGTGCCGGCATGTTTAATACTGGTGAGGGGCGAAGCGCCAGTGCCGCCGTCGTGGCCGGCGATGAGCACATGATCGGCATGAGCCTTTGAAACACCGGCGGCGACGGTTCCAACGCCAACCTCGGCAACCAGCTTAACGCTGATGCGCGCCTTGGGATTGGAATTTTTGAGGTCATAAATGAGCTGCGCCAAGTCTTCAATGGAGTAGATGTCGTGATGCGGCGGCGGGCTGATGAGCTGCACGCCGGGTGTGGCATGGCGCAATTTGCCGATGTACCGGTCAACTTTGTGGCCAGGCAACTGACCACCTTCACCGGGCTTGGCTCCCTGGGCCATCTTAATTTGCAGTTCATCGGCGTTTGTAAGGTAGTTGATGGTAACGCCAAAGCGAGCGCTGGCCACCTGTTTGATGGCCGAGCGGCGCCAATCTCCGTTGGGATCGCGTTTGAAGCGCCGGACATCTTCGCCACCTTCGCCGGTGTTGGACTTGCCGCCCATGCGGTTCATGGCGATGGCAAGGGTTTCATGTGCTTCGGTGGATATAGAGCCGAGGCTCATGGCTCCGGTGACAAACCGCTTGACGATTTCAGCGGCAGGCTCCACTTCTGCAAGGGGAACCGGGGAGAGATTGTTTTTGAAGCTAAAAAGCCCCCGCAGGGTACACAAATGCCCCGCCTGATTGTTAATAATTTGGGCGTATCGTTTATAGGCTTCGCGGCTGTTGCTGCGGGCGGCTTCCTGCACATAGGCGATGGTTTCAGGGTTGAGCAGGTGCTGCTCGCCATCTTTTCGCCAGGCATATTGGCCGCCGTCGGGTAATACGGGCAGTCGCACGGCATCGGCTCCCTGCGGGAAGCCAATGCCGTGCCGACGCAGAGCTTCTTGGGCAAGCACGTCGAGCTTGACACCGTCTATTTTAGAAATTGTGCCGGCAAAGCAGCGTTCAATAACCTCACGATGCAATCCGACTGATTCAAAAATTTGGGCGCCCTTGTAGCTTTGCAGCGTGGAGATACCCATTTTACTCATGACTTTGAGGATGCCTTTGCCAACCGCCTTGATATAGTTTTTGGCGATTTTTTCGTCGTCAAGCTTGGCATCGAGTGTGCCTTCACGCTTGAGGCTCCAAAGCACGTCAAAGGCGAGGTAGGGGTTGATGGCATCGGCACCATAGCCCACCAGTAGACAATGATGATGTACTTCGCGCGCTTCGCCGGTTTCGATAACAATGCCAACACGGGTGCGAGTGCCCTGGCGCACGAGGTGGTGGTGTACGGCACCGCAGGCAACGAGGGCGGGTATGGCCACGCGGTCTTCGGCAAGGCTGCGGTCTGAGAGAATAATGATGCTGCAGCCTGCGGCAATGGCTTTGTTGGCCTGACGGCAGATATCGTCGAGCGCCAAAGAAAGACCTTGTGCGCCGGTTGTTCGATCGAACACGGCGTCAATCACCTGGCTTCGCCAACCGCGGTAATTGAGTTCTTTAAGCTGCGCCAACTCGGCATTGGTAAGAATGGGCTGCGGTAACAGCAGACGATGGCAGTTGGAGGCGGTCGCCGAAAGAAGGTTTTGCTCAGGCCCGATGTAGCATTCGAGGCTCATGACGATGGATTCTTTATCGGAATCAAGCGGTGGATTTGTCACCTGAGCGAAGGTTTGCTTGAAGTAGTCGTACACCATTCGTGGCTGGTCGCTCAAGCAGGCAAGTGCGGCGTCGTTGCCCATCGAGCCAATTGGCTCAAGGCCGGTGGCTGCCATGGGGGCCATGAGTTTGTAAACGTCTTCCGTGGTGTAGCCCAGGCATTGGGCGCGGTGCAGCAATGCGTCGGGATCAAACTCCGCAACGCGCGCCGCCGGCGGCAGTTCGCCAAGCTCAAGTCGCTGTTCCTTGAGCCATTGGCCGTAGGGATGTTCCGACGCGAGCTGCGCTTTAAGCTCCCCATCGTTGATAATGCGGCCCTGGGCGAAGTCAACCAAGAACATACGGCCCGGTTGGAGCCGGCCCTTGCTGACCACATCTTGCGGTGGAATATCGAGTACGCCTACTTCGCTGGCCATGATGACAAGGTCGTCGCGGGTAACGTAGTAGCGGCTTGGACGCAGGCCGTTGCGGTCGAGCACGGCGCCGATGTAGTGGCCGTCGGTAAATGCGACAGATGCCGGCCCGTCCCATGGTTCCATAAGGCACGCATGGTATTCGTAAAATGCGCGGCGGCGCGGGTCCATGGATTCGTGATTTTGCCACGCCTCCGGAATCATCATCATGACCGCGTGCGGCAGGCTGCGGCCAGTGTGCAGCAGCATCTCGAGGCAGTTGTCGAACTCGCCGGAATCTGAGCTGTCCGGCTCGATGACGGGCTTGATGTACTCAATGTCGCCGGCGAAGAGCGGTGTCTGGAACATCGCTTCGCGAGCCTTCATCCAGTTGATGTTGCCACGGCGGGTATTGATTTCGCCGTTGTGGGCCATGAAACGCATCGGCTGCGCACGGTCCCAAGACGGGAACGTGTTGGTGCTGAAGCGCGAGTGCACCAGTGCCAGGTGGCTTACATAATCGGGATCGGTAAGATCGGCCCGAAAGTACTGCTTGACCTGAAGCGAGGTAAGCTGCCCTTTGTAAATAAGCACTTTGGTGGAAAGGCTGCAGATATAGAACAGTTGGGCTTCCGGCAGGCCGGTTTGGCGTATTTCGGCGGTGGATCGCTTGCGCAGCATGTACAGAGAGCGTTCAAGCGATTCGCCATCCTGCCCGGCGGCACCTTGAATAAAGACCATGCGCATCACCGGTTCGGTGCGCAGGGCCGATGGGCCGATCATGGAGTTATCTACAGGCACATTGCGCCAGCCAAGAAGTTTGAGTCTCAGTTGCGCGGCCAAGAGTTCGACGGTGCGCTCGCATTGGAGGCGCTGGGCTGCGTCGCGCGGTAGAAAGACAATGCCCGCGCCGTACTGGCCAACTTGTGGCAGTTGAAGTTTGGCGTCGCGGAGGGCGACTTTTTCAAGAAACGGGTGTGGCAGGCTGGTGAGAATACCCGCGCCGTCGCCGGTGTTTTCTTCACAGCCACAAGCGCCGCGGTGCTCCATATGCTCGAGCATGGTAAGAGCCTGAAGCACAATATCGTGACTCTTCCTGCCCTTGATGTGCGCAATAAAGCCCACGCCACAACTGTCGTGTTCCTGGCTTGGATCATACAGCCCTTGCTGGGGCGGCAACCCGGCCGGAAATCCGGCGATATTCAATGTAAAGACCTCCGTATGAGGTTATGCCCTCAAAATTTACGTAGCGGCTTTTCTCCGCCTGCCCGCCTGCATCGTCCGCAAAGATGCAAGTTCTTTATCTTATCTTTTTTTGGCAGCAGCGGCAACCAGCACGGGGGCTGCCGAAACTGTAAACAGGTCGGGTGGAATAACGCCGAGGCGTAGTGGCGCGGCAATGAGCGGCGTAGGGCAAATGGCTGGCGGACGGGGCTGCATTATGCTAATATTTTTGTCCAGCAGGGCGGTTAGCTCAGTTGGTTAGAGCGCATGCATGACACGCATGAGGTCACAGGTTCGAACCCTGTACTGCCCAGTATTTCATCTGGCGAACATTTCTTGCATGGATTTAAGAATTGAGTGGTCGCTTGTCTGGACGCGGGTTTGCGAAGACATTTTGGCGGTGCCACAGCAGTGCGAGTGTATCTGGGTATAGATTGGCATGAGCCGGTAGATGAATGCGGCTTTGGGAGCGGCCGAGCGCCCGCAGGCAGTCGTATCGGCCCATCAAGCTATGGTTGGACGGCAACAAAGTGGACCGGTTTGATAGCTGAATACCAAAGTTGTCGAGCACGGTAAACCACCCGACATCAAAGGCCCAATGGTGGAAGCGGCACAGAGCAATGCTGTTCCATATATCGTCGCGTCCAAAAGCACTGCTTGGAACTACATGCGCGGCCTGAACTTCCCATGAAGTACCATCGGGCGACGCGAGCTTTAAGCCGCAGGCGGCACAACGGCAGTCATAGGCTTCTATCACCGCGTGCCGAAAGGCACGGTAGCGGAGCAGTGCATGGCGAGCCGTTTGAATCCGTTTTTTCTGATGGTTTATAGGGTTGTAGTTGGCTGGTTTGGGGTGGTTGATAAGTTGGTTGGCTGCGGTTTGCACCTCGCAGGTGATCGCGGAGAGAACCGCTTTTTGTTCCAGCGGAAGGTCGCATAGCCCCATGGCCGCCGTAAGCCCTTTTTCGGTAAGCATCCATTCACGGCGAGCGGTCTTTTTAAATGTCTGACCAGGCTTGGAAACCAAGCCACGATTGGCCAAAGCGTCAGCTGCGCGGAACAGCAGCCGGTGCCAGAGGACGGCGTTCTTGACTCGATTTTCTTTGCGATAAACTGTTTGCAGGCATGCTGTGCGTTGAGAGAGATTAAGGCTGAACTCATCAGCGAGTGTGTTTACAAGGTCGTGCTTATCGTTGAATTTTTGAATAACGCCACCCTGCCGCAGGAACGCGCGGAGGAGCGATTGTTCAATCTGGCGGCGCTGGGGCATGGCCAGATTGTGCCGCATTTGCCGCTCGTAACTCATTGGTCCTTCCGCGGGTTGGGGCTGTGTGCAGCCAAGTGCTCGGGCGCTTGTGCATACGGCGGGGACGTGACGATGAGGTCAAATGAGTTTTCGGGAAACGCCTTGAGTGCCTCAAGGCAGTCGCCAACAATAATTTTGCTTTCGATGCCAGCCATACAGTGATTATCACAGCCGGAGGTCGTTCATTCAACTCGCAGCATCAACCAGTAATCGCGTGAGCTGATTCAGGAGGGGCTCTGCTCCGCTTACTGCGATGAGCTGTGCTGCGAAAACCGCTTAACCAGTTTTTGAATAAGGGGTTGGTTTGGATTAGCTTTCAGGCTTGCTTTCCAGTATTTGATGGCCTGGGCGGAAAGTCTGCCTGCATGCATGGAATCGGGATGTTCAATTGACTGCGTCATGCTCACCACGCCAAGGCCGTTAAGTGCTGGAAAGTAATTGGGCTTAAGCGTAAGTGCTTCGAGATAAGCCCGCTTGGCGCTATGTAAGTTATGGAGTTTGTAGTAGCAATAGCCCAGTCGTTCGCTGGCGAGGGCGGAAGGGGCCAACTTCATGCTGGTGCGCAGCACACGACCGGCATCGGTAAACTCTCCAGCCTTGAGATACACCTCCGCGAGGTTGAGATAAACCCTTGGTTGATGTGGCTGAAGCTCCAGGCTCTGTTTGAGGTAGTTGATGGCCTTGGCTCGGTACGCAGCATCTTTGGCGGCGGCCTGAGCATAAATGGCGCCGAGATTGGCGAGGGCGGCAAAGTCTTTGCGGCCGCCATCCACAGCGCGTTTGCCATATAAAATGCCTCTGAATGGATGGCCTGCCTGGGCGTAGGCTACTGCGAGGTTCATGGCTACATGGGTGTTGCTGGGCTGAAGCTGCAGAGCATGCTGGTATGCGCTAATGGACTGTTCAAACTTTTGAAGCTGCTGGTAGATGCGGCCGAGTTCAAAGAAGCTGTGAAAATTATATGGATCCAGTTGGGTAACGTGCTGGTAATCGTCCGCTGCTTTGTTGAGATGATGGCTCTTACGGTAGAGATCGGCGCGAGCCTGGTACGCCAACGCCATCTGTGGATTGCGCGCGATGGCCTTGGACAGCTCGGCAATCGCCTGGGCCGTATGGCCGTGCTCGGCGGCGAGCCGCCCGTTAACATATGCTTTGATGCCGCTAGGGCGCTGTGTGCAACCTGCAAGCACCATAGCCCCGGCGACTAGTATGAGCATCCATGTGTTGCGAGCCATTCCAAGCCTTCCTTCAATTGCTATCGCACCATGGCATTATCGGCGTTTCGGCCTTTTTTGCCGGGCGAAACTTGAGGGATAAAATTGCCAGTATGTTTGTGGGCAGACAATGCTCTGTGTGCCCCACGGCGCATCAGACAATGGCTACCCAGTCGCAGCAACCCAAGCGGCTAGGTCAAAGCCGATCGCATGGCTTGTTGACGTGCAGGCGGCCATTGCAAAGCAATTGCCCGACAGAGGTCTCAAGCCTTAGCGCGACGGAACCGGTGCGCTAGACATCTGCACCGGACGATTGAGCAGCAACAATTGCTCGACATCGTCGGGCGCTTGGCGCCAGTCGGTAACGGTAGCGTGCGCCATGCGGTTGGCATTAGCCCCCGGGGTATCGGTGAGCGTCTGGCAGCCACCAAGGGTCAACGCGATCCCGGCGATTCCGAGCACACAAGCAGAAACGGCAAACCTTTTCATCAAGGCCTCCAGCCAAAAGCACCGCCGCAGCGGCGAACACATGGTAATAGGTATCCGCAGAGAGGCGGGCTGTCAAATGAAAAATTTTGGCTTGCGTGGCAATTTTGTTCAAACCAAACCGTTGACAATTCGTAAAAACACCATTAGAGAGATTGGTCTGTGATAGAGAGGAGAGATGAAAGGCGGGGAGAAGGGTGTGGGTGGGGGGGGCGTGACGGCCCAAGCTCAAGCATGGTATGGTGAATTCAATAGTCATGCCCGGCGCGTTGGCCGTGGCGAGGCAAAACAGGCGGAGAATATATGCAAAAGCCAGCGGAAATCGTCGTTGACCAGATCACCAAAGACTATGGCCGCTTTCGCGCGGTTGACCATATCAGTTTTGAGGTTTCTAAAGGATCGGTGGTGGGTTTTTTAGGGCCAAATGGAGCCGGCAAAACCACCACCATCCGCATGCTTACCTGCTATATGCCTCCCACAAGCGGCCGGGCATCGGTGGCGGGTTACGATGTTTTTAGCCAGTCGCTGCAGGTACGGGAGAATATTGGGTATTTGCCGGAGAGCACACCTCTGTATCACGAGATGCGTGTCGGCGAATATTTGGATTATCGTGGTAAATTGCGGGGCATGCCACGGGCGCAGCGTCGGCAACGCATTGGTGAAGTTGCTGAACGCTGCTGGCTGGGTGACCGGCTGCGCTGGTTGGTGGGCAATTTATCCAAGGGCTACCGGCAGCGATTGGGCATTGCCGATGCCCTTTTGCACAATCCCCCCGTGCTGGTGCTGGATGAGCCAACGGTGGGGCTGGATCCATCACAAATTCGTGAAGCGCGGCGGTTGATTGCCGAACTTGCCGGTCAGCATACCGTGCTGCTGTCCACGCACATCCTTTCGGAGGTGGAATTGGTATGCCAGCGGGTAATCATCATTGGTCGCGGCCGCATATTAGCTCAGGGCACGCCCGATGAATTGAAGCAGCAAGGGGCGCAGCGTGGTGGAGGCTCGCGGCTGCTGGTGGAGGTGCGTGGCCCGGCCGACCAGATAAAAAGCGCCATAGCGGCTTTGCCGGGAGTGCAGGATGCCAAAATACTCGGAGGCGGACCGGTGGCAAGTTTTGAAATTACGGGCAAGGTTGAAGCTGCTCTGCGCGAGCAAATTGCCGCTACTGTGGTGGGTCGCGGGTGGGCCTTGCGGGAGATGCGAACGGCCGGCATGTCGCTGGAAGAATTTTTTGTGCAGATTACCGATCCGGGCCGCAGCGGCGAGCGATCCGATGGCGGTCGTGAAGCGGCTTAGTATAGGGCCTCATATTGTGGCACATCGTCGGTTCGGTGGTTGCCGGCGCGACGAAACAAACATCAAACGATTCGTTTTTGGCGGAGTCAATAAAATATGCTACGAACATTGGCAATAGCGGGGCGCGAAATCAAGGCGCTATTTTACGCACCGCTGGGTTACATTGTGTTGACCATCTATCTGCTGTTTGTGGGGCTGCTTTTTTCGCTGCAGATCCTGCGTCCCGGCAGCCTCGCTGACCCCGGCCCCATGATAGCCATGAACCATTTGATTATGGTTTTTCTGGTGCCGTTTATAACGATGGCTCTGTTCTCGGAGGAATATCGTTCAGGGCGCATCGAAGTATTGCGCACCAGTCCGCTGACGGAAGTGGAATTGATATTTGGCAAGTTTTTGGGAGCGTTGGGCTTTTACACAGTCCTGGTGCTTTCGAGCGTGGTGTTTGTTCTGATATTGCTGGCGTTCGGCCGACCTGACTTTCCGCCGATTTTTACGGGCTATGTTGGCTTGGTGCTCATGGGCATGCTGATGGTGTCGGTGGGGCTGTTCTTTTCTGCCTTGTCGCAGCATCAGGTGGTGGCGGCGATGAGCAGTTGCATTACGTTGCTGGTGCTTGATTGGCTGGCGACGGTGCTGTCATTTTTGTTGCGGCCTTATGTTAAACCGTCGTGGCACTTTTTGCAGGGCGTGCTTAATGTGCTCGGATATATTGCGATTGAACCGCATACCACGGGCTTCGCCCGCGGCGTGGTGGATACGCGCGATGTGGTTTATTTTTTAACGGGGTCTTTCCTGTTTTTGGCGATGACCTATGTGGTCATGGAGAGCCGCCGTTGGCGGTAACGCTCTGATGGGAGCGTGCACCTGCCGTCGCGTATACAGACAACCCGTTATTCGTGGAGCTTTTGAATATGCCCAATGAAATAAAATCAACCGAGTCAGGCCAGCAGACACAGCCGGCCCAACCGGCTCAAGGCGCTGATCGGAACGCAAATGCCGTGGGGACTCGTCGCTGGATCTATGGCGCCAACACGGCGATTTTAATTGTCATTTTGATCGGCTTGGTCGCGGGGCTTGACTATCTTGGCTTTCGCTTTAACCACAGGCAGGACTTTACGACCGGTCAGATTTATTCGCTCTCGCCTAAAACGCATTCCTTGGTCAAATTAATCGCGGCAAGCGGTGAAAAATATCAGTTGGTCAACATGTACCTTTCCGGTGGCGGAGAGACCGCTTCGGAGCAGGCGTCGGGCGATCGGGTGGAACGGTTGCTGCGGGAATATGTTCGTTTATCGCCGGCCCTGCAGATCTACCGGCCCCATAGCCGCCGCGAACTTGAGCGCACGATTAAGGCTCGTTTTGCGGATCAGTTTAAGCCTTATCGCGCCGCAGCACGGGAATATAAGCCGCTGGGGGCGGCGTTAAATGCTTTCTTTAAGAGGGAAGCGACGCAAATTGGCTTGCTGGCTGCACAGGCCGGAGTGAGCAATGCCGAGCAGCAGCAGGTTGTGCAGGTACAAAGCGCATTTGCGCAGGGGGCATTTCCGCAGGCCAGCGAGCAGTTGGCCCGTGACGTGCGCCACGGTTTGACACGCACGCTGCCGCATTGGCCCACGATCATTGCCGACATGCAAACCAACCTGCAGAGCATTGAACAAAATTTGCAATACCTGACCGATCCCGCCACGATGAAGAAGGCGGGAGCCATTTTAGGAAAGTATTTGCAGTCGCGACAGGCCGCATATAAAAGGCAGGTCGCGGCTATAAAGGCATTCAACAAAAAGCTCGTGAATCTCAAACCGCTCAAGGGCGGGGAGGTGCTGCATCAGTTATCGCCGGACTCTGTGGTGATTATTGGGCCGCGCAGCGTTAAGAGTATTCCGGACTATCAATTGTTCCGGGCGAATCCGGGTGGCATTAGCAGCCAGCGGATATTCCAAGGTGAGCAGGCGGTGAATGCGGCCCTGCTTGCGATGGTGCATCCGCACAAAACCAAGGTGGTGTTTGTAAGCACATTTCCGGGCGATTTAACCAATCCGCAGGCAGGACTGAGCTTTGCCCGCATAGCGAGCGACCTTCGCCGCGGCAATTTCGCCTTTTATCAATGGTCGCCGGGCGAGCCCAGTCAGCAGAATCCCAATGCCTCACCCACGCCACCTGCAATTGGCAAGGGTGTGATATGGGTTGTGATTGGCTTGCCACCGATGGGGCAGCAGCAATTTATGGCGGCCATGCAGCTTAATATGCTGCAGCGCGATGTTGCCAAGCACCTGAAGGAAGGCGGCTCTGCGCTGTTTCTGCTGGGTTCGATGCCAGAGCAGATTATGCAACTTACCGGCGGTGAACTGCCTTACAAGAGCTTGTTGGCACAATATGGGGTACGCATCCGGCCGCTTTACACGGTGGTGCAGCGATTTGCCCAGCAGCAGGGTGGGCACCAGAAGTATGTGCTTGCTCCGGAAACAGTCGTCACCCACTACCCGCCGGGGCCAATTACCGGTCCGCTGGGCTCGTTGGCGACGCGTCTGATGGGTGTTGAACCGGCTCCGGGTGTATTTTTGTTGGGGCCGACTGTGGTGGAGCCGATCAAAAACTTTTCGTCGGCGAATGCTGCGGCAACACAGCCTGGTAAGCGTCCATCGGCTGCCGAGGCCAAGGCTGCTTTACTAAACAAACCGGTGGTGAAAGTTATTCTTCAAAGTCCGGTTAGCGAAGATGTTTGGGCTGTCGGGCCGGGCAATGGCGGCGATACACAATTTAAGGCCGGCGAAGACATTGCGCCGCCTGTGCCCATGGGTGTGAGCGTCAACACGCCGACATCGCGGTTGGTGGTGTTTGGCGGAGGACTGATGGTATCCGACGACAGTTTTAGCTATCGGCTGGCTGACGTTTATGGCCAGCTTACTCCGGTGGAGCAATACCCTGGCAATGCGCAGCTGTTTATGAACACCATGTATTGGCTGGCGCATGAGGCGCAGTTTATTGGCGTAAGTCCGCGGGCTACCGTGGCATTGCGAATAGCGGCCATGAGTTCGACAGAAGAGACCACCGTTCGATTGATCAGCTTTTTGGGGCCGGCCGTCCTGGTGGTGCTGGCGGGTATCGCGGTGTTTTTGGTGCGGCGGCGCGTGTAGCGAGCTGCACTGCGGGCATGTGCGACCGCACTGGAGTCGCCCAGTTGGCAACAGGTTGGTGACAAGGCAATAATCAGGAATCATTTGGTATGAACATTCGACTGACTTTGGTGGCGTTACTGATTTTAATTGTGTTGGGGAGCGTGCTGATTTACGTATCGCATCAGCCGCTGCATAAAAAGGCGACGGTTTCGGCCCAGCAGGTATTTGCTTCGCCTCTGAAGGGCATCGCGCAAATTAAACTTGAAAAACCTGGTACACCGCCCCGTGAGTTTTTGAACCGCCATGGCCGCTGGACTTTTGTATCCCCTCTATCGGCATGGGCGAGCAATACTACGGTCGGATCGGCGGTGGAATCGCTGGTAAGCCTGAAATATGCATACCGCGTTAAGCTGCAGTCGCAGGGGTCGCATTCTGCGGCAGGGCTGGGACTAAGCCCGGCTCGTGCTACGCTGCAGCTTGTGGACACTGCCGGGCACAAGCAGACATTGCTGATTGGTCGCCAGAGTGCCAATGGTCGCCTGTATGTGCAGCCTGCGGATGCCGGCTACGCCTATGCGGTTGGCGGAAGCTGGTACGATAGTTTGGCTGGCTCGATCAATGCCTTACGCAGCAAGGACTTGCTATCGCCGGATGAGAGCAGCTTCAGTCGGATTACCCTCCATGGCGGCAGCGGCGAGATAGTGTTGGTGCAGCGAAAGAACATCTGGACGTTGACCGCGCCGGTGGCAGTGGCAGCCAATCAGGGCAATGTTTCGAATTTGGTGAGCAGCCTTACCGGCCTGCAGGCCGACCGATTTGTTGGCGGCAGCGCCGATTTAAAACTTGCCGGCATCAAGCCGCCGGAGCGTTATATAGAACTTATGCCTCAAACCGCCACCACGAAAGCCAAGGCAAAGCCCGAGCCGATTCGTGTGTCGTTTGGGCGATTCAGCGACCTGACCAAAAAATCGCTGTTCTGCTACAGCAGTGCCAACCCCGGCTTGTGTACGCTCGGCGCGGCGACGGTAGACCCGCTGTTTCCGACGCTGCTTGCGCTGCGAAGCAGGCAAGTGACCAAGCTTACCGACGCCAAGCCCACCGCCATTACGGTGGCGTCCGCCAAGCAAAAAGTGGCGGCAGTACTGCGTGCCGGAAAACTCGTCGCGCTGACCGCGCGGGCCGATGCGGCGGCTCTGAGTACTTTAGCGACTGACGTGATGACTCTGCGGGCCAAGAAATGGCTTGCTACCACGGGCCAGGTTGCCAAGGGTGCCATGGTGATAATAGTCTCGTATGCATCTAACGCGGGGCCGACGGCCAAACAGGCCGTGGCAGGCATCAAACTTCCGGCGGTCGCGGGGCCGGCTGTTGCTGTTGTTAAACATCTGACGCTATCGCTTTGGAAGGCCAGCATCAATGGGGTAGCCACATGGCATGGCGCGTGTGTCGGCACCGGTGCGCCCATATGGGTTTTTCAACCGCATCAATCGCTGGTGGATGCGGTGCAAAAGGCTCTGGTTCTACTGCCCCAACCGGTTAAACCGGCCGCAAAGCCTGCGGCTACGCAGGCGAAATAGCGTTTGGCAGGCAAAGTTAAAACCGGCTCGGCCAACAGCGGCATACACTTTGCAGCCCCACCGATGCTAAGCTGCATGCAAAGCAACCGAGGTCGCCGTTGCAGGTTTTGGGGTAGTATGGCTGGTGTTTGGCTCTTACGGAAGACGTTTTCCGCGGGCGGCAATTAACAGGTCATACCATTGTTCGCGTGAAATTTCCAAGGTGTCGGCTTGAGCGGCTTCTCGGATGTGCACGGGATTGATGGAACCGACGATTGGGATAATGCCCGCCGGGTGCTTGAGCAGCCATGCCAAGGCCAGAACGGTACGTGAAGTGCCAATTCTCTTGGCCATAGAATCCATGAATGTCTGCAAGCTTTCAAGAACGGCGCGGTTGGCATGTGCTTCTGGCACACGGCCACCGTCGCCCAGAATACCACCGCCCAATGGGCTCCATGCCAGTGGCGTCATGTTCAACTGCAGGCATTGATCCAACGTGCCATCAAAAAAGCAGTCCAATCGGCCCAGATGAATTTCGACCTGCTGAACCACCATCGGCGCCGACAGAGCGCTCTGCAGCATGGTCACAGTGGATGGCAAAAAGTTAGAGACGCCAAAATAACGAACCTTGCCTTGACGGTGGAGCATGTCAAAGGCCTCGGCAACCTCACACGGGTCCATTAATAGGTCGGGCCGATGAAGCTGATACAGATCAATGGTGTCAATGCCAAGGCGTTTAAGTGACTGGTCGCAGGACCAGAGAATGTGCTCCCGCGAAAAATCATATCGGTGTTGCGCGTCCGGTGTTGGGTCGCCGGCGAGCCGAATGCCGCACTTGGTGGCGATGATGATATCTCGCCGCATGCGAGGATGCTCACGCAGTAGTTCTCCAAAAAGCGATTCTCCCATGGTGCGGCCATAGATATTGGCATGGTCAAAAAGAGTGTAGCCGGCCTCGAAGGCTGCCAAAAAAGCTCGCTTACCCGCTTCTTTTTTTTCAGCGGTCAGATCGGCGGGAGTTTTAACTCCCGGATTACGCCAAGCACCATAGGCCAGGCGGGAACAGATCAGGTCACTTTTACCGATGGTTTGGGTTTGCATATAAACTCCATGCAGTACGCCAAGGTTCAATATTACGAGCTTGATGGTATTTGCAACGTGCTTAGAAATCCAGCGGTGAATTTTGTGGCAGTCGTGATATTACGACTTTTAAAATGGCGATGGCGTGGATCGGCAAGCATTGGCCCTGGCACGTCGGAATTGGTGGTTTAAAGTCCGGATGGACACAAGGCGGCTAATGCAGCATTTTGATAAACGCTTCCGCCGGTTTTCCGGGAGTGCGGTTTTTTACCGTCAGCAGATGCAGAGGACGCTCGAGGTTGGCGTCGGAGAACTTTAAGAGAGCCAAGCGTCGGGGCGGTTCGTCGGAAAGCGTTAGCCTGGAGACAATGGCGCAGCCAATGCCGGCGGCGACAAGGTTTTTAATCGCCTGTGTCTGCGATATTTCGAGCAGAGGCATGAGTGCGATGTTGCGCTTGGCCGCCGCGCGCTCAACCACCGCGCGCGTACCGGAGCCGCGCTCGCGCAAAATCAGAGGCTGCTTGGCCAGTTCCGCCAGCGTGATGGACTCACGGCGGGCGAGCGGATGTTCCATCGGGACAATGGGCACCAACTCATCATTGTAGAATGGGCGGGCGTGCAGCAGTTCGTGCTCTGCAAAGCCTTCGGTAAGTGCCAGATGCAGCGAGCCGTCCAGCAGCGACTGTTGAATAACTGTGGTGTTATCAATTTGGACATATGGGGTGACGTTGGGGTACCGGCTGCGAAACTGCGCCAGCAACTTCGGCAGCAAATAAACTCCAATAGTGGTGCTGGCGCCTACGGCGAGGCGGCCCTGTTTGAGTGTGGAGGCATCCTGCATCGCCTTGAACGCGGCGGTCTCCAGGGCCGCAATGCGCTGGGCATAGGCGAGCAGTTCTGCGCCTGCGGGTGTTAGCTGCACACCTCGCGGCAGGCGGTCGAGCAGGGCCAGTCCGACGTGTCTTTCTAACTCGGCAACCTGCTGCGATACCGCCGGTTGGCTGATGAGCAAATGCTCCGCCGCCCGACTGAAACTGCCGGCTTCGGCCACGGCCCGAAAAAGATGCAGGTGATTGCGATTAAATTGCTGCGTTAAATGCTGGTAATTCATAGCCTGTTCCTTATATAAGTATATCTAATATATATCATAACTTTAATGTCTTTGCATTATATATTGGCCTTGCGTATCGTGGCGAGCCTGGCTGTCAACAATTGGTAGGCCTGTGTGTTTTATGGAGAACGCCATGAAAGAGGAGTTACCCCCGGCGATGGAGATTGACGAGGTTGTGGTTGAGGCGGTACCGGTGAGGGACGCCTCTCTGGATTTGCTTGGTACTGGGGTGGCCGACCGCATTGTTTGGCTGCGGCCCGCCTTGTATTTGTTGGCGCTGGCAGTTGTGCTTACGCCATGGGCGTCGCCGGCGTTGGCGTTGGGTCTGGGTGCGGTTTTGGCTCTTTCGGTTGGAAATCCTTGGGCTGCCTTCGGGCACAAAGCCGCCAAAACCCTTCTGCAGGTGTGCGTGGTATTGTTGGGCTTTACCATGAACTTGCGCACGGTACTGGACGCGGGTATGAGCGGCGCGGTATTTGCCGCCGCAAGCATTGGTTGCACCCTGCTGCTTGGATATTGGCTCGGCCGCAAGCTTGGCATTGATGCAAAGGCATCGGCTCTGATCTCGGCGGGTACGGCGATTTGCGGCGGCTCGGCTATTGCCGCAGTGGCGACCGTGATTGATGCCGAGGAAGAACCTATGGCTGTCGCCATGGGAACGGTTTTTATTCTAAATGCGGTGGCACTGCTCGTTTTTGGCCCGGTGGGTCACGCGCTGGGTTTAACGCAGCAGCAGTTTGGAGTGTGGGCGGGCATTGCCATCCACGATATTTCGTCGGTGGTGGCGTCGGCGGCCGGTTATGGGCCGCACGCCTTAACCACTGCGGTGGCGGTTAAATTATCGCGGGCACTGTGGATTATTCCGGTTTCGCTGGGGTTTGCCTGGTGGGCTGGCCGCAGCAAACGCGGGGAGCAATCTGCCGGGGAAAGTACAGAGGAAGTCGGCGAGTCGCGCGGCGCAAAGCGGGTGCGGCATATTCCCTGGTTTATTGGAATATTCTTGTTGGCGAGCGTGCTATGTAGCTTTGTGCCTGTCATGGAACGATTGGACCCTGTCATATCGCGCAGCAGTACCATTGGCATTTGCGTAACCCTATTTTTAATTGGCGGCGGGCTTTCGCGCAAGGCGATTGCATCGGTGGGTATTCGCCCCATGATTCAGGGCGTGCTGCTTTGGGCTTTTATCGCCATTGGAGCATTGGCGGTCATTAAGCTGGGTTGGTAGGTGGCCCCGACTGCATGTTTCGGCCGCCTGAGTCGCATAATAGGCTCGTGCAAGGGGGCCGAGTGTGATAGCTTTTGTGTAGGTTCGGCTTGTGTTGTTTTGGATATTGGTCCGAGGAGCAAACGACACATTATTACATTCTTCATTTCGTCACTCGTGGAAGATCGGTTCTCCGATTCCTGCCAACGCCGTTTTGGATTTCCGTAGCCACCTCCAGCACGATTTACACCTGCTTACCAGAGACCGATACTATGCCCCGATACCGGGTTTGGTGATGCTGTGATTTCCGACACTGACCTCTCCTGAATTGGAAGCCGCCGAGTTACTCGTAGCGGCGAGATGTTTTGTTACAACTGCGAATTGTTTATATCAGATACAATACGGTTGGCCATGAACCTGACCCTGCTTCAACAGAGTTGCCAGGGGGCTACTTGCCAAGTTCGCCAAGGGAATCCATCTTGAGTGTTTTGAGTTGATCGCAAAGTTGAGATGCAACTGGTTGTAGCAATACCGCAACCGTGCCGGATGTCCAAAAGGTAGCTTTTAAGGTGATGGAGCGGTTCATGAGATAGGGTGAGAGAAGCCAGATGGCAGATAACCCTATATTAACTGCCATAAATACTCCTAATGACTTATATTATAGGACGTAACATTTTTGGGTAGATAACCATAATAACTGGGAAAATTTCGTAAACTTCCCCTCCCGGTGAGTTCGATAATCCATTAGTAATTCACCGTCTATGTGCGGAGTAGTGCAGTGAGCACACCTACATTATCTCAAGCGGAGCGCCGGCAGATTGTTAGCATTCTGGCGGAACTGAAA
>JABEVB010000030.1 GCA_013044165.1 Phycisphaerales bacterium
ACAGCGGCCACAAAGTGGTGCTATTACGCCCAAGGCCCTGATACCGTTTCCTGAATATTTTCCCGTCCTTGGCATTTGGCAGAACCGGTCACAGGCCCGGTACCGAAACGAGGAGGCTCGCAGAATTGGCTTTACTACTATCCCGATCACAGATGGCCGCAAGGTTATAAGAAGATACCCGGACGCGCGAAACGAAGCCACGAAGTCCTTTTCGAATTGGCCTGCGTCATAACAGAGTCTTACCGCATCCCGATAGAAGGCGCTCCTGCCCTATCGAGGATTTTGGCGTTTATGGCGTGGCCCCGTGCGTAGCCCCATGAAGCGATCATGGGGCTGGAGTTTTGTAAAAGTTAGTTGTTGATGATGGTTGTGCATTGAATGACACAGGATGCTTGCATTTTGGGCGTGAGGGTGGCGGCCAGCTTGAGGGCGTCTTCGTGGTGGTCGAAGAGTGAAAAAAGCGTTGAGCCGCTGCCGCTGAGATGTACGGGTGTGCCGGTTGCCTGTTGCAGGCGCTGTTGCAGCTCGCCGAGCCAGGGGGCCACGGCATAGGCTGCTGGAGCAAGGTCGTTTTGGATGTGCTGCGCAATTTCCAGTGCACCGGCATTGGCGATGGCCGCAAACGGGACGTGGTTTTTGGCGGGTGGCGGCATGGTGTCGAACTGCTCATAGACTGCTTTGGTTGCAACGCCTTGTGGCGGCAAATAGAGAACGGCAAACAACGGATTGGTGCGCGGCAGCGGTGTGAGTAATTCGCCGCGCCCCCGACAAATGGCGGAGGCAGAGCTGATGAAAAATGGAACATCGCTGCCAAGCTGGGAGGCCAGGGACCGGAGGTCGTCTGTCGGCAGGTGCAGCCGCCACGCCTGATTAAGCGCCACCAGGGTGGCGGCCGCATCGGAACTTCCACCGCCCAAGCCGCCACCGGTGGGAATGCGTTTATGCAGGTGGATGTGGCAATTCGGTGCGATGCCGCCGGCTTGAGCCAGCAGCGCAGCGGCGCGTCCGACGAGGTTGTGTTGCGGGCTGGTGTCAACATCAGCCGGGGCGTCGGTGAGTGAGATGCGGAGCGTTGGGTCCTCGGTAATTGTGAGCGAATCGGTCAGGGCCAGAGGGACAAACCAAGATTCAATGTCGTGAAAGCCATCGGGGCGGCGCGGAAAGATGCGCAGGCCCAAGTTGAGTTTGGCGGGTGCCTCGATGCGCCAGCCGTCTGAATGGCGCACCGGCATACGTTGTGGCAGGCTTGAGGTGGGTGAAGAGTTCAAAAGACAATCTCCAGCAAAGCGAACTAAGGAGCAGGCAGTTTGCGCGATGGTGGCGACTTTGGTCAATGGTACGCGAAGCGGGCGCAGATTGGCCAGCGCATTCTGCATATCATTGCTCTGCATATGGGTAGATCAAAAACAGGTTTCTGTTTGCAATGCCGGGTGTTTACTTTATGGGGTTTGAAGGCGCTGTTGTGGTGTCGCGGCAAAACTTATTGCTCCGCAGGATGACTGTTTGGTGCGGTTTTAGCAGGAGCGGCTCCGTGAGCGATATTTCGCGGCCGGTGATGAGGTCTACCGCCTTGGTAATACCGGCTGGAATTTTTAGAGAGTATGTGCTGCTATGTGAGCAGTTCATGCCAATGAGGAACGGGCCATAGCGCAAGCGGTAAAAACTGGCTCGGCCCAGGTATGGGCCATAAGAACCGCGGGCAAAGGCTCCGTAATGCCCCTGGGTTACGACATATCCCTTGGGTAGTTTGGGAATAGCCAGCCGCTGGCCGGCATATGCTTCGTGGTATTTATTGCCCGGCGGGATAAAGCCGTGAAACTGGACTTGATCAATATCATCGGGTCGAGTGTAAAAGTAGCCGCTGGGCGTAAACTCAACCTGTTCGTGTGCCCGCACGAGGCGATCTATGGTGGGCGTAGTGTAATGAATTCGGGCGAGGCTGTTGATGCCATCATACGCGCGGTAATAAAGCGAAGCGTAGAGTCGTGTGTGGTGGTACTTAACAACGACGACGCCATCGTGGGGATCGGCCCAGGCAAAGTTGGGCTGGCCGTGCGCCATCGGAAAGCGTCCTGTACTTGGAGGCAGTGCGCTTACCACAGCGTATTGCCCCGGCAGTCGCAGCATGGCTTTTAAGGCGATGTCGCCGGAGTTATAGAGCATGGGGCGAACGGCCTGAAATAGCTGGTTGTCGCGGAGGCATTGTTGGGCAAAGCCAATGACCTTGGCGTTATTTTCGCCCGGCAGGGCGGCGCATTCCAAGGCGTAGGCGTTGACGGTGCGGTCGCCGTAGCACACTTCTTCCGGGTAAAGATTGTGGCGCCAACTTATAACACCTTCGAGCCGCATGGCGCGGTAGCCGCTGTGGTCAACGCCGGGCGCCATAAAGTAGCTGCGGGCGATGAGCATTTTTTGCATTTGTTGCATGATATGGGGGTCTTGATGCGTGTAGCGGCACATTTGCCAGATCAGATGAATGATGGTTTCGCCATAGCTGGCAACATAACCAAGTTCGCGCGACAGGCCCTGCGGCGTAACCTCGTAATAGTGATGACCGAAGGGCCACTGCCAGTGGTCTTTGCCGGGAAGCTTGTTGCCACGCCAGGGCACCAGGCCGATGGCTTCGTAAAGGTACCAGCGGGCCTGTTTTTCGCTCATAGCGGATGCTGGTTGAAGCAACTCCAGCCCTTGGTTGGCGGTGTAAATGTTGTTGGCAACGATCATAGCCTGATTGGTGTAGTAACGTTCGTGCGTGGTGAGGTAGTTGATGGTTTTGGTAAGCAGCGCCGCCCAAGCCTGCCGCCGCGGTAAAGATTTGCCTGGGGATAATGTCAATGTTTTATCAAGCGAGGTTTTTATTTGGGGATAGAGTAAGGCCACCGCGCGTCCAACCGGGCCATAAAGCCGCCAGGAGGTATTGGCTTCGTTCTCCTGACCTTTGCCGGCAGCCATGGCATCTACATCGCGAATGATGCGTGTAAGAACGGCGGGGTTGTGATAAGCGAAGCACCAGTTAACGCGATAGGCGTGGGCCAACATTACGACCCGCTGCGGCCCGTCGAGTCCCTTGCTTGCCAGAATGCTTTTCAGGACGTTGTTTACATGAAACTTAACTTGTCTCAAGATGCGAGGCCCCGGGGCCGGCCTGATAGGTGAGGGCGGTGGCGGGGTGCCTTGCACATCGCCGGACGGGGGGGTGAAGAATGGATTAGTGCCGATGTAGGCCTTGTAGACGCCGCGGGAGCGATGCTCCAAGAGATGCTGATACTGGTTGAAATTGCTGCCGTACATCCAATCGTGCCCAATGGCCTGAATGGTCAGCCGCACATGGTGCTTGCCGTGGGTGAGTTTGCGAGGCAGCGGTTCGGTGACATAAAAGAATCTGCCGGGGAAGGGGCGTGACCCGGGATAGCTTTCGGAGCCTGCGTTTTCAGCTCCGCTGATCAGGCCGTAATCTGACATCATTCGGTAGCCGACCTGCAGGCCATCGCAATAGAGGATGAGTCGCCCAAGGTCCTGGCCGCGATCGTTGCCCCAGTATTTAACGGTGATGTAGTTGAGTCGGCGGGGGTTGCAGCGCAGGGTAAACGCGATTTGGCCACCGTAAATTTGGCGGGGTTTAAGAGGCAGAAGAATTCGCGCCGGCTGGCCGAGGCCGCCGTTGATAACCTGGCTGGCGCTGGCGCCAAATTGGTGGGCAGCTTCGCTGGTGGGTTTACCAAAGGTGATGGCATCGAGGAGGTGTGGGGAAATCGCTTGTGTTGCCGCCGGCTTGGCAGAGCCAACATGCATAAAGCAAAGGATCGCCAGCAAGGCCGCAGTGGCGGTGGCAACGGTGGCTGTCGGATACCGGGTGTTGCGGTTGCGGGCTGCTTTGGTACGGGCTGTTTCGGCGAAGATCAAATGGAGTCTCCAAGCGGGTTTGGTTGAGTGCATCATAACAAGAAAAAGGCCATCAAGCAGAGCTTGCCTGATGGTGTCTGTTGCAAGGTTTTTGCGAACAGGCAAGCAGCATGCTCATTTTTTGCTGGGGCCTTGCGGCGAAGCACCGTAGCGCCGGTGGCATTACGGCCGGCACTTTCGGCCTAACAGACGTCAGCATAATCGCATTAACTCTCCATTCAATATCAAAAAGCGTCTATCTATTATCAATATGCGACAGCAGTTGGCCCGAATCGCGATGGGCTCCATGCCGCAAAAAAGCGATGCAATCATCGGCGTAATCAACCTGCTGTATTGCATCGGGCAGAGTCGGTTCGATCATCCGCTGCGCCTACGGGACGTTGGAAGCCCCATCGGAATCCGGCGATTACTCGGACAGGGCTCCTCGGTGGAATTGCTAGGCGCAAAGGCATATAATTCGCCGTGCTTGATAGGTGCTCGCAGGGCTTGTTACCGTGCGATTGTCCGTGTTACTTTGGTGAGGCAGCCATGGCGATGGATCATCCGGCGATAGGGCCGCTTAAGGCTAAGTTTCCAGAAATTAAATTTCAGGGGGCGGAGTTTCGTGGGCAACTGCAGGTAATTGTTCCGGACGATAAGTTTTTGGATGTTGTGCGCTTTATAAAGAATGATGCGGCGCTGCAATACGACATGCTTGCGGATATAACGTGCGTAGATTACCTGAATTATCCTGGCTGGAAGCTGCCGCGATTTGGCATGGTATACATATTTAACAGTGTCAAGGCTGAAAGCCCACGGCTTACGCTTCGCGTATTTTTTGACAACCCCGATATGGAACTTCCATCGCTGGTGCCGCTGTATGCCGGTGCCGAATGGCTTGAGCGCGAAGTATACGACATGTTCGGCATTCAGTTTGTTGGCCATCCCGACCTTCGGCGCATTCTTACCTGGGATGGCTTTAAGCCGCACCCGCTTCGGAAGGATTATCCGGTGACGGGTCTGGGCGAGCGCGAGAACTACCCGGTTATTAATCGTGAATCGGCCTGAACTTTTGGCGATTGGCACCCGTTGTAGCGCGTCTGGTCATTTCGGACGCTACAGGCGGGGGGTATTTTGCGCGGAGTTAAGCACAACAATCCGGCGGGTTGAGCGTTGTGCTTTGCATGGGTGAATCGCAAAGCTCGCAATCGGCACAGAAGAACGTACCTGTTGGCGTTGGGACGATAGCATCGCCTCGTGAAACAGCATTGTTTTGGTGGCTTTGCTTTGGCCTTATTTTGATGGCAGGAGGCTTGCTGCGCTTTTGGCGGCTGGGGCATCAGTCCATCTGGTGTGATGAGAGTGCTACTGCTGTGCGCGTCAGCGGTTCTATGCACGCGTTGATCAAGTCGTTGAATCGGCAGGGCTTTCCGCCGGGGTGGTATGTGCTGCTTTTAGGCTGGCGGCACATGCTGGAAAATCTCTTTGGATTGCCCAAATGGTTGGCGATGTCGGTGACGGCGTTGCGGGTATTACCAGCAATCCTGGGCACGCTGCTGGTACCGGTGGCCTATTGGCTGGGGCGAGCGTGGTTTGACCGGCGCGGGGCGCTTCTGGTGATGTTGCTGGCGGCGGTGAATCCATTTTTAGTGTATTACAGCCGCGATCTGAAAATGTATTCCGCGTGCTATTTTACGATTGCGCTGAATATGGCGCTGTTTTTTGAGTGGATGCGCACACGCCGGGCGTGGCCGTGGGGTTGGCTGTTTCTGGTGAGTGCGCTGTTTATGACCGCCATTGATTTTTTAAGCTGGATGATTATTCCGGCGCAGTTGGCGGCGTTGCTGCTGCGACCCAAGCGAAAATGGCGTTGGCCTGACATTCCCCTATGGATGGCAACGGTATGCCTGATGGGGGGGCTGACTGCGGGCTGGTATTATCGCTTCAGTAATTTTGCCAAGGTTACGGTGGGCCATGATAGCGCTGGGCCGATGGGTTGGGTAGGGCTTTACAACCGGATGAGTTGGCACACATTTGTGGGTTTGCCGACGGTTCATCTACTGGGCTTCTTGTGGCCGGTGTATCCACCGACGCCGCGAATGCTTAACTGGTTCGGCCTTTCGCCGGGCTTTAATGGGCATTTGGCGACGCGCAGCATCCCCTGGTTAGCGCATTTGGAGTTGGCACTGGCGGCGATTTTATTTGCGGTGCTGATTTTGGGGCTTGTGCCATGGCGGCGTTGGCTCTCGCCGGTGGAGACAAGCCAACAGAAAATGGCGGGGGATGAAAGGCCTGGTCGTTGGTGGCACGTTGCGATATGGCTTGCGCCGCCGCTGATATTTTTCGGATTGGGGTCGCTGCCCAGGATCAGCCCGTGGTCACTGTACCCCCACTTTGTAATGTGGCAGCAGCGCTACTTGGGACCACTGGTTATGGCGTGGGTGCTGTGGCTGGCCGCCGCGCTGGTGCGGTTGCCGGGGTGGTGGCTGCGAGCATCGCTGGCGTCGTCGTTTGTGCTGGTGATGCTGGGCTTTTCGCTGACAAGCCATTTATTGTGTCGGCAGGAGCCGTGGAATTTCATTTATCCGACGGCGCTTAAATTTTATAACCCGAAGGCTCCGGATGAGATGCGGCTGGTTTGTACACGACCCGCCCACGCTTTTGGTGATCAGACCTATGCCATGCTGACGGCGCTGCATCAGGTGCCCAAAGAAAAGAAAGAAAGCGTCAGGTTTCCCAGCCCGGACAACGCTGCGGCCACTGCGATGCCACCGGTTATTCTTTTGCCTTCAATTGCGGGCCTGTGGAAATCGCAAATTACTGAGGCGAGCCAGGATCGAACATTGAAAGTGCTTGTGCTGGCAGACCGGTGGGGCGATATAAAAGCCGGGCCGCTTTCGACCGCGGCGGTATCAGCGCGATTGGGCAAAGGCTGGCGGTTGGTGGAGGAATGTCGCTTTCGCTGGTATTACCAGTGGTGGTTTTACTTTTATTCGCCGTGGCGCGTGCGGGTGTGGCAGCGCGTGGCGTCGTTGCCAGCGGGTAGTGTGACTTTACACCAACCAATTTCGCCGCGTCCCAAATAGCTTTTGTAGTCTGCTTAAAATCGGTGGCGAACATTCTGGAGATTTTTCTTGAATTGACCGATCAAAAGTGGTATGACATTTGCAGTGAGTCTATGGTTGTAACTTCTTTTTACGGGAGTAACCTCATGCCTCATCGTCGCAATTCGGGTTCTAAGGCTCGTCATCACAAACTCGGTTTTAACAAGACTGGCTTTCAGCGAAAGCGCGAACGACTTGAAGCGCGGCGGCAGCTTGCCGATTTTCCGCGGCTTATAGCGGGCTGAAGGCTCGTGCGGCTCGTAGAATGACCTTTGCGGTATTGGCTGCTGAAATCTGACCTGCTTCAGGTATGGTTAAGGTAGCGTGTTAGGGTCTACAGCCGGGCTGGGGGAAGGCATTGTATTATGCTTATGGCTGTGGTGGCCATGATGGCCGCAACTTTCTGGCTCGGGATCGGGAAGGTCTTGCGCGCCGGGAACGATTTCCATGCGTGATACGTCGCGGAGTGATCGCCATAGCGAGAGGCCCGCGACCGCAAACAGCACGATAACCGCGAGAAAGAAGCCAAGACCCAAGTGGGCCAGATTATGAACTTTAAGGCCGGTATCTATTTGCAGATCGCCAATTTTTGGGAAGATAAGGCCTAAAATGCCAACAATAACGAATGCAAGGCCGGCCCAAGTTAGGGTGCGGCCAGACATGAGCTTTGCCAAAAGCCGCCGGGCGTCGTTGTGCATATTGCGGCGGGCCATCCACTGACCAAATAGGCCGCCCAAAAGTACCTGCATAATCATGGTGCCGATGCCGAAAAATAGGCCGGGTAAAAAGGCGATCCAAGGGCTGCCCATGTGAGGAGCCAGGTATAGATAGACCAACAGGGCAAATGCTCCGGTGCCCCAGCCGGCGATAAAGCCATGCACGAGCGGCATATAGCGCGGCATGGCCTGTGGGTTCACCTCGCCCTCGGCGCGCACCTTGTGTACATGAAAGAGATGCGGAATCTTTCCGCTAGCCAAAATATAAAAGCCTGAAGCAGCAATCACCGCGCCAACGACGATGTAAATGATGAAATTGTAGGCATCGCCTTTAATCAAATCCAAAAAGTAGCGCTTGACCACATCGTTCATGGCAAAAAAGGCAATTTCTGAGGCAATGGCCCGCTGAACGGTAAACGCCAGCGAAAACAGGAGGCCAGCCCGCATGCCACCCTTCCAGCTATAGCTCCCCACGGCATAACTAAAGGTGATGGGCCAGGTATGCTCATCGGGCGTTATGCCGTGCACCATACCGAGCAGCATGGCCGTGAGCAGGATGGCGGCAATGCCCATGGTGGCACCGTTGGGGTTCCAGAGATTGATGGCCAAGAGGTGTATAAACATCAGAATGCAGCCTTATTGAAACCCAGTGCTTGTTTTGGAGTTAGCGGGACCGCCTTAATCCTCATGTCGGGTGACCAACGGCGAGCGAGCGGCCAATGAACCATGCCGTCGTTGGTGCGCTGGCAGTCGCCCGTGCGGAACGTGCACGCCACAGGTATCGCATTTATCGGCCGCGTCAAAACAGTCCGAACAGAGCAATTCGCCGGTTTTTTGGAATTCCTGCAGGCGAATGCGGTCAGCCCCGGGCAATTTATTCACCAGCGTTCGTAGTCGGGGCATGACCGGAAGGGGGGTATGGCAACCAGAACAGGCAGCAAACTCCAATTGCTTGAGAAGCAACTCGATTTCGTGACTGCGGTTGGCGGGAATGGTTCCCTTGCCCTCGCAAAGAGGACAGAGGTGCCCAAGATAAGCGTAAACAGCATCGCGAATAAGTTCGCTTTTGTTTTTAACGGAGGCCAACAGCGATGCGAGCTGGGCGTCTACTTTGAAGGCCATGACCTGATCTTTGGGTGCTTTCATGTGCTTATGCCTGCCTGCCATATTGCGATACCTCTCGTGACTGAACCGTCGCCTGGAGAGATATTACTTTGTTATACGTTGCATGTCCAGTCAGGGTTCGGCGATGCATTGCATGGGAGGCCATGAAACGCCTGTTACGGAACCTGGGCATCAAGCTGGGCATCTGGTGAAGCGGGCGATTGGCGCGTATAGTTTAGGGCGTTAATCGGCCGGCATGGGTGGCGGGCATGGGTTTCATGGAAAGCAATGCGACGAGACGACAACATCAAAAGCTGGTGGCGCTGGGAAGATATTCTGCTGATTATCTTTTTGGGATGCGTGCTGTATTTGCCGGGGCTTTATAGCATATCGCTTTTTGATCGCGATGAGCCGCGGTTTGCCGAGGCGGCTCGCGAAATGTACAACAGCGGCAATTACATTGTGCCGCGTTTTGACGGGCAACTTCGCCCGGATAAACCGCCGATGATTTATTGGCTAATGTGCGGCGCGTACCGGGTCTTTGGCGTGTCGGGTGGTTCGGCGCGGCTTCCGAGCGCGGTCTTTGCGATAGGCACATTGCTGCTGGTGTATTGGCTGGCTGGGGCGCGTTTTGGCCGGGTAACGGGCGTAGTGGCTGCGATTATGCTGGCGGTGAGCGCGTTGTTTGTGGTGGAGTCGCGGCTGGCAACGGCCGATTCTGTGCTGATATTTTGGACCACGCTGGCGATGGGGCTGCTATGGTGTGCGTGGGAGTCGTCGGCGGCAGATGAGGACGGCGATGCGGTGCATGCAAGGATTAGTCGCTTGCCGGTATCGCCGGAAGCCGGCACACACGATGCGCTTAATGAAACCGCCCTGCCGGAGGAGCGATCGTTTGGTTGGCCTGGGGCCTTGCTGTTTTGGTTTGCCATAGCAATGGGGGTGTTAACGAAAGGCGTTACACCGCTGTTTGTGCTTGCAAGCGTGGTGGCGCTTTCGGTGGCGGGTGGGTGGTCGGTGCGCTGCCACGGCTACTGGCAGGCTCATAAGCCGCTGGGGCGACTGCTGCGAGTGCCGCTGGTGCTTTACTGGGGCTTGGCTGATGCGCGCTGGCGCTGGCTGGGCAGACTTAAGGCGGCGGTCGGGCTTCCGCTGGTGCTGGCGCTATTGGTGCCATGGTTTGCGGCGGCCTGGCAGCAAACGCATGGCAAACTGATACAGATGATGCTGCAGCAGAATGTTGTCGAGCGAACGACGTCGGGCCTGCAGCATCATGGCTTTCCGCCGGGATTTTACCTTGCGGTTGTGTGGGCGACATTTTGGCCGTGGAGCGTGTTATTGGTTCCGGCGGCATACCACGTGGTCAGGCGGGCGTGGGGGCGCACGCCCATTGCATTCGATGAGCGACCGTACTGGTTTTTGTTGGCGTGGATAGTGCCTTCCTGGATATTGTTTGAACTGTTCGTCACCAAAATGGTGCAGTATGTGCTGCCTTTGTATATTCCGCTGGCGATTGTGTGCGCCGATGCAGTGGTGCAAAGCTGGCACAGACTTACCGATGTGCTGGCTGCAAAATGGTTCGGCTTTGCCCGGTGGGTATGGAGCACCATCTGGCTGATATTGGCAGGAGTGCTGGTGGCTTTTTTGTGGGGCAGAGCCGGGACCGGGCAACATGATTTATTTGTGCGTGGGGCGATGGTTGCGGGTTCGCTTGTGGGTGTGGGGGTGGCCGGCGGCATAAGTTGGAACAGGCCAAGCTGGCCCTATGTAACCGCGATAACGTTTACCGCCACGCTGGTGCTTACCAGCGTGCTGCTGCTGCCGAGCATACCGGGGCTGCAACTCAGCCGCGAAGCGGGGCGTCGCATGCTGGAGTTTTCGCAGAGAGGCTACAAGCTGGCGGCGGCGGGCTATCAAGAGCCAACGCTGGTGTTTTACACGGGTGGAGACTTGCCGCTGTATTCGAGTGCGGCGGGGCTGCTGGAGCATGTGCCCTTTACGCATAGGGAAGCAAGTTTACCGCCGGGAAGTATCAAATATTGTGTTGCCGTAGATCGTCGTGTTCTTGCGGCGCTTAAGCAGCGCCACATTGCGTATTATGTGCAGGATTGGTTCAGCGGCATCAAAGTGGCCAAGGGCAAGCCTGTGCGTGTGACACTGATTACCAATGTGCCGGTGCAACCTCATTTGCGTGATGCGACAATGACGGCAACTGGCGTGGGTCGCTGATGACGGGCACTATCAAGGCGTTGTGCAAGTCAGCAGGGCTTAAAAGGAGACGTTGAATGAACGACACGACCACAACAATTGCACAACTCCGCGACATGATGCGAGATTTTGTGGTGCAGCGCGAGTGGCAAAGATACCATACGCCGCGGAATCTGGCGGTCAGCGCTGCGGTGGAGGCCGGTGAATTGCTTGAGTTGTTTCAATGGGATGACGCGGCGCCCGCGGCTGCAGGCAACCTCGAACGCGTGCAACTTCATCGCCAGCGGGTTGGTGAAGAGTTGGCTGATGTGCTGATGTATCTCATGTCGTTGGCCAATTCTCTGAACCTGGATATTGCCGCAGCCGTACAGGCAAAGATGCAAAAGAACATTGAAAAATATCCAGCGGACAAAGTTCGCGGCTTTTATGAGCGGCCGGTACCGTCGTAATGCGAGGGGTTGAGGCGGCCAAAACCTTACCCAGAGGAAACATGGCAGAAAAAGATTTGAACAGTGCTCAGGCGGCAGCGGCGGCAGCTAATGGATCATGGATGAGGCGGCCCTGGTGCGTGTGGACGGGGTTGGGGCTTGTAATCGCCGGGTTTATCTCAAACCTGGTGTTTCTTTATCATCATTGCCCGTTTGATCTTTCGGAAGATGAGAGCCACTACTGGCAATGGTCGCATCATTTGGCGGCTGGGTATTATTCTAAAGGGCCAGGGATCGCACTGATTATTCATGCGGCTGTGGTGGTGGGGCACTGGCTGGGCTACGGGCATGTTACGATGCCCATCGTGCGAACGCCGGCAGTGATTTTTGCGCTGATCAGCGGGCTGGCAAGCCTCTTTCTTACGCGGCGGATTTTTCGCGATGACCGTGCCGGGCTTATGGTGATAGCGCTTTCCGCGGCGGTGCCCGTGTTTGTGGTGGGCAGCCTGCTTATAACAATTGATTCGCCCATGTACTGTTTTTGGGCTTTGGCCATTTGTGCCCTGTGGGGTTCTGTTGAACTCTCGCCGCAGGAGAGCGCCGGGAATCTTGCGGCTGCAAGACCGTTATGGCTGTACGCGACCGGGGTGCTGGCGGGACTTGGCATTTTGTGCAAGCCGATCCCGATTTTTCTGGCGGCGTCGGTGGCGGTGATGATGCTTGCACATCCGCTGCTGCGACGGCGATTTAAGACTTGGCATAGCTTGGGTGCGGTATTGGCGGCGCTGGTTATTCAAATTCCTACACTGATTTGGAATGCGCAGCATCACTGGATTATGTTTCTGCACATTGGCGGCGAGGGCGGATTGGAGGGGAAAATATCGCTGGGGGCGAAGCTGCTGCATGCGCCGCTGACTCTTGGCATGTATGTGCTTTCGCAGTTTGGCATCGCTGCTGGATTTGTGGCGCTGTCTATTGTGCTCGGCATTGTGCGGGCCGTAAAACATGCCCGGGTTGGACCTGCGGAGCAAACTATAGGTGATGTATTTTTGCTGGCTGTGGCGCTGCCTCTGTGGGGCTTTTATACTGTGCTAAGCCTATGGACGAAGGTGGAACCGAACTGGCCGGCGGCGGCGTTTTTTCCCGGGATGATTTTGGCGGCTGGCTGGGCTACGGAAAAATGGAACCAGCCGAGTGAGCGACGCCGCGCGTGGCGAGGCTGGATTGTTGTTGCGGTCATTTGGGGGTTTTCACTGGTTGTATTGGCCGAAAATGTGCAGCGGCTGTATCCGGTGGTAGCCAAAATAACGCATAACAATCGGCGATTTTCGCCACACCATTGGGACCCGGCATTTCGGCTTCATGGGATGAAGGCTCGTGCTGAGGTGATTGAAGCCATACGTGAAAAAATGACTGGCAAGGGCGGCCTTCTTCCGCTGGTGATTACGGATCGCTGGGATACCAGCAGTTCGCTGGCGTTCTACTTGCCGGACCGGCCATTTGTATTTTGCATTGGTTCGCTGATAGGCGGGCGGCAAAGCCAGTTTGACCTATGGCCGGGTTTGAACCAGTTAAATCCTGCGACCGGCAAGTTACGGTTTTTGGGACGCGATGCAGTGCTTACAGGCTCATTTCCATGGTCATCGCTTAAGCATCTGATCTACCCGGCTTTTAATAAAGTGGTTCAATTGCCACCGCAACTTGTGCATTATCATGGCGTGGTTATAAAGCGCATGGCGGTGTGGGAGTGTTTTGGTTTTAAGGGCCTGCCCGAGGTCAAACGTGATCAGACATTTTGAGTTTGTTGCCGTTATTGAAGAGGCTTGATTGAATGTCCAAACATGTTACCCGACGAAAGTTTATTCGCACCCTGACTGGGGGCGTTGTGGCAGGTGCCGCACTTGGTGACGCATTGGAATATGCGGTTGCGGGCCAAAACGGCGACGGTTATCGCCTGGTGTGGCAGGATGAGTTTAATCATGACGGTGCGCCAAACCCACAAAACTGGAATTTCGAGAACGGTTTCGTGCGGAGTCACGAACTGCAGTGGTATCAGCCCCAAAATGCATGCTGCTCCGGGGGCCGGCTCATCATTACCGGCCGGCGCGAAGATGTGAGAAATCCAAATTATCAAGCCGGTAGTTCGGACTGGACCAAGCGGCGGCGCTTTGGGCATTACACATCATCGAGTCTATTAACAAAGGGCAAGCATTCGTGGAGATATGGCTTATTTGTCATGCGGGGTCGCATTAACACGCATCCGGGCAGTTGGCCAGCATTGTGGACGATTGGCGACCATAAGCCATGGCCCGCCGGCGGTGAGATAGACATCATGGAGTACTATCGTGGCCACATCAACGCGAATGTGGCGTGGCAGGGCGCCAATGGCCGGGCCAAATGGAAATCGGTGTTTAAGCCGATTGTTCAATTTCACGATCCAAACTGGTCAGACCGCTTTCATATCTGGGCCATGCGCTGGGAACCAGATGCGATACGCCTTTACCTTGATGGCAAGTTGATGAATCTTGTGGCCTTGAGTAAGACGGTTGATCCTCGCTATAAGAATTACAATCCGTTTCATCACAAGGCTTATATGCGGTTAAATCTTGCGATTGGTGGACAAGCGGGGGGCGACCCATCTCACACCAAGTTTCCGGTATTGTTTGAAGTGGACTATGTGCGGGTATATCAGAGAAGTTGATGAAGCCGCGTGAAGGCAGGTTGCGTTTTTGCGTTGCTCATAGCCCCAGCTTCTGACGATAAAAGGCAACCGTTTTCTCCAGACCTTGCCGCCGGGCAATGGTTGGCTGCCAATCGAGAAGTTTTTTGGCAAGGGCAATATCGGGGCAGCGCTGCTTAGGGTCGTCGGGTGGGAGCGGCAGGTGCGTGATAATGCTGCGCGAGTTGGCAAGTTCGCGAATTTCGTGAGCCAGATGCAGCACGGTTACTTCATCCGGATTGCCGATATTTACGGGCAAATGATAATCAGGACATTCCATAAGCAACAGGAATCCGCGGATTTCATCGTCTACATAGCACAACGAGCGCGTCTGGGAGCCGTCGCCTTGTACCGTCATGGGTTGATGCGTGAGAGCCTGTTTAATAAATGCAGGAACAACGCGGCCGTCATCGAGGGCGAGCCTTGGGCCGTAGGTGTTGAAGATGCGGACCAAACGGGTGTCTACGTTGCGTTCGCGGTGATACGCCATGGCGGCAGCTTCCATAAAGCGTTTGGCTTCATCATACATGCTTCTCATGCCGTTGGGGTTTACATGACCCCAGTAGGTTTCTTTTTGGGGATGCTCAAGAGGGTCACCATAACATTCACTGGTAGAGGCCATAAAAATGCGGGCACCGGTGCGCTCGGCCAGTTCCAGCAGATTCATGGTAGCCAATGAATTGATTTTAAGTGTAACCACCTGATGTTTAACATAGCCGACCGGGCTGGCCGGGCTGGCGAGATGAAAAATGCGGTCGAACTTTGCGTTGGCAATGTCGCTGGGGAGCGGCTGGCATAGGTCGGCGTGTACAAACTTGAAACGATTATTGCTCGCCAGATGCGCGATGTTGTCTTTGGAGCCGGTAATAAGTGAATCTACTCCGGTTACTTCGTGGCCGATGGCCAAAAGGGCGTCGGTAAGATGCGACCCCAAAAAACCGGCCGCTCCGGTAACCAGAACGCGTCCAGGTTTGGGATTAAAACTTGCGGGCATGTTTGCCAAGTTCATATATACTCTCACAAAGTAAAGAATGGTTTACGTCGGTCGCGAACCTTTTATCGGCCGTTTTACGCCCGGACTTCATGTCGTTTAACCTCGGGGCCGATAATGGCAGGCTCGGCGAGGCGATCGGATATTTCGGCCGATATCTTTTCGATAAAAGTCTTAAGAGGCATAGGGCCGAGGTCTTGATCTTTACGTGTTCGCACGGCGACGGCGGAGGTTTCCTGCTCTTTAGCGCCCACGACCAGCAGATAGGGTATTTTTTGTTCGCGGGCGCGGCGGATTTTGGCTCCAATTTTGTCGTTACCCGCATCGAGTTCGGCGCGTATGCCGCTTGCCGTAAGCTGCTGAACGACACCTTGCGCATATGGCAGAAACTTTTCGCTGATGCTTAGCACGATGGCCTGCACCGGGCTAAGCCAAGTGGGAAATGCGCCGGCAAAGTGTTCAATAAGTATGCCGGTGAAGCGTTCCATGGAACCGAAGGGGGCCCGGTGAATCATAACCGGGCGATGGGGGGTGTTGTCAGCGCCGGTATATTCGAGTGCGAAGCGTTCAGGTAATACATAATCGAGTTGTACGGTTCCAAGTTGCCACTGGCGGCCAATGACATCTTTCACCAAAAAGTCGAGCTTTGGCCCGTAGAAGGCGGCTTCGCCAATGGCCTCCTGCGATGTAATGCCCACTTCTTTGACGACTTTGCGTAGCGTTGCCTCGGCGCGATCCCATAGGGCGGGGTTGCCGGCATATTTGTCGCTGGCAGGGTCTCGGAGGCTTACGCGGCACTGGTAATCGGTAAAGCCCAAGGTTTTAAAGACCAGCAGTACCATATCTACGGTGGAGCGAAGTTCGGCTTCCACTTGTTCGGGTGTGCAGAACAGGTGGGCATCATCCTGTGTAAAGCCACGGACACGCGTCATGCCGGAGAGTTCGCCCGATTGTTCAAAGCGGTAAACGGTACCAAATTCCGCGAGGCGAATGGGTAAGTCGCGGTAGCTGCGCGGTTCAGCGGAGTAGATTTGAATGTGATGCGGGCAGTTCATGGGCTTAAGCAGGTATTCGCTTTCGTCGCCGGTGTCGCGCTCCTTCATTTTGATGGTGGGAAACTGCGAGTCCTTGTAGTAGGGGTAGTGCCCGCTGGTTTTGTAGAGGTTGATGTTGCCAATGTGCGGCGTGTATACGGCGTTATAACCGCGGCGGGCAAGCTCCAGCCGCATGAAGTTTTCAAGTTCCTGCCGGACGACGCTTCCCTTGGGCATCCACAAAATAAGCCCGCTGCCGACCAGAGGCGAAATGGTAAAAAGGCCAAGCTGTTTGCCTAGAAGTCGGTGATCGCGTTTTTTGGCTTCGGCAAGCTGATTGAGATGGGCGTCCAATTCGGCCTTGCTGAAAAAGGCCATGCCATAAACGCGCTGCAATTGCTGTTGGCTTGCGTCGCCGTGCCAATAAGCACCGGCGACGCTCGCGAGTTTAAATGCACCAACGCGCCCGGTGGTGGGCAGGTGGGGGCCGCGGCAAAGGTCTTCCCAGTTTTTGCCTGGCTCACCCGTGGCATAAAAGCTGATGGGTGTATTGGGGTCTTGCGACAATGCACGCTGGGCATTGTCTATTTTGTACGGATTGCCCTGCGAGGCGAGCTTTTGCATCGCAGCGCTGGTGGGCATTTCGTAGCGAGTGAACGGCCGGTTTTCAGTGATGATTTGGGCCATGGCCGCTTCTATTCGCGGAAAGTCTTCTTCGCGAATGGGCTGGGAAAGTTCAATATCATAATAAAATCCGGTATCAACGGGAGGGCCGTAGGCCAGCTTGGCGTCGGGATAGAGCTGGGTGATGGCTTCCGCCATGACGTGGGCCGTGGAGTGCCGCAAGAGATACATCGCGTTGGTATCATTCCCATTTGCGGTAACAATGGCTACGGTCGCGTCTTTGGAGATTGGGGCGTTAAGATCGGTTAGGACCCCATCCACTAATGCGCCAATGGCATCTTTTGCCAATCGCTGGCCGATAGAGGCGGCAATTTGTGCCGCCGTTACGGTTGGTGTGTTAACCTCTTTGATAGCTCCATTGGGAAGGGTAATCTTAATCATGATACATCAATGTCCAAACCGCATATGCGGTGAAAAAACGTGGTTTCCGCCACCCCAAGGCAAGATACTATCGGTGGGGCCGTCTGCTTGCAAGGAGACGGGCGTCGTTTTGACGGCTATTGATGCGGTGTGTTGGCTATGACTGTTTATCGGATGCGAGCGCCATAGGCATGTGGTTGCGAAGATAGAAAGCCGGTAAAACGTTGCTTTTATTATTTGCAACAAAGCGTATTATTACTCTTGTACAGGGCTATTTAGAGAATGGACGGCGTGCGAGCACGATGAGCCATCTACTGCGTATCGCAAAGCTATTGAAAGGTTTGCATGGTTAAAGCAAGCGACGGAACTTGTTGGAGATGTGGCGTGCCCGCGGCTGGGGCTAAAGTACTGGCCGTTATTGCGGCAGCCGCGACCATTTTGTTGCTGGCAACAGCCCGCGGCGACAGCGTGGGCCAAGATGCGGGAGGCAATATATTTGATAACGCCGACGAGTACCTTGCGCATCATCACTTCAACTCCAAAGAGTCGGTTAACGTCAGAAGCACCGGCAACCCTGGCAACTCACAGGATAATTCAGGTGGAGGTCAAAGCTCCCCAACACCGTTGCCACCGCCTTCGTCGGAACAACAGACGCAGCGGGTGGTATCGTCAAAGCCAAAAGCAGCGACTGGGTCCAAGCCGATTGAGCACCGGCTGCCGGTGGCACAGCGTTTCTTTCCGAAAGACGCGGAAGGCAAAGCCGCTATGGTGGCTTACATCAGCGCGGCGCATCGCGTTCGCAAGGCCTATTGGGCCAGCGTTATTGCCGCCGAAAAGCGAGAGCTTGTGGCGCTGAATATTGCACATAAATCTCACTCTGCATTGTACATTCGCGGTGAGAAGGCGCGACTGGACCGGGCTATAGAGTTCTTGGGCCAGCGGATAGCCCGTGACGAAGGGCGGGCCTTAAGCCTGCATCACTTTTATATATTGGCACGATTGCCGTGGCAGCCTACGATTGAGGTTAAAGCGGGTGAGTCGTTTCATATAACGGCGCGTGGCACCTGGATGTACGCGGTGGGGCATCAATTTATTACGACCGATGCTGGAGGTTCTACGTTGAGTGCCGCCGGTGACGGGGCTGGCTCGCTTATAGCGCAGGTTGGTGATGGGCATGCCTTGAACGTTGGAGCCGGCAACGTGATCACGCCACGGGAGTCGGGTGTGCTTTATCTGCAGCAGCGTGACAAAGGGAGCCGCAACAACAATGGCGGCGCCATGCGTGTTCGCATTCGACTGGCAAGTCGGGATGAGATCGCTGAGCTACATAAGAAAGCATCGGTCGCCGGGCCGACCAAAGTGGCGATTGGGCCGCCGACGGATGTCATAGCGGTTGAGGCGGGGCTGATTTTTAAACGAGCGCTGGCCGCGGCAGAGCGGCAATACTGGCTGGGCATTGTGAGTGCCCGTTTTGCCGAGCACCAAAGCCTCCAAACGGCTGCCGAGGCGGCCGCACTTGCGAAAAAGCGGCGCGATGCTACCGAGTTGACTCTCTTGGCGCAGCACGTTCAAGACCGCTGGTTGGTGGCCAAACGTGAATCCATAGGATTTTATCCTTACCGTATTGCCGCGCGGCCAGACTGGCAGCCCACGGTGTCTATTCACAAAGGGGAACTGGTGGTGCTGCGAGCGGTTGGTCTTTGGAAGGCGGATAATACCATTGGGTACTGCTCTGCGGCTGGACCAACAAAGTACTCCACACATACCGGCGGATACCTCCAGATTCGCATCGGCCGCCACGGAAGTATTGGTCGGCCTGGCGTGGCGGGCGAGTTCAACTCGCCGGTTTCGGGGATGGTTTGGATGCGCATGTACGCCCGCAATAAACGAGACTCTGCCGGGGCTATTGCCGTATGGATTAAGCGGTCATATCCATTCAAGCTGATTCCGTAAAAACTCGTTCGCTTGCACTATCGGCTGCTGATAAACTCATGCGGCAGCTTTCGGCAACTCAAGGTAGCCGGTAAAATGCCTTGCATGACGACCGGAACAATGACCAATCAAACGTGGGATGTGGGTAAAGCGGCAGGGCAATGCTCAGCATGTCAAGCGGCACTGGCGGCGGGGACTCCGTGCTGGGCTGCTCTGATAGAAGTGCCTTCATTGGCAGAAAAGCCAGGTGCCAAGGCTGCAAAGCCGCAGCCAGCGGAGTTTCAGCGGCTGGATTTTTGCCCAGACTGCTGGCAGGCAGGCAAACGACCTGAACCGCCGGGGCAGCTATTTTCGTACTGGAAAACCAGCATTCCGGACGCGCAGCCTAAAAAGAAATTACTTGTAGATGATTCGGTGCTCATAGACCTGTTCAACCGATTGGCCCAAAAGCCGGACCTTCAGGACATTCAGTTCCGCTTTGTGCTGGCGTTGCTGCTCATGCGCAAACGCATTCTGCGCTATGATGGCTGTGCTCCGCTTGCGGCGGATCAGCTCGCATTATTGCCCAATGCCCATCCGCAGCCGGAGATGTGGCGCATGACCCTCCGCGGTGCAGCGGAGCCGTTGGAGGTGATTAACCCGCACCTGTCGGTGGAGCAAATAAGCACGGTGTCGCAGCAGCTTTCGCAGATTTTAGCCGAAGACATTTAAGCGTTGTGTGCAAGAGGCCTTATTGCGGTTGGATAATGTGTGGGCAAATAGGAATACATATTCGGGTGGCCTGAAATTTCCCGTTATTGTTCGCGAGATATATGCCTGTGGTCAATGGGCGGCTACGGCCCAGGGCCACACCCAGGCGCATGTTTGCCGTGCTTTTTAAGAAGTCGCTGATATGCTGATGCTCATTGCAGGCTAATTCGGCAAACCGCTGTGCTACCGTCGGCTTCGATAACCACGAAGACGATTTGTGCAGCTCCAGCAGCCTTTTCAGCGGCATCAAGTACCTTGGTAAAGTCCGTGGCATTGGTAACTTTGTGGTCATTTACTTTTGTAATGATGTAGCCAGCCTTAAGCGGTGTGTCGCCAAGTGAGGCGGGCGAGCCATTCTTGATAAGGGCGACCATAACGCCCTTCTGGGTTGCGGGCAATTTACGAATGTAGGTATCGTCAAAGACTATATTGCGGGTAATAAGCCCGAGCTTATGGTTGTAATAATGCTTGACTTCAGAGGCCAATTTTGGCATGGCGCCAATGGTTACCGGAATGGTCATGTATTGGCTGCCATTGCGTAGAATCTTAAACTTAACCGTTTGGCCCGGGACGGTACGCTGCAGCCATCGCTCGAACTGACTGACAACCAAATCAGGGGAGGGAAAGTTGCTGAAGTGTCGTCCATTCATAGAAAGGATAATATCCTGGCTTTTAAGGCCGGCTTTGGCCGCAGGAAAGTTGGCGATGACCGAGCCAACGGTTATGCCTGATCGTTGCTTAATTTTATAGAGTTTTCGCAGAGCAGGTTTAAGTCCGGTAAGGTCTACGGCCCCAAGCCATGGGCGTTTGGTTATGAATGGCTTTTCAGGAACATTCTTGAATGCGGTCGCAATATCGCTCCAAGCCAGAAAAGCCTTGCCCTGTTCCGGATCTTGGAGCAGCACCGGAAGCACATGTCCCGCCAATGCAATGTCGAGAGCCTGGCCGGGGTCCATACCCGTAAAGCCAACGAGTTTACCCGTGTGATAATCGTACACGGGGCTGGTAGAGCGCGTGAGGGCAAATGGGTTGGTAATTGCAAGTTTGTGGATGAGCGTTATAACGGCCTTCACATGGCTGATGCCAACAAATGGCTGATAGCCCTCCTCTTTTGACAGCAGAGCCACGGAGTATACCTTTTCGCCAAGGATGGGATTGCCGGTTTCGCCAATGCTCAGGGGTGTTGCGTTGAGAGGCTTATCGGCTTTTACATAGGCAAAGAGACCGTTGGCAGAACGTCCTAGAAATGTTGCCGGAACCTTGGCATAGTTGCCACGAGGTAAGCGGATGGTGATGGTCTTGATGTAATAAGATGGAAGCTCAATAGGAAACAGTGCCTGCGACACCAGCACCACACCTGTTTTGGTGAGCAAAACCCCCTGGCCATTGGCTTTGCGTGTTTTATGAAACTCATTCTCGGCGGTGTACTGCACATACACCAAACTCTTGGCGACTTTTACCGCCACCTGAGTTAAATCGGCTGAGGCCACGGCGCTGGTGGCCGTCGCCCATGTTGTTGCGATTAACGCGAACGCCACAAGAAAAAGCCCTGATTGGGAGTGCTTGCTGAACTTCATCATGAATTTTCCTTTTTTGGTTGTTGTTTACGGGGCCAGTCGGTCTAGGGATATTGTATTAATCACGCCAAATTCAAGGCTCTATGAGTTAGTTCCGAGATTGATGACCAGCGTTTTTTCGCTGCGGCCGCGCCGTACGATCACTGCGGCCTCACCTTTGGCTTTTACCAGGTTGGCCACCATGGTTTTGAGGGTATGAACATTGTCTACGGACTTGGCATTAATGCGCAAAATAATGTCGCCGGATTCAACGCCTGCAGTATCAGCCGGCGAACCGGTTCGC
>JABEVB010000197.1 GCA_013044165.1 Phycisphaerales bacterium
TTTGGTGTACGGTCGCTTGGCGACGAGATTCTCCTGCGACATCAATAATCGGTGCGAATAGGGAGTCCACGCACCTGGAGTAAAATCGCCGAAACTCCAATTTGCTTACATTTGCGATGCCCCTGACGGTGTCGTAATATTATAGATATTGTGAAGCATCACTCTGTTTCAACCGATTGACCGGGTTAATTCGGCTGGCGCGAAGCCGGGATTACTGACTGAAAGTTGAATTCCTCAAGAGTTTCAAAACAAGGGCCCTGAAAACGGCCCGGAAAGCGGTAAGGTACCATGCGGCTACGTAGCTTGTTCGTAAAATTGGGCGATTCTCAGACCCGGCGTGTGGCCGCAATACTTTGTGTGCTTGGCGCGCTTAGCGCAGGAATACGCTGCGTTTCCGCTTTGCCCACGGGGGCCGCGGTAACATCTTTCGAGGTTAATGCATCGAAAGCCACGGTTAACGAAACCAGCGGCACACTGCATTTTACCTTTGTAACGCCGCGGGTCGTGCGGGTGGTATTCAGCCCACCGGGTGTCACGCCAAAACTGCAGAACTTTGTTGTGCGTCAAAAGGGCACCGCCGTCGCGGTGAAAAATAGATCCAATTCGGAAGACGTTATTCTGCAAACCACGGGTATGACCGTGCGCATCAGCCGCGCCCAAGGCGCCGTGAGCTTTCTCGGACTTCATGGCGCAGCGCTGCTTACGGAGCCGAGCACAGGCGGGCATTGTTTTGTACAGCCGGATGGTCATGGTGCCGGCCCCGATCCTCAGCAGACGTTTGAGGCGGCAGCCCATGAAGTGATCTTGGGCATGGCACAAACCCAGGACGGGCTGTGGAACCGCCGCGGTATGCCCATCGAACTGCGTCAATTGAATACCCAGTGTGCTGTGCCCTTGCTGGTTTCCAGCAAGGGATACGGCATTATGTGGAACAACGCATCGCTGACCGAATTTAATCCAGTGGATCGGCAAGTCCCCCTTAACCCAAAGAAGGCGGGCACTTTTAAGCCCTTAAAAACCGGTACCTACGTGTTTATGGTTCGCGGCGGCGATCGCGCTGGGGAAATTGGTATCAAGCTCGATGGCCATCTGATCGCCGACATTCAGAACATGTGGGTTCCTTATACCATTTCGACCAAAGTCAGGTTAATCGCCGGACGACCCTACCATCTGGCCATTGTCGGCGGCGGCGGCGGAACCACGCTCTGGCAACGGCTGCGCGGCCACAAAACCGTCTTTCGCGCCGGTACGGGCAATGCGATTGTCTATTATTTCTTCGCTGGACCGACGCCTGGTGGCGTGATCAGGTCTTATCGAAGCCTTACCGGCGCAGCGCCAATGCTTCCGCGTTGGGCCTACGGGTTCTGGCAATGTCGCGAAAGGTATTCAAGCCAACAGCAAATACTCCAGCGTGCCGCCGAGTTCCGCACGTTGCGGATTCCCGTGGACCTGATCGTGCAGGATTGGAAATACTGGGGGCACTGGGGGTGGTCCGCGTTTCGCTTCTCTTAGGCGCACTATCCAAACCCGGCGGCGATGTTGCAGCAGCTTCACGGTATGCACTTTCATTACATGATTTCGGTATGGCAAAACAATACCTATCATTCGGCGCCCTATCTGCCAAAAACACATGGCACCATAAACGGTTGGCTGAACGTCTTTAACCCGGCGGCGGCAAATGTTCGCTGGGATCACATGAAGCGAGCCTTTTTTAATATAGGTGTTGACGCATGGTGGCAGGATGCCACCGAGCCTGGCGATGATGGCAATTCTCTGGGCACCATGGAGCGGCGCAATGCTTATCCCCTGTTTGCCAACCAAGACCTTTACAACTCCCAGCGCGCTACATCCAGCGCCAAGCGAGTGGTTATTCTCAGTCGTAGCGCCTATTTGGGCCAGCAGCGGGCTGCCGCGGTAACCTGGTCGGGCGACATCGATGGAACCTGGCAGTATTACCGGCGACAAATTCCGGGGGTCTGAACTTTTGCGCTGCGGGACTACCCTATTGGACCACCGATACAGGCGGATTTTTCCGCCCGGGAGATCAATATACTTCCAAAGCTTATCATGAGCTTCTGGTACGCTGGTTCGAATGGAGCACGTTTTGTCCGATCCTGCGAATTCACGGCTGGGAAAGCCGCACTGAAATGTGGAACTACGGTAAAAACACCATGGCGCTGCTTCGGCGCTTCGATGTCTTTCGTTATAGGATGCTGCCTTACATCTATTCGGTGGCCTGGAACGTCACCCACAACGGGGTGAGCATCATGCAGCCGCTGATGATGGTATTTCCGCATGATCCCAAAGCGGCGGCTGTTTCACATGAATATATGTTCGGGCCTGATTTTCTGGTAGCGCCGGTGCTGCAACCAATGGTCGGGGGCGAGGGGCATACCAGCGTTTATCTGCCTGCGGGCGTCACCTGGATCAACTTCTGGACGGGTAAGACTGTTGCCGGCGGCCAAACTCTCCGCGCTAAAAGCCCCTTGTCGCAAATGCCGCTCTTTGTTCGTGCCGGTTCTCTCCTGCCTCTTGGCCCGAAGATGCAGTGGGCCACGCAAAA
>JABEVB010000031.1 GCA_013044165.1 Phycisphaerales bacterium
ATCTCGCTTCTGCCACCCAAAGCCGCTATACTTGGATGTTGTTGTTGTCCTGAATCGAGATGTATTGCCCGTTATTGATCTAAAAACCCTTGATGAGCGAGCTGCGATCTTGGCCCAAATGGAGCCGTTTGTCGGGGAGAACCTCAACTATCTCGCTCCCATTGACCGCATCTGGCAACCGACCGATTACCTTCCGGACTTTGCCGCCGAGAACTGGCAGCAGCAACTCAGCGACTACCGCGCCCCTGCACAAGGCCTCTCCGATGAAGTTCTGGTCGTGCTCGTGGGCGATATGGTGACCGAAGAAGCCCTGCCCAGCTATGCCATCGCACTTAACCTTATTGCCCGCGATTACACCGGCGACAGCGACCGCCCCTGGGCACAGTGGATGCGCGGCTGGACCGCCGAAGAGAATCGCCACGGCGACCTGCTCAACGCTTATCTCCGCATTACCGGCCGGGTAGACATGCGCCGCGTGGAACTTACCATTCAGCATCTAATTGCTGAGGGCTTTAACCCTCGTGCCAACATGGACCCCTACGCCGGTCTGGTTTATACCTCATTTCAGGAACGGGCGACAAAAATTTCGCACGCCAACGTGGCCAAACTCGTCGGGAGCCAGGGCGATGCCAACCTCGCCAAAATATGCCTGCGAATCGCCGGCGACGAATCGCGCCATGAGGCCTTCTATACCCGCATGATGCTGCAGGTTATGAATCTTGACCCGGTCGGTGGCATCTTGACCTTTCGCGAGATGATGCGCGGCCTCATTGCCATGCCTGGAAGACTCATGTTTGACGGCAAAGACCCCGATCTCTTCGATCATTTTGCCATTGTTGCCCAGCGCCTCGGCGTTTACACCGTGCATGACTACGCCGCCATCATCAGTCATCTCGTTGAGACGTGGGACATCGCCGGCCGCTCGGTTTGCGGCCCTGCCGCCAAAGCGCAGGAATATTTGTGCCGCCAGGCACAGCGCTATGCCTCCCATGCCGACGAAATCCGCGACTACCACCTTAAACAACCGCCCCGCCAGTTCAGTTGGATCTACGACCGATTGGCTTAGCAGCCGCAAGGCACTGCTTTGTCATATCGTTCGCTTCGGAATCCATACAGCCTGTTCATTCGAGCCAAACGCTTGCGCCGCGAGTGGGCTATGGCGGACCAAATAAACTCAACTGCTGCTCGCCGGGCCTGCGAAAAGCCGCACTTGAGGGGCGTTGCGGGGTTTCGCTCAGGCCGGCTTTGCGACAAGCCATGCCAAAAAGCCCGGCAATTTGCTGCATAAATATTCCTTCACCACTCATGCGCGAATAAAAATTGGAATCGTTCAACCGCCCGCCGCGAACTTCACGAATGCGGTTGAGCACTTTTTCAGCGCGATCGGGCATATGCTGGTGCAGCCAGGCGATAAACAGGTCCTTTACGCCGTAGGGCAATCGCACCGGTGTGTAGCCGGCGAACCTGGCTCCGGCGGCCGCCGCCGCGTTGAGTATGGCGGGCATCTCTTCATCGGTGAGGCCCGGAATGACCGGAGCCGCCAGCACACCCACCGGCACTCCGGCCTGCGCCAGGGCCTTGATGGCCGCAAGACGGCGGGCAGGGCTGCTGGTGCGTGGCTCCATGATGGCGGAAAGATCGGGCCGCAGCGTGGTAAGCGAAATCCAAACCAGTGCCGCCTGATATCCGGCAAGCTCCGCCAAAAGGTCCACGTCGCGCGTCACCAGATAATTTTTGCTGACAATAACCACCGGGTTGCGAAACTCCGCCAGCACCGCCAGACATTGCCGCGTGATACCCAGTTTGCGCTCCACCGGCTGATAGCAATCGGTAACGGTAGATATATTGATAACATCACCCTTCCATGAGGGAGCCATCAACTCCCGGCGGAGCAGTGCGGCTGCGTGGTGCTTGACGAGAATTTTGGTTTCAAAATCAAGCCCGGCCGAGTAGCCCAGCGTTTCGTGCGTGGGCCGTGCATAGCAGTAAACGCAGCCATGCTCGCAACCGCGGTAAGTGTTGAGACTGTAATTGAATGGCAGGTCCGGGCTTTCGTTGCGGCGAATGACGCTTTTGGCACAGTCAGCAATCAGCTCGGTCCGCGGGCTTGGCGATTCCGACTCATCCGGCGTCTGGGCCGGCTCGTCCGGGTCACGTTCATACCGCTGGCGCTCAAAGCGATTGGGCGGGTTTTCGGCGGCGCCGCGGCCGCGAAGGTGTTGAACTGGCAAATGCACATCGCCCATGGCAGCTATTATAACCAGGGCCGCCTGGGCAAAAAGCGCCGTCGAGTGCGGGCGCGGTTATACATCAAGGCAACAATCACGGCCATTGCCGGGTTTACTGTGCTGCGGATGGCGGGGCAGTGGCTGCCGCGGTACTCGGAGGCCTGTTGGCCGCCGCCGCAAAATTAAGATTTTCCGCTAGCCAGCCGGCCCATTGGGCGGCTTGTGCGCTTTTTTCGGCTTTGGACAGCGCCAGCAGTTTTTTGGCGGTGGCGGTTTCCTGGCTGCGGCTGCCAGTGGCCAAAGCCTGCTGCACCATGCGGTCGTAGCTGAATATTCGAACCAGCGCCACAGGGCTGTGGCCCAGCGACGCAAGCGGATCCGCCAGCGATGTCGACAGCCCCTGCAGCGGCGCGCGGCGCAACAACCACGCCTGCACCAACGGGTCACCCCCTGGCTGCAGCAGCCCGGCAAGGCCGGTGGTTATCTTGCGGCTCAGAGCCGAAAGGTCGGGCCGCGTAGAGCCTTGCGGCGCCGGCTGCGTTGCCGCCGCGGCTGCGGCCCGGCGCACGCCGGGCAACTCGGTAATCAAGGCACCGGCTGTGAGCATCTGCTGCGACTGGGGCAAGGTGGCAAGGCCGGCTGCGGCGGTTGCCATGCCGGTATCGGCATCGTCAAACAGGCCACGCACATTAAAATACCCCGCAGAGACAACCTGTCCGCCCAGGCCGGTCTTCATTTGATTGCCAACCGCCAGCGGATTGGTGATCAACTGAATGTTGCCCCCCACCAGCGACGCCGGGTTGGCTAAAAGCATTCCACGCAGCGGCCCTTGGTCAACTCGGTAGCGCACCGTAAGCGTATTTTGCGGATCAAGCTTGAGGGTGGTCACATCCGAATCTACGGCATATGCGCCAAGATTCACCGTGTTAAGCCCTTGAATGGCCCCAACAAAAGCCACGTTGGTGGTAATGGCGGTGTCCGGGCCAACGGCCAAAGTGTGATTGGTGGCATTAAAATAATGCACCTTCAGATAAAGGGGTTGCCCATAGCTGACGTACTGATTGGGCCAGCTTACCGTTACCAGTACGACATTGGCCGGATGCTCCACGGCTCCAAGCATGGCTTTGGAATAGACCGCCGCAGCAGCCGACACTTGCGCATCGCCCGCACTTTGGGCCAGCCCAACACCCAGGTTGGAGGCCGCGTTGGCCACCGCCAGAGCCACCAGCCCCTGCGGATGCGTGTTCCAGAGAGCTTGGAGTATCTTTGCGGCGTGTTGGTTGCGATTTTCCATCACGGCCAACCGGGCCAACCCAAGTTGAGCGTACGGGTCATTTCCGGCGGCAACAAAACGTTTGCGCGCCGCCTGAGCAAAGTGCTGCCGCAGAAGCAGCCAGCCGCGCAGCCGTAGATAGGTTGGCGAGTTTTTAGGGAGCATGTGGCCCAGTTCGGTCACGCGCTGGGAGGCGCTGGGCGGAATCGTAGGCGCGTAGTAAAGGTCAAGCCAAAGCAGGTCGGCAAATAGTTCGGCATTTTTGGGATTCTTCGCCAGTGCCGCAACCAGTCGCTTGCGAATCTGCTGAAAAATGGCGTTGCTGCGTGGGCCGTTTATTGGCAGGCCTTCGCTGCGGGCGGTAAGGTCCAGCATTAAAAGAGCGGTCGCGGGGTGTTTGCCCGCGATAAGCTCACGCATAAACGCGTCAAATTCCGGTTCATCACCGGCGATGGCCCAATCCTGCGCCAGTTGCACCATCAGTTCCGGCGGCACGGGTGCGCCCACCTGTTGATACTGGTTGATGGCGCTGTTAAGCCACGCGGCGGCGTGATGATAGTCGTTGGCCGAGGCGAGAATATTGCCCACGGCCGCTAGAGCGGCGGGTTGATACGGGTCGGCATGCAGCACCGCAATGCAGGCGGCGACTTGCTTCGCGCTCGCCGCATGGCGCTGCTGCAAAATGGCGGCAACCTCCTGCAGTGCCGCAAGATTGGCCGAATTGAGCGTCACTGCCTCCTCAAACATTTTAAGTGCCAGCTGATGGCGCGATTGCGCCTCAAGCAGGCGACCCACCCGCAGCGCCATGGCCGAGGCGACTTGTGCGTCGAGGTCCGGCTGTTTGAGCGCGGCAAGATAAATGTTAATTTTGCCGCGAACGGTTTGAGCGCTTTGCGCCAGCGCATCTAAAAATTGCACCTGGGCGCTGATGTCGTGTGGTCTGATTTTGACGAGTTGCAACAGGCTTTGACGCAACGTGGTGGTTTTGTTGAGCGCAGCGGCAGCTTCGGCGCGCAGGCGCAAAATCGTCGGTGAGTTTGGCGCCAGCGCATACGCCTGGTTCAACAGTGCCATAGCCTCCCGGGCCGCCAGCGTGGTAGGTATTTGCGTGTTGTGGGCGGCCTGTCGGGCATCGTCCACCAGTTGGTCGGCCAGCAGGCGTTGGGCATCGCGGCCGGCGCTCTGCGCGGCAAGACGGTGCACGCCGAGCAACAGGGCGGCAGAGGCGGCGGCAAATAACAAACTTTGTCGTAAGGAAATAAGTTTATTGCGCATGGAGTTCCTCAATGGTGACCGCCAGCCCGATGGTTTATGGTTCAGGCGGTTTACACTGGGCCTGGGCGGCACTCACGCGAAGCCGCCGCTCTATATATCGGTGGATAGCGGCTGGGTCAATTGAATCCAATCGCCGTTTTTTTCGGAAGTAACGTGTTATAGCTCGCTACAACTAACGATGGCAGCCTCCGAACCACCTCATCCCCAACCACCAACTTGTATATTATAGGGCATTGCCACCGCACGAAAGCACGGCGGAGTATTTTTATGTTCGTAAAAGCGAATACATGAGGTCGGGGTATAGCATGCATCAATGCAGATGCCGAAGCGACCCTCAGTGGTTGCTTAGCCCGGTTTATTGCTTGTCGCCTGCCGTGCTGGCGGAAAAGCAAGCGAATTTTTGTTGGCTTTACGCCGGTTATGCGTATACTAAAAATGAGCAGGCACGGTAGATGCCAGGCGCGAGAGCTTGGGCCACAGAGGAAATAAAATGGTATCAACGACGGTTAGCATGAAACCAGGCAAGGCCAGGGGCTTCACGCTTGTTGAGTTGCTGGTGGTTATTACTATTATCGCCATCCTCATCGCATTGCTCTTACCAGCGCTTAACTCAGCGGAAAACGAAGCCAACCGTGTGGCCTGCCAAGCCAATATGCGCACGCTTTCGCAAGCGTTTATTTCGTATACCAGCAACAACAAAGGTTACTTCCCGGCAGCGGGCGATGGGGGGAACCCGCAGGCGGCTGATTGGATTTATTGGCAGAACGCAGGCAGCCGCCCGCTTAACGCTTCGCGCATCGCGCCTTACCTGGGTCAGGCGCCGGGCGCCAACCTGAACACAGCCGTCCTCGTTTGCCCAGCCGATGTCGCCGCTCCCACTCGAGCCTATCCCTACAGCTATTCTATGAATGCATGGCTGGGTGATCCGGGTAACGCAACGGCGCAAAATCAACTCATAGCGGACCTCACCATCAACAACGTGGCACCGGGAACGGCAAGCTCGGCCTACCCAAACTTTAAGCCCAACTCCTATGTCGGCACGCTGGCAATGTCGGCAGTTAAAAGCCCCAGCAGTTGCATTATGCTTATAGACCAATCCAACTACCAACTTAATGATGGAGCTTTTTACCCAGGAAATTTGAGCGATACAGTAGGAGTGCGGCACGATGTTGGCCTTGAATCCAATGGCACAGTCAATACCTATAGTCTCAACCCTAACAACCGTGGCAATGTCGCGTATGTAGACGGTCATGTGGGTTACATAACCCGGTTAGCATCCGAAAATACCGCCAATTTCGACCCATGGAAGTAACTTCCGTTGGCGCTTTTATCAGAAAGCTTAGGGTTACCCGCGTTGACGGCGTAAAACGTAGTTACACCTTCAAAAATTGTAACCACCGAACAACCGACTCTTTGTAACAGTTCAACGGCCTTGCAGATTATGTACTGAGATAATTGTCTGCGTCCAATAGCAAGCGGCGACGAGGCCGCATCGGGCGCATACGATGCGTCGAGGAGCCGCGCCGCCGTGAGACGCAAAAAGGCGCACCGCCCCGCAGCCACTGCTCAGATAGGCTCTCAACAAACTTATACAACCCGTAGCCGCTTCACATGCTTGAGTCGCACCGGACCAATGAGGCCTGATGGCACAAGCGGATCTGTCTTGTGCCACAGTTCCCACGTGGTAAAGCTGATGCGGCCGGTGGGGCTGCGTTTGCCTTCCAGCACCCATGCGGGCCATGCCGCCAGCGAGCCGTTGCCGTTGCGCTGAGCATCTTGCGGCAAATGGGCATCACCAATGAGGCGGTTTATCCAAAGGTTGGTTACAGCCACCTGCAAATGGTTTTCGCCGGCGCGGAGCGATTCGGTTATATCCAGCTCAAACGGTGGTTTCCACAACAAGTCGTACGCGTGACCGTTGAGCGTCACCTGGGCCATAACCGCAACGTCGCCCAAATCTAGAATGCTGCGGTCATTTTTAGTTTGCGGCCCGGAATGCTCAAAGGTGGTGGAATAGCTTGCGGTACCCGAAAAATACTTGACGCCCTCACTGGGGTGCTCGGCCAGCGATATAAGCTTCTTGAGATGAATGTGCGCCGGCGCGCCCAAATTGGGCGGAAACGCTACATCCCATGGAGCCGCCAATGCCGTCGGCTCAGGCAGCTCCGCCACAACGAGGCTGTGCGTTTTACCGGCAGCGGTTTTGAATTGGTACCGCCCGGGCGCGGCGATGTCGGCAAAGATGTTGCCCTGTGCGCCCGCCATCAGGCGCAGCGGGTCTTGCCCGTCAGGCAGCACAAAGGAGAATAGGGCGCCGTCGCGTGCCGTAAGCGTGTAGGTATGACTGCCAACGCGGTACATAACACGTAGCGTTTTCACAACGCCGAAGGCGGGGTCGCCGGCAAGGGCGGCGATTTTTACCACCGGGAAGGAGAACTCCTTTTTGGCCAGAATCCCCGCGACCACAGCCGTCACATCGCGTGTGCGGGCGGCGTCGCCAGCTGGCCCATAGGTTGCCTTAACCACGCGGCCAAGCGGTATGCCCGCAGGCGTCGCAAGCGGCTTATTGTTTCGCCAGGCGGCTGTTACTGGAACGAATGACCCTTTCGCCGGTTTGCCATGTCTGAACACCACAAACAGCGACTGCTTCCAACCAAGCTGCAGCAGCACCTGCGTGCGGTCTTTATGGGCTTGCCAACATGCGGCCGGTGCCATTTCGCCGGTTTGCGGGTCCCACAACTCCGGCGCACCGGTTGCGCGGAAGTCGCAGGTAGCGTCAACCGCACGCTCCTGCTGATTGGCTACGAAGTAGATTTCGGCGTCGGGCGTACGGCGGTGGGCAAAGGCCAGCGGAGTGTCGGCTGTAAAATCCGGCACATAATCAATGGCTGCGAGCGCTTCATCCACCGTTTTTCCGCTCATGATTTTTCCGCTGGACCACAGTTCGTCGGCCATTTGCTTTACCTGCGCATCGCAGTGCGGGTAGTTGGTAAGGCTGGGAGAACAAAGCGGCTTTGAGCCAAGGATTTTAGCCCCTGCATCGGCCAACTCCTTAATGCGGGCAAGCAGTTCGGGCGTCATGGTGGGCGTATCTACAATAACGAGCAGCTTGTAGCGGATGCCTTCGGGCAGGACAAGCATACCATTTTTGACGCTAAGGCGATGCAGGACGACATCGGCCGGGCAACCATCGCATTTAAACTTTGTGTGCTCGAGCAGGTTGCCGGCGCCCGGCAGAGCCGGCACGCCTGAGGGCGCCCCTTCAGGCTGCAGGTAAAGTACATCGGCAACCCAATGCCCTTGGCGCAGCAGGTGCTGGCAGCGTGCCAGATACGAATGCCAGGCGAGCGATTGGCGCCACCAGGTTTGCGTGCGTTCGTAATGAAGCCCCCATGGCCCCATCGAAACGCCCGGCGCAATATTGTTAAAGGGTTGCATGGCGTAGCGATGCACGACAAAGCGATTAACACCCTGGGCAAAGGCCCAATCGCCGATATCTTTAACGACGGCCGGATGGCCTTGCCAGCGCTCCCCAGCATTCGAGGTAAACGTTTCTTGGCCGATGATGTTGTGGCCGTAGACATGGGCAGCCGAGGTCATTTCCGTGACAGAAGTACTCGCACCATAGCGCGGCCAGGCCCAAAGCTCACTCATAGGCTCGACGGCCGAACCGCCATAGTGCATTTCATCGGTGGGCACGCCGAAATACCCCTCGATCGAAAGCCGCAGACCGTATTTGGCGGCCGCATCGCGCATGGCGGTGGAATAGTTTTCAATAAGAAGCTGCGAGATGGTTTTTCGCACATCCCAGAGAAACCTTTGAGTAACCTCCATGGAGTCAATCACCTGACCGGTCATGGCGGGCAGATAAGGCGTTATGTCGTAGCCGCGGAGCCGCTTGAATTGTGCCGGAAAATCGCGCGTCCAGTTTTGCGATCCAGTCTCCCAGCTATCTATATGAGTGGAAACCAGCGTGCCGCCGGCCAGTGGGCCGATCTTGTCAATAAGCCTGCCCATCAGCATCTCAAACTGGTACAGTGTGGCGCGTTTGGAGAGTTTATCGCTTTCCAGCCCGAGGCCACCGACAGGTGCCGGGTGATTGTCCACGTTGGTGGTCGTGTGGCCCAGCCGCAGAATGGTCCAGTTGCCGGCCGGCGCATTCCATAGCAACCGCCCGTAATGATTCATGTTGCCGCTTATATTGATCACCGCCGCGGACTTGGCCACAGCGCCCGGCGGCACCTCGGGCCAGTGGGCGCTGGTGGGCAGGTTGTCACTTACGCCCCTCTCGCTAAGGGCATTCAAGTTGACAAGGGCGCTGGGCTGCCGTTGAGCCGGCGTCGGATACGCCAGCACCATGGCGTCTTGATAATACCCGACATTTGCCGCCGGCTGCGGCAGCAGGATGTCGAGTTGCTTGCCCCCCACTGCCTGCGTGCTCGTCCATACGAGCACCTGCATGGAAAGTTCGGGGGTAATCCACGGACCGCCGCTGCCGCACCAGCCCGCGTCGTTGTTCATGTTGACCTGCAGCCCCAGCCGAGCGGCCTCGTGACACATAAAGTCAAACATGTCCCGCCATTCCGGAGAGCCAAAACGTACCGGCCCCGGCGGCGTCCCCTGCGACACTTCCATGATAAGCACTCCGCCAATGCCGGCGGCCTTCATCGCCTCCAGATCTGCGGTAATGCCTTCACGGGTGATGTTGCCATCCAGCCAAAACCAGTAGACCCATGGACGGGCTGAATCGGGCGGCGAAGCAAAAGTTTTGGCTAATTCATCCACGTTCGATGGGCTTGCAACAGCAGCGGCTGACAATTCACGCATCTTGCCATTGGCCCCCGGTGCGCTTGCGAGCACAATGCCAAAGCCGGACATACCCATCATGCGAACAAAGCTGCGACGTGATAATGACGCCATAAGATCAGCACTCCTGCCAAGGCACAACCTGTCGAACCGCCCACCACGCGAGGGCTTTATTCTCTAGCATAACGGAGAAAGGTTAACTTTAATATGATAATCTATATAGATTATGCGACACGAGGCGCAATGCCGGCGATCCAAGTTGCGGATGTTTACTCCGATATTTTGCATACATACTATTGTTGCTCATGGCTCTACGTGTCTTCATAACCAGTATAGCCGACCTTGTGCGGAATTTGATTCAGGAAGTTGCCTCATCCGCATCCAAAGCTTCTGTGGCGGGACTCTCCGTGCGATTGATTCGCCGGCTTGGCGTATAGCGGGCATGGTCGGCACACACCCGGCTGTAGCGACCCAACAGCGCTTTACGCAGTTCCTGCAATACATCAATGGCCGCCTGGGCGCGAATGCGGTCCATCGGCTCCTGCGCTGCGGCAACCGCGCCCAGCGACCGCCGCAGCGAGCGATCTATAAGCTGCCGCACGCGGCTGGCGTCTTTACCGGTTCCGAGGCGCGAATTAAACCGGACGTACTGCGAAAAATGCCGTGCTTCAAGCTGGCGACCCTTTTGTTCGAGCAGTGATTCGGTATTTTGCCGCTCACGGTGCCGGGGCGTGTGCTGACTTTCCAGCAGTTCACGCGGGCGACGGTCTATGAGGCGCAGCATGTGGCGGGCCATAAGCTGCGAAAAATACTGTGCCGCAAGGTTGCGCTTGGGGTCGTAGCGGTCCACACGCTGCATGGCATGGACGACGGCCTCGCTGATGATGTCTTCGCGGTCTATTTCGCGTGGAAAGCGAATGCCTGATGCAACGCCTTGCGCGCGCCGGCGCAAATACAAAAATATTGCGTGCCAGTTGCCGGCAATATCATCAAACAGCCGATTAAATTCCTGCCGCGATAACAGATCGCCGATAGGGCTGTTTTCCTGCGGTTTCTGATTGTTCTCAACGGGTTGATTCATACAGGGTCTCCAAAAATATGAAACGAAAAACATGGCGCATGGAACAATGGCTGATAGAAATCGCTTGCTTAAATCGCGTGCTTGGCGAAACGCGACCGCTTGCTTTGACGGGTATATTGCACCTACCGCTCGGCGATTGCGCTGTGTTGCTTAAGCCGCACCAGCAGTTCACGCTGCATCTGATGCACACGCGAGACGTGCAAGCCCAGCGCGACGGCGGACTGCTGCGCGGTTAAATGCTGCACCAGCCGCAAACGCAACAGTAAACCGTATCGCGGCCCAAGACCGCGCGCAACGGTATCCAGCAGGTCGGCAAGTTCAACCGCGTCCACGGCAGTGTTGTGGGCTGCGGTGTGCCGTATGCGAGCCGCCAGTTCAATAGCCGCGGCCCTCTGCTGTTTGTGCCATTGGCGAAGAGCATCGAGAATGGCCCCCAAAATGCGGCGGCGCGCGTAGGCGGCAAAACTTACACCCGCGGACGCGTCAAACCGCTCGATTGCGGCCAACAGGCCAATAAAGCCTTCCTGCCGCAGGTCTTCCAGCGACAGGCCGCCACGGCCACCGCTACGGCGATAAGCCGCAGCGGCAACGCCATACACCAACGGCCGATAGGCTTCGGTAATTTGTTCGCGGCGTTCGCGGCCGCCTCCACAAAAAGCGGCTCGGCTTATCTCGCTGCTATCGTTCTGCTGGCTCGGAGCTACGCCAGGCAATGGGCACCAGCCGGCAACCGGTAACTGTCGGCGAATCTGAATAAATGCCAGCAGTTGCGGCAGTTCACCGGGTATGCTCCCAGCCCCGTTACGCACCTGCCCCGGCGGAAGTTTGTCTGCCGCGGGTGCAACTATACAGAGCGATGTCATGAAAACTCTCCTCAAACGCAGCGATGTTGCAAGCGTTATATACCAAACAAATACCTAACACAAATGACAGGGTAGTATCGTAGGTTCAAGCCTCCGCGAATAATGTTTACCTGTGAATGGGTCGTCCGGATCTGAACGTACAGCGCTGAGCCTTCAATTTATAGTTGCTTTCTGCCCCGCTGTTGCAGTTTTTGGTTCCTTCAATCACACGGCGTTGGCCCAAATGCCTCACCTCCGCATGCGACAACAACACATACCGAGTAACGCTTAAAAATTAGGACAGATAATTGTTTTAGAACGCAACTTACTTGACCATCGCTTATAAACCAGGTACACTTTAACGTTTAGATGTTGTAAAAATGGTGCTGTTATCACACCAGCAACAAAGGACCTTGCCTACAAAAGTGAGCCCGCCTTTATGAAACTACGGATTGGCATTTGCGCGACCTTACTTCTGGGAACACTGACGGCTTTAATGGCGCCGGTGCATGCCCGTACAACAGATCGTTCTGGGGCGACGCTGACCACGCACGGCCAAAAGCTCCAGGCCGAGTATGCCGGCATGCTCGCACAAATCCGTGCGGCCATCAGCCAAGCGTTGCCTGAAATTGACCCCGCTGCAAAAGCCGCATTTATGAAAGCATATCGCGCCGAAACAGCTTGCAAGCCGTACCGTCTTAACAAAACATTTGCGATGCACAAAGGAGAATCGCTCGCCATGGCGGCTCGCAGCCGCGAAGGTCGTCACGGCAAGATGTCTTATGCCGAGGCATTAGACCGTTGCCAGGCGGCCGCACTCCCTGTTCTCCGTCGTATTCATGGCTTCCTGGCTGGCGATAACCTCGAGGCCGCGCTGGTAAAGGGCTCTGTAATCGCCAAGGCCACTCCCGCAGGGCTTGCCGCGTTTGGCCAGCAGTCCCCAGCCAATGAAGCGCTTATTCGACGACTTCTTAACGACCATGAGTTGATGCTGCAGATGCAGCGGGCCGGCGGCGCTAAACACGGCAATTATGGCCTTACGATGCAAATATATACGGCTATTCAGAAGGCCGCGCCGCACGCCTCCAGCGGAGTCCTTCAGCGGCTGGCTTTAGGAATTGCGCTCCAGCAGCAGCCACGACACCATGCACCCGGCCTGCGAAACCTGCTCATCTTGTCTCTTGGCATGCATCTGCACCAGCCGCTGCCACACCCGCTACCCGTTTGGCATTTTGACCCAGTCGCACGATTCTTAAATTATCAAAAGGCCTATCTGAATGGGGAATTAGATCCATCATTTCCGCTGCTGACGACATGGGACTGCCGCCATCTGATTCAGGATCCATGGACCAACCGCGAACTCAACTGGTGTCGCACGGTCCTGCGTAATTATCAGCCGGCCGAGATGTTCATCGCTAACTATAAAGAACGATACCTCTCCATCGTGCATACCGATGTTGGCTACAATCATCTGTACATGAGACTTGTACCCGGCGGCAGGATGGCCCAAATGCTGGCCAGCGGCGGCGAATGCGGCCCAAGAGCCTGGATGGGGCGATTGGCCGAGGTCGCCTTCGGCATACCCACGTGGGGCGTGCTGCAATCCGGCCATTCCGCCTTGAGCCACTGGACGCCCAATGGCTGGGTAACCAATTTTAGCGCCGGCTGGACTTGGTGCTGGTACGAACACCGCCGCGGAGATGATTTTTACCTTGAAACACAGGCTCGAAGGTTTCCACACCGTTTTAATCAGGTGTTGCGAGCCAGATGGGTTGCGGCGGTTTTGGGACAGCAACCACCCAGCCTCGCACCGGGCACGGGAGGCTTCTGGTATGCCGTGGCTGAAAGTCTCGAGTGGGCCATCACGGCCTCCGGCACGCCTGCCAAGGCCCCCTCCGAGGCACAGCTCGCCAAGCGATATGGCCCGACGCAGACCCAAAAGCTTCTAGCTGCGACAGTCTCTTATTCGGCCACCCATTGCATGACCGATGCCCGGGGCATCATTACCATTCCCGCAGCGGCTTATGCGGGCCACCCCGCTGGCATCTCCACGAGCAGGAGCTTTTCCGGCGGTTTGCAGGTCTATTATCACTATAACCAGCCGGCCAATAAACAACGCCTGCCATTTCAGTACGTCATCGAGGTCCCTCGGCCCGGTAAGTATGCCGTCGTGGCAACGGTTGATTCCATTAAACCCACCCAGGACCTCAGCCTGAAAGCGAACGATGGCTCAGCCTCGGCAACGATTACGGTGCCTTGGACCAATGGCCTCTGGCAGCAGACAAAGCCTGTTGAAATAACTCTTTCCGCAGGTAAAAACATTCTGACCTTTGACAAAGCCAAAGGTTCCGTCGGCAGAGGAATCTATGCCATGAGTATCAAGCAATTTGTCCTCACACCGGTAGATTAATTCTGCCGAGGCTCCTCGGACGTTGTTATTTGAGCCGGCCGCGCCTGCTCAACGGGGCTGGCTGTGTGCCGTCGCCAAGGTACTTACCAGTCTCATCCGCCGGCCCCAAGGCCATCAATCGTCAAAAAATTAGCCCGGCAGGCGGAGTCCATCCACATGCCGGGCTTTTAAGGAGAGTGCATCACCCCTTGGGGTGCGTCTGAGGGTCTAAACACTGCGGCCCCCACGTGGCTACCGTTACGGTACCAGGATGATGTCATCGGGATTTCCCGGCTCTTCCAGCCCGGTATAGGTCACACGTCGCGCCGAGCCAATGGTCCAGATGTTGTCGTGCCGGGGGCCAACATCCGGCGACTTTGACCAGCGCACTGAACCATCGTCAAATAACACATTCTGCCCCTGCCCGGCATGATTGGGCGAATTGGCCTCACCGGTGTCCGGCGAGCTTGTGACAAACAGCGGATTGCGGTCGGCGAGCACGGCTATTTCGCCCGAGCCATTGTAATGATGATGATAGCGCGAAAGCTGGTCGAGATAGCTGTAGCGAACCAGCGAAATTGGCGGTGCGCCGGCACCCACCGCGGCGCTGGCCGGGCCGGTGGCATCATGGGCGAGCATATTCCAGGAGGCGTACCGCGCCTCGCCCATCATAGGAGCTAAGTTACTGATGTTACTGATGGAGCCGCCGCCAACCACGCTGGTTGGACGCTCCGAGGGAGGCAGCCAATTGCGATCTGCCGCGGTTGCCACGCTGGGCAACAGATTGTTGTTGTTGGCCGCATAAGCCGCAAACGCGCCGGCAAGCGATTGCAGGTTGCCGGCACAGGCTGTCACCTGCTCGGTAAAGCGCACCGCGCTAAGCTTGCCCACCACCAGCACCACAAGCACAGCCGAGGCCACCAGCAGCGCCGCAATGTTGAATTTATGATCCATCCAGTTGATGCGCCATCCGCCGCCAACCGCAGTTGGCTCCGCCTCCGGCGGCAACCCGGCAAACGTGCCCGGCCGCTGCATCGCCTTTACAGCCGCTACCGTTCGCGCCGCCAAGTCGGCCGGCGCCACTGGCTCGGCAAGCTGCGACAGCGCCGCCATTAGTTGCTGCACCGCGGCAAAGTCGGCGGGGTTCTCACCGGCGGCTATGGTGGGCTTTTCAAAATGACGTCCGTGCTCAAGCAGGCGATCCACCACCGCCTGGCGAGCCACCGGCAGGGCCGACACGTCGGCTGGTGCATCCAAGCCGGGCAAGCCCGCAGATGAAGAAGATGTTTGAGGCGCAGCCTTTGCGTCACCTTCGCTGAACTTGTCGGGGAACTGCTGGGTCATGGGTGCTACTTTGCCTCTATACTATTTCTTGTTCATGGCCATAGAGCATCTCATGCAACATACGCTGCCTGCTCGGGGCGGTTCATTTTTCGGAATGCTCCAACCGCTGACCCCATAAACGCTCAAATGCCACCAGCGCCCCATGGAGCCTGCTTTTAACCGTGCCAATTGGCAGATGCAGCATCTCGGCAATTTCCTGGTACGCGAAACGGTTAAAATAACTCAAAAGCAGCACCTCCCGGTAAATCGGCGAGAGTCTGTCTATAACCTCGCGTACCCGCCGCGCATCTTCCCCAAGCTGGGCATTATCCAGCGGCGTCGGCTCGTCGGACTTAAGCCGGTCCGCCAAGGTGCCGCCTTCGCCGTCGCTGCTGCCGCCGCCATCCAGCGAAACCGTTGGCTGCCGCATTGTCAGGCGCAAATAGTCGCGTGCCCGGTTGGCCGCAATGGTAAAGAGCCAAGGCCTGAACTTTCGCTTAAGGTCAAAACTCGCTGCATGGCGAAAAACCTGAACAAACGTTTCCTGAAATAGATCGTCCGCGACGGCTGCATCGTTGACAAACCGCTGCAGAAACGAAAACAATTCCTGCTGATAGCGCGACACCAGCTCCGACAGAGCAGATTCATCGCCCTTAAGATAAGCGGCCAGCAGTTGTTCGTCCGTGGCCATCAGGCCCACCCTTCATACGCCCGGCGGCTTTGGCAGTTCGCCCGGCAAAGCAAAAATCGCTTTTGGGCACAGCCGCAGGCTCGCTTCCGACAAGTTTCCGCCGTTGTGGCAAACCTTTCCAACAAAGTTGCGGAATCGGCCTTGCTTTTTACCCTTGAAAAATCTACTGTAAAAGCCATGAATATTCGACCCCAAATGCCGCTGAAGGTCTTTTTTGATGGCCAATGCCCCCTATGCCGCCGCGAAATCGCTTACTATCACCGCATAGACAGCGCCCAGCACCTGCAATGCATAGATATTATGGGTCCTGATTTTGTCGCCCAGCGCTATGGCCTCGATACCGCGCGCGTGCACGCCGTCATGCACGCCCAAGACGCCGCCGGTCAAGTATACACCGAACTCGACGCCTTTGAGGCCATCTGGGCCGCCCTGCCGCCAAGTCTTGGCCGGAGGCTGCTTCGCCGCCTTCTAAACATCCGGCCCATTCGCGCCATGGCAAGCGTGGCCTACCGCCTCTTTGCCCGCAATCGCTGGCGGCTTACGGGCCGCTGCGCGCCCGATGGCGCCTGCCAGCGCAATTGACTGCGAGCCTGCCCGGCCACTGTCCGATTGTGCGCGCACGCCCTACAATAAGCCACATGCCGATTGCCCGGAGCAATCGCCTTGGAGTTCCTTAATGCGCATGCTGCTGACCGGCCAGATTGGGCTGGACAAACGTCAATACCTTGCCGAATTTGAGGCCCTTGCCAAAGCGCGTGGTGAGGCCGTCAAGGTGTTTCATGTAGGCGACATGATGTACCGCGAAGCGCCCGACGTTAAGCCCGGCCGAATTTTAGATTTGCCCCTCTCACGCCTCGGCAGCCTGCGGCGGGCGGTGTTCCGCGATATTTTGCGCGAAGCGCCCAAGCACAAAAACGTCATTGTTAATTCGCATGCTACCTTTCGCTGGAAGCACGGGCTTTTTGCCGCATTCGATTTTGACCAGTTGCGCGAACTGCAGGCCGACCTATACGTCACGCTCCTGGACAACGTCGAATCTATTCATCAGAGGCTGCTGCTCGAGCATGGCACCGACCATACCCTTAAAGATCTGATGGTGTGGCGCGAGGAAGAAATTCTCGCCACGGAAATTCTCGCCCGGGCCAACGCGGCCCACCCGGGACAGTTTTATGTGCTGGCCCGCGGCCGGCGGCAACCCACCGTGGACGCCGTTTTTGGCCTGCTGCTGCGGCCCGGTATGCGAAAGGTCTATCCCAGCTTTCCCATGAGCCATGTGATGGACCTGCCGGCCATACTGGCCGAAATTGACGCCTTCCGCCAGGCACTGCGAAGCCATTTCATCACGTTCGACCCCGGCGATGTTGATGAAAAGGCCCTGCACGACCGCGCCGTCGAAATCGCCCGCAACGGCGAAACATGTATTACAACCCCGGCCGGCGGCACAACGGTGCGCCTCAATGTCAGCGATATTCTTGCCATCGGCCCGGACATTGACGGCCAGATTTACGCGCGCGATTTTATGATGGTGCGCCAGAGCGATTTTATTGTTTCGTATATTCCGGAATTGCCCGGCGGCAAGCCGGGGCTTTCCAGCGGGGTGGAGCGCGAACTGCAGCACGCCTACGACCACGCCCGCGAGGCGTATGTGATATGGCGACCCAAAGCCAATCCCAGCCCGTTTATCACGCAGACGGCCACCGCCGTTTTTCGTGATGTGCCCACCGCTCTTAAACACTTTGAAGAAAAGGGCTACTTGACCCCGCACGATCTTTTTGGCGGCGCATAGCGCCGGCTGGGCGGAACCTCAGCGACAGAAAAAGGAACCGTGAAATCATCACCCACACGCCCTTATACGCAGCGACGCCAGAAATGCCTGTCACACCCGGCAAACCTTCAGCACTTCATCGCCATAATGGTTAATAACCTTGATGGCAATTTTACCCGTGGCGGGCTTATCAAAAGGCCGGCTCACGGTTGAGTAAAGGGCCGACCATGCCGCCTCATCAATTTCGGCTCGCAAAGCCCGCTTAAGCTTCTCATACGGTTCACCCGCTCCGGTAAAATAGGCATGCCGCACAAAAAAGCTCTCCCCATTGTAATCGGTGTCTATAAACCAGCAGGCAATGTCATCGGTGGTGCTGGCGCGTATTTCGCCGGTGGTCGGGTCGTATACATCAAGGCCGTGGATAGAGACTTGCACGCAGTGGCGAGTGGTTAGTGGCGGGTGGATAGTGATTTGATCAGGGCGTTTAGCATCTTGCTTATCTCGGCGCAATCCTTCGGCAAATTTTCGGACTCCGGGCTGCGCAGATGCCCTAATCGTTCGGATAAAATCAAAAACGTTTCCAGCTCCGCCAGCGACCCCCGCGCAATGCCAAGCGAGTGAAGAAACTCCCCCGTGCTCCGACGGGCCTGTCCCTCCGCGATGTTGGCCGGAATTGAGGTTGCCGCCCGCCGCATTTGCGATGTGGTCCCAAATCTCTCTTCGGACGGATAATTCCGCGTAATCTCGTAAATCTTCAGAGCTAAGGCGATTGATTTCTGCCAGACCATCAAGTCCCGATATGAGCTTAAAGATTTCATGGGGAGCAACCCTTTTTCCGGAACTATCCACCAACCACTCTTCACTGGCCACCATAATATCCGGCTCGCCAAAAACCATAAACAAATTGCCCGCACCGGTTTTTTTGAGCAATTCGCCCATGGCAAGGTCCGGATTGATTCGCGTGGGCAGCACCACCAGTTTGCCATAACGCTTCGATTCTTCGCTCACATGCGGGTCAAAGGCGAAGCCGCACACAATCAGCAAATCAAACCCCACTCCCTGCACCGCCTCTTTGGCGGCTTCTTTTATAAGCTCCGGACCTACCGTGCCATGCTCCGGCCCGATGCATATCGCCGCCCGCTTCTGTTTGCCGTCGGCATCGGTGTACTTGCCTTCGCCGTGCACCCATTGGCCGGCATAGGGCGCAATCGAATCAAACTTAAGCCGCTCCGCCTTGCGCGTATTCTGTACGCCGGCGGCCCGTAAATTATCCAAGATCATTTGGCCAAAATCGTTGGTGCCATAAACTTTTACCACGCGGTTATTGTCGTCCGGCACATTCGCCCGCTTTACCTTTTCTGTCACGCTGAGCGTGCGATGCGGCGAAAGGCTTTCCACAGTGAACGGCCCGCTCACCCGCACTTTTTTATTCTCCTCATAAGGCTGATCGTAAAGCGTTTCCATCTCCGCCTTGCGGGCTATTGAAGCATCAATTTCTTTCTGCCGTTCGCGCCGGCCGTCCCAATATTGGCCATGAATAGTTTTGGCCTCCGCAGGCCACTTATCGTCCGTGGCTCTTGGAACCTCCCATTCCTCCCATTTTTGTTTCAGCAGGCCGTTGAGCTTCGCCCGCAGTGGCTCTAATTGTTGCTGCCATCGGGCATGGATCACATCAATTTCTTCATTGTTGGCAATGGCCTTGAGCGTAACGTGCGGCACTCGTTTATACACAAAACCCTTGCGCGGGTCCCCCTCGGTTTTGGGCAGTGGCACGGGCGCAAACTTGCCGGCAACTTCCGCCTCTTTGGCAATGCCCTCCGGTGAATCGGCAAGAATATAATACGGATACCGTGCCGCCATAATGCGCGTGCGCGCCAAGGCTAATGCTACCCGGCTGGTGTCGGTGGTGATCCATCGCCGGCCCCATTGCTCGGCTACATAGGCCGTGGTGCCGCTGCCGCAGGTGGGATCAAGCACAAGATCGCCGGGGTCGGTGGTCATAAGTAGGCACCGTTCAACGACGGTTGGCGTTGTTTGGACCACATAAGAACGCTCACTGAAACTGCTGCTTGTGTCGGTCCAAATGTTGTTCAGCGGCGCCGCCGGAAAATCCTCAATAAATCGTACATACGCCAGGCCACCTTGCTCGCGCTTCGCCACACGTCCTGCGGAAGCAAGCCGGGCAATTCCCTCTGGCCATTTTGCCTTCCAGTGGGCGTTCAGGCCTGGCTGGTAAACGAACCCTTCGTAGGTAAATGGCTGTCCTCCGGCAACCGCTCCCTGTGAGGTCATATCGCCCACCGCAAACGGCCGAGATCCTGCGGGAATATTTTGGGGGCTTTCTCGCTCTTCTCTCGTAATTGCCCTAACCAGCCCCGTCGGCAACAACAAGCGTGAATAGTTACCGGCCCGCTGGCCACCGATATCCTTGTCGGAAAACAATTGGCGGTATTTCGCTTGTTCTCGAGATCTCGCATACCAAATGAGGTGGTCGCAAACGCTATCAAGGAAGCCCGATGAGAAGCCAGAGGTTTTCATGAACCTGATGGTGGTCAGGTGGTTCTCCGCCCCGAAAACCTCATCCAATAAGCTCCGAACCAGATGCACATTCTCATCGCCGATCTGCACAAAAATGCTGCCGCTTTCGGTCAGCAGTTCGCGTGCCACCGCCAACCGGTCGCGTAGGTAGGCCAGGTAGGAATGAATGCCCAATTCGTAGGTATCGCGAAAGGCTTTAATCTGTTCCGGCTGGCGCGTCAGGTCCTCCGCTTTGCCATCCTTTACATCCCGCTTGCGGGTGGAAACTTGCCAATTGGAGCCGAATTTAATTCCGTAAGGCGGGTCAAGATAAATCATCTGCACCTTGCCCTTAAGGCCCTCCTTTTCCGCCAGCGAACTCATCACCAGCAGCGAATCGCCCAGAATCATCCGGTTCGACCAATGGCCGTCGTGGTGGTAAAAGTCAACCCTCTGGTCAAAATCCGCCGGCAGGCCATTAAAATCGGCAAACAGGTTCGCCTGCGGGTCGGCCTCTTTTTCAACCGCAGTGCTGTGCCTGAAATCTTCAATAATCGCCTGCGGGTGAATCTTCTCCTGAATGTAAATGGGCACAATCGGCACTTCCAAAGGCTTGGCGTCCTGCTCATCCTTGCCTTTCCAAACCAGTTGCGGGTCCAAATCCGGATTACGCGGATACAGCACCGCCTTGGGCGCCTGCTCGTCCGTCGCCACAAAATCGCGCAACTCCTCGGTAGGAATATTCTTGCGCGTATCCTTATGTCGCACAGAGGCGATAGGCGTGGCTGATGAACCGGATGTCTTCTTTTTGGCCATACAATTTTCCCGTGGTCGGATGTCCGGTCGCTATTGTCAGGCATTACGCGACGGCTGGCAATTGTGCGTCACTGCTTTGATTGCTTTGGGGGCCGACTTGGCGTACCGGCGGCGATCTCCTTGGCGGCTGGCTGGAGCACATATAGTAATTCAACAAGGTGCTCGACGGTATCAACGATAAGGTTCAATTGTTTTGCGTCGGGGTTGTATGCCCGATGGGATGCTGCGTCTCCCGCGTCTATCACAGTTCTAAAGATATCATAGTCAATGTTGCCGATCCACCCCCTTTTTTTCGCTTCCCTGAGCTTTTGGTTCAGGCCGCCGATGTCCCCTAGTTGTTCCGTCAACGCCAGATCTATGACCGCTCGCGTTCCCATAAGCGCCACGCGATTATTGCCGGAAAATGTGGCGGCGTAGACCTCCCGCAGGACGCCGACGATCTGTGGCCATGGCACGGCTGCAGGAGGCCAGTTCCGGGGTGCCATCCACTCGGGTAAACGCCGTGAGGCCGCCGGTGGAAAATATTCGATCAGGTCAGCGGGTTCGGCGGCGTCATGGTAGGTGCGCCTCAGCGACGCGTTCTCACAGCCGAGGCATTGAACCAATTCGTAGATCGTCCTCTCGTACCAGCCGTCGTCGCCGTCAACAGCCTTGCTGCACCGGCCGATCAGGCGGTGGCGCGTCTCACCAAGGCATGTGCTACAGTACGCGGGTACCAGCGGCTGTGGCTTCTCCATAGGGACATCTTTCTCTATTTCTGCATTTAGCGCCGCAGCATTAGAGGAGACCGGCACGGCGAATGTTTTGCGTTTAGCCATAGCTAACCCATACACTTGTGTGTTCGGGCCGCTATTTTCACCGGTTTATCTCCGGCTGGCAATGACGAAGTGTTCTGCGGTCGCAGCGTGATGCGGCCTGTGACCAGCTATTCAATGCCAAGCGACTTTTTCGCCGCAGCGACCAGGGCCGCCAGCTCCGGCAGGCGTACGGCCTTGAGGTTGAGATCGGGGCTCGCGACCGCCCGCTCCATGATGGCGTACTTCGACAGGAAATATCCTTGGCTATTGAGCCAAATCTGCACCTGCTTTCCGAAGACCGCTTCCTTAACGCTCCGGCATTCCTGCTGGGAGAGCCACTGCTCAAAGGCAATCTGTAGCGCTTTGGATTCTGCGTTAATATCCGGAGGCTCGGACTCGGCCAGTTCACTGGCGACGGCCTTAAAATAATCGTCCCTTGCGATAAGGGATTCGAAATCGGAACCTTTCTGCAGTCTGATCACTGGGATTTCCGGATGGTCACTTTGCAGCCTTGATAACCCCTTGCGTTGGTGTTTGTCTCCGTCTAGCAGCACGACCACCCGGCAACCATTGGATTCGGCGAAGCGGGCGGAGAAATCCAGCGAGTCGCCCTCCCCATCGAAAAGGTGCGCGCCTTTCAGCACTTCCTTAACGCCTTTGAATCCCTCCGTGTCACCTTCCTCTAAACGTCGGAGCAGGCTCGGCAGGCACCTGACTTCGGTTTTGCCTTCGACAATGAAGGTCAAATCTGCGTAAAGCAGAGAGTCCGATGGCGTTATGCCGAGGCTGCAACGGACTGGCGCGAAGTTGCGGCTATCGCCATCGAGCGCCTCGATGAACGAGGTAGCACCGCCTTCCGTCTTCTTCCGCCGCAGCACGCGTACGGACTCTTCGCGCATATTATTGATCATAGATGCCGAGTGGGTGGCGTAGACGACCTGAACCAGCGGTTGGTGGCCGATTCGCTCCAGAAATTCCCGGAGTTGGTGCTGCGCATCGGCGTGGAGGGATGTCTCTGGTTCATCCAGCAAGACGATGGTGGGGGTTCCCGCCAGTTGTGCCTCCAACAAGGGGCCAAGGATCGCAAATGTCTTCCGAATTCCGCCACCCCGTTGATCGAGCGAAACACCAGCATCAAACGTGTCCAAGAGGGATACGTGAATCTGCCCATTCGCCTCCGGCGTGAGGTGAACCTCTAATCGTGCCGCCTCGGGAAGCAACACCCTAAGCCATTCATTGATCTTCGATTCCTTCCCGCGAACGGTAGCAACCCAATTAGGGGCAACGCGCTTAGGTAGCTCGGCGAAGCTTTGCCCGAACAAGCACCGGAACAGCGCGCCTTCAGGTTCGGCCGCGTTTGCCAAGGGAACCGTTGCGCGGAAGTTCGGGCCGGGCAGGCGGACGACCCGCCACGGCTTCATTGGGCCGAAACTAATGTCCCTCTTAACACCACCAGCCTGCGTTAGCCTCGACGCCATCAGGTGGTGGTTGGGCCCAAGCGCCCTCACGAGGGTTAGCCTATCACCGGGATTTATTGTTACCGCAGGTCGAAGCCCGGGAAGATCGGCAAGGTTGTCTTCGGCTAGAACCTCCACGGTTAACTCCACGCACATACCAGAATCGTTGAGGCTCCCGTGCGGCGTGCCCGCTCGGTTAACGTTGACTTGATGGTTGCCGGCGCCGCTGCCGGAGCACACCAGGGCGAGGACGTCAATCAGGCTGGATTTGCCCGTGTCGTTTGCGCCGGTTAAAACGGTTACGCCCGGCTCAAGGCGGAGGGTGTGGTTGCCAAGAAACGGCCCGAAGTTCGTGACAGTTATGCTTTCAATCTTCATTGGTCACTGATCCGTTTCCACAGCTTTCGGAGCGTGCGTGCTTTGGGCTCTCCGGGTCAACTGACCTCTTCGAGAAAGAGCTCCGTAGGTCGGCGAGGCCGCTCGCCGAGAGCAGGACCGCAGGCCGCTTTTCAGTTACAACCCACCTATAGAATGCGTAATCGGGGTCGGAACTGCGGACGGCACGCCGCTCGCCGAAGGCACCCCCTTGCCTGAAGCAGGAGACGTCAAAGTTAATCGTGCCGTCACCATCAATCCGGGCATCCCGCAACCAGTATACATTACTTTCCGGCAGGGTTGCCGCGACGTGGAGTTGGAACAGGGCATCCACAATTTTCGACCGGGCTTCCTCCCGCCGGGCAAGGTCAACCTTCGTGTACACCCCCCCGCCCTCGGACTTGACACACAGGCCCAGCACGCGGGATATGCCTTTTTTGAGTGCTGCGTCAAAGGCGCAGAGGATTGTATCAATGTAATGGCATGCCACTACGCCACCGACGAAAGCGCTCGCGTTGATTGCAAGTTCGGCCCACGACTCACTAACCGGGTAAGGGCTCTCCTTGGTCAGGACGGCGGTCATGCCCTCTCGCGTCAACGGAGACATCACCTCCCGGAATCTCTCTTCGCCATCGGGCGCTACATGGGGTAGCGGTAATCGGCAAACGATGTCTGGGCACGCCATTGGTGCTCCTTATCTCAGCCAGCCGCCGCTATTGCTCCGCAATAAGGTCGTTACGCGTTTCGGCGACGGGCGATGTTACATTTGTGTTGTCTCGTTGTAAAGATGAGCTCGCAGGCGGCGTAGAGGCGGTCGTAAATTAGCCGCGCCCTAACCCGACCGAGGACACTTGGAAGCTGCGGGGTGTAGTTATTCGCTCGAAACTACGCATTTTTTGTTTGCTGCCGCCAGCCTCCAGAGTGGCACGCTCCGGCATCTCATCCCAAGTCCGCCCCTCCAATTCCCGCCCGGTGCGTTTCTTATTGACCCCGCCCCATTGCTTGAAAAAGAACGCCACACCGGCAGCATGGCATTGATCGCGGATGTCCGTCACCCATGCAATATCCATAGGCCGGGCGCCGGGGCCCGACTCGCCGCCTACAATGGCCCAATCAATGCCCGCCAGATTCAGCCCCGGCAGTGGCCCGAGCAGAGGCTCCAGCGACAGAAACTTTACCTGCGCCGGCGTCTGCCGCAGATGGTCTATCCGAAAAGTATAATCCTGCCGCTCCACGCTTACACCCATCCAGATGTTCGGCCTCCATGGCAACTGCGAAGCAATCTCCGCAAGCCGCTCGGCCCGTTTGGTCAGTATTTGGAACTGGTGCCAGTGCGCCCGGCCCATGACATCAAACACCTGCTGGATAAAGGCCAACGGGACATCTTTATGAAACAGATCGCTCATGGAGTTTACGAATATGCGCTGCGGCTTTTTCCAACGGAGGGGCAGATCCACCGCCTGTGGCTGCAGCGTCAGCTTAAAGCCGTCGGTGTAATTGGACTGCCCCATGGCCTGCAGTCGCAGTGCCATGCGTTCGGCATAGCAATGCTTGCAGCCCGGGCTGATTTTTGTGCAGCCCGTAACAGGGTTCCAGGTGGATTGAGTCCATTCGATTGTGGATGCAGTTGACATCTCATTCTCAATCTTTAGGCAGCCAGGTCTTCAACCGCTGCAGAACGCAAACTCCACCGAACCGGGATTATTTCGTATTGTCTTAGCGCCTCAAGTACGGGTTCAGAAACGGTTGCATCTTGATCGTTTATAATCGCGTAAACCTCTGATTTGGCCGGACGGGCCTCTTTCGTATCTTCCCATTTAAAGGCTAGTGATTTGGCTTTGGAGGGTGAGGGTGCATTGACTGTTTCAACGAACCGCTCCGGCCGTGATTTTGATTTTGGAATGACGAAATCAAAATGGTGGTCGAACCCGCTCTTGCCGGTGAATTTCGCGCCGGTAACGTAGCGAATATTCTTGGAGTCCATCCAGGCTATAACGTCCTCAAAAAATAGGCTCAGGACCATCGGCATGGCAAGGCAGAATAAATCATTCACTGCCAGCATCGCCTGCACCAGATCGTGTTTCCGCATGGGAAATGTTCCCCGCGTCGTCAGGACTTCCAGGCAGTTATTTCGCTCCTTAATGCCAAACCCGGCAAGCGTCTGCTTCAGCAGATTTTGTCGCTTGGGACTCTCTAGACTGCAACCTGATTGAATCAGATCTTCAATGGTGTTCCCATCGTCTGACAGGATAATTTTTTCACCCTCTTCACGCATGTAAATTTGCAGGTAGTCGTTGTGCCGATCAAGATAGGGTGTGGTGATTTCCACGTGGCCATTTTCGACGGCGCGTAGGGATGTTTTTTCGCGCAACCACGCAACATACCGGTCTATCAGGTTGTCAGCCCCTGCAATCATGTATACAGCCCTCTGTTAATCCGCGGCTCTTTAACCAGCCCGCAGTATGCCATAAAATCCGTCAGCGATTGCCATGCGTCTTCTATGTTACCAAATATATTCTGTGGCACCGCATAAGCCCATTTATCGGCGTAGCCCTCCCGGTAAATGTGCAGATGCGGGCAGGGCAATTCAGTTCCATTGGGATTGCGATGGGGGGAGCCGCCGAAATCCAGCCGTAGCAATATCACAACATTCCGGGCACGGCTCTGGTATCGTCCCTTTGCCAGCACAATTCCTGATCGCCAGATGTCCAGATAAAAGTTCTCCCGGCGATTTACCGAAACCAACGGAATAGAAAGGTTCCCTGCAAGAGGGTAATTGTAGGTTTCCTCCGAGGTTGGAACCTTTGGCATTGCAATCAGGTCATCCGCCTCAGCCTGCGATAGGTCAATTTCAGCCATGCCAATACCTCAATTAATTTTCACTATTCCACCCGATAATCAAGCCGGCAGCGGTGGTGCTGTTGGCACGCTCAACTTTAGAATTTCCCCCTTCACCTTCCACGGATCCTCCGCCTCCAAAAACGCCCACCGGCCCCATTGACCCGCGTTATTAACCGCTGGAAACCACAGGGTCTTTGCCGTAGAAACTTTGGCTGCTTTTTCTCGATCGCGTTCGCCGGTCACTTCAATAATTAAATTCAGTGGATCGCCCGGTCCGCGGCCATCGTTCAGCCGCACAATAAAGTCAGGCTCATAACGCCGCTGTACGCCATCTATGGTGTAGGGTATCTCAAAGCCGAGCCGCTGATTTTTCACATAGCATATAACCTCATCCATGCTCTCCAATGTTTCGGCCATTTTCTGCTCCCACGATCCGGTGTCGGCAACCACATGCGAAATATGGCACTTGTCCGCGCGCGTTTTATAGACCGGCCGCCGGGTATCGAAATGCACAAACCGTGTGGAACCCACCGGGTCATAGGGCTTGGCAATGGGCAGTAGTTGCTTTTCGCCGGCGGTGGTCCGCACGACGGCATGGTAGATGCGGTCTGCCGCGTCGCGCCGATTGCTCGACCAAAGCAGCAATTGTGGAAATGTATTGTCCTTGAGTTCCACGCTCTGGTTTATCCAATCGCGGGCAATGGCAACCAAATCCGGAAACAGCCAGTCCTTCCGGTTTTTATCGGCATCGGTGAAATACTGTTCCAGCACGGTGCGGGCGATTTCAAAGGCCACGGTTGGCAGGCGAACATTTTTATAGTCGTCGAGTGTGTGATACTGCGTCTGCCCGACGATGGGAGCATTTTCCGTTTTGGTGGGAAAGCTCTGCGTGCTTAACGTAAGCCTTGAAGCCTCATTAAACACGGCCGCGAGCCGCTCGGCCGGTAACTCGTATCGGTACCCATCAATGCGCGGAAATGTAATCTCGCAGGTCGCCCGCTCCGGCAGCGCCCGCACGCGCGTAGGCGGCGGGCCAGGTTTCGGGTCCACCGGCGAGCCGCTGCACGGTATAAACGAGAATGGCACCCCATAAACCTCGGCATATTCCACCGGGAACGCCTCAATCTTCACCGGGCTGCCATTGACGATGATCTCACTGGCTTCAGCTTCATAGCTGCGGCGGCGCAGCCCGCGACCAATCACCTGTTCACATAAAAGTTGTGTCCCAAACGCCCGTACCCCCAAAATATGCGTGACGGTATTGGCATCCCACCCCTCCGTAAGCATCGAAACTGAAACCACGCAGCGAATCGCCTCGCCCAGCTTCCCCGGCTTGCCTACCGTGTTGAGTACCTCGCGCAGTAAATCTTCGTCAGTCAGTTTGTCGGCATCTCGATCGGGAAAACGAGTCCGGTAATCGGCCTTGAACTCATCAATTTCGCGCGCGGCAATCTTTTTAAAATCGTCCGCCATAGATTCGCCCGATTCAAGCTGCTGCGAATCTACCAATATGGTGTTAGGCCGATGCGTAAATCGTCCGTCTCGTACATTGCTCAGCAGCGGCATTTTGCCCGGTACCGCTGCGCTTGTGCCATCGGCCAGCGGTTTCTCCCAGCCGGCGATGTAATCGAAAACCATTTTGGATACGTTCGTGTTGTTGCACACCACGATAAACACGGGCGGTGTGGCGGCAACGCCTGCTTTATCGGGCAGTTGCTCCCAATGTTCAAAAGATTTTTTGTAGTGCCCGTATAGGCTAAGCAGGGCGCCCTCCAACTCGGCCGGCGGCTTGGGTTCGCTTGCGGCAGTCTCGGAGTTGCGGCCCTTCTTCGGCAGGCCATCGCGAATGCGCAGCCACAGGTCGCGGTAAGTCGGCTGTTGGCCGGTGCCGGCATCATCCGATACCGGCACCCGTGGCACCTTGACGATGCCGCTTTCAATAGCGTCTATCAGCGAAAAGTCCGACACCACCCACGGAAACAGCACTCCCTCGGAATAGCCCGACCCGCGCAGAAAAAACGGCGTCGCCGACAGGTCAAAAATCGCCCGAATACCCGATTTGCGGGCCAGTGCCTCCAATCCGCTGATCCATATTCGAGCCGTCTCGCTGTTTTCCTGGGCTTCCTTGCGTTCTTCGCCGGTAAGCGGCTCGTCTACGCCATCCGGCTTACAGCGGTAACAATGATGCGCCTCATCGTTGAGTACCACGATGTTCTTTTTTGCACCCAGATCGCGCGTAACGCGGCGTATCATTTCTACTTAAGACTCGGTAAATGCGGACCCCTGGCCACCCCCGAGCAGCGCTTTTGTCAGTTTGCCGGCGGCAATTTTTTCCCGCCGCTTAAACGCATGAAAATTGGTGATAATCACTTTTGCCCGGTTCATCGGCTCCAGCAGATCGTCCGGAACAATATCCATCGAGCGGTAATAGCTTTCCGGATCGGATGGCAGCAGCACGCGCAGCCGATCCCGAATCGTGATGCCCGGTGTCACAATCAAAAAGGCGTCTGAAAACCGGCTATCTTGTGGATTGGCGAGCTTGTTAAGTGTATGCCACGCGATAATCATCGCCATCACCACCGTCTTGCCGGCACCGGTGGCCAGCTTACAGGCAATGCGGCTCAGCCCGGGGTTGGCCTCCTCGCCGAACCGTACAAGATCGTTTTTGATCCATTGATCACCATATTTTTTGGCAACTTCAGTGATGTATACCAAGGTTTCAACAGCTTCAATCTGGCAGAAAAACAGCCGCCGGTGGCGCTCATCGGCCCGCCAGTGCTTCAGGAGCCGCGCCGTCGTCGGGGTTACGTCGTCGAGGTAGCGGCCTTTTCGCCACGCCTGCACGCGCTGGCGTATGCGGTTGACCAAGGGGTTTTCTTCGATGCGGTCAGAACGCCAGTCGTGGAGCGTCGGCTGGGTTTTTCCTCCGGTTTTTCGCGGCTGTGGTATCGGAACGAAATATGAACTCGGCCGCCGAAGGCAGGCAATTTCATTGGTGATGCCGGTTTCGTCAAATCTGAAGTGCCGCGAAGGCTCTTCGAATGGCGAGTTAATGACCGGATTTTCGATGACGACTTGCTGCACACCATTTCCCCGATGACCGGCCCGATGCCGCAACCGTGCTATCAATTTACCCCAAGATCGCCCTCGCCGCCACGCGCAATCGCACGGCGGCGAGGCTGCTGGGACAATGCGCCGCAAACAAAAGAGGCTGCAAGGCTTGCCGCAGATGCGGTCAGCCCATCACTGCAGCCCCATAGCCCGCAGATTTTCAAGGCTTATTTTCAGGCTTTCAAACGGGTCGCGCTGACATTCATCCTGTTCCACGATGTACCACTCCACACCCGCTTTTTTGGCTGCCGCGAGAATGGCCGCCCACGACAGGTTGCCTTCGCCGATTTCGGCCATGAGCGATTGGTTGTTTTTGCCGCCCACCATATCTTTTAGATGAATCAGCTTCTGGCGGCCGGCGTAGCGGGCAATCCAGGCGGCCGCGTCCCCACCCCCGGCCTGAATCCAATAGGTATCGAACTCGGCCAGCACCGACGCATCGGCATGCGAAAGCAGTATCTCAAGGCCCGTGGTTTTGCCAAAGCGTTCCAATTCAAATGCATGATGATGGTACGAGAGACTGATGCCGGCGCCGGCCAGCGTTTTGGCCGCTGCGCTCATAAGTTTGGCGAGGTTTTCGTAGCCCGCCGGCGTGCGATGGATCTCAGGCAGCCACGGCATGGCGGTGTGGCAACAGTCCCAGAGTTTATGTTCATCAATGATGCGGGGCAGTTCGCCGGTCATTTCTTCAAGGCTGATGTGCGAGGCGCAGCACACAAGGCCTTCGTCTTTAAGAATGCGGGCAACTTCGGCCGGCGGGCAAGGCCCAAAGGCAGAGAGCTGTATGGCCTCGTAGCCGATTTTGCGCACCCGCGCACAGGCGGCGGCTATATCGCGGGGCGTTTTGGTAAACGCGCGCAGGGTATACATTTGTGCGGCAATACAGGACGCGGCCATAGGCATTTCTCCAAAACCGGCGATGCTGTTTCTCGCCGCAATTGTACATCAGGCGATGCGGTTCAGTGCCACGATATATCGGCCGTTTGCGCAATATCGCGGCTTGATGATCCAACGGCAACGCCATAATCACCCGCCGGCACGCGCCACGCTCCGCCGCCCGGGCTATGCGTGTCAAAGTAAGCAAAGTCGCGCCAGTGCAAGGTTAAATGCACCGTTTTGCTTTGGCCCGGCTGGAGCATCACGCGCTTAAAACCTTTAAGTTGCTGAAACGTTCGAACAACATGCGAGCTGGAGGGCGGGCGAACATAAAGCTGCACCACTTCAGCGCCGGCGCGCTTGCCGGTGTTGGAAACCTCCGCCGCAACCTGCACAACTTTGGCATGGCCGTGGCCGGTTGCCGAAACCTGCAGGTGGCTGATTTCAAACGTTGTGTACGAAAGCCCAAAGCCAAAGCAGTAGCGCGGCGCTATATGCTTGGAATCGTACCAGCGGTAGCCCACATATATGCCTTCGGCAAAGTGCACTTCATGGTTGTGGCCCGGCCAATGGCCGTACGCCGGTGAGTCTTTCCAGTGCTTTTCAAACGTATCAGGCAGTTTGCCGCTGGGGTTGATGCTGCCGAAAATAATGCCCGCCACAGCCTTGTTGCCGTTTTCGCCGGGGTACCAGGCATACAACAGCCCTGCGACCTGATGAATCCAGTGGCTCATGGCAACATTGTCGCCGGCGTTAACCACCACAATGGTATGTGGGTTAAGCTTGCCCAACTCATGCAGCATGGCACCCTGGCCGCCCGGAAGATGAAACGGCCTGTCAGAACCTTCGCTTTCGCGCGGGCCAACGCAGGCAATGACCACGTCGGCATGACGAATAGTTTTAGCCTCTGCGGCCGTTATACCCCTTGAAACAAGCTGATAACCAAAGTAAAGCTGGGCTCCCAGATAGGTATTGTCATATTCGATGCGCAAACGATAAATCTGGCCGGCGGTCAGCTTGAGCCGCACGGATTCAAAGTTAAGCGCCTGGTCGCGCCAATTGTTGATCACCTGCTTGCCATCCACAAACAACCGCGAGCCGTCGTCGCTGCCCAAGTCAAAAAGGTATTCGCCCGACTGCGTCGGCTTGATGGTGGTGCGAAAGCGCGCGGAGAATATGCCCCCCGGGCCGGTTTTAACCGGGTAATTGCGATGCCACGGAAAGTTGATTTGCGAAACATGCCCGGTGGCGGTGGGCGCGCCCGTAAGGTTGGCGTTGGGCCAATATTCGACCGTCCAGCCCGGCTTGCCGTCCGTTGGCTCATACACCGAATGAGCAAATGATTGCTTGATGGACTGACCCAGCGGCAGAAACTCAACCTTCACGCCATTGCCCGCAGCCGCCTTTACCGCCGCGAGCATACTGATCGGCTTGATGATCGGGGTGGTATACGAGCTGCCGCCGCCGCCGGTAACCGCCGGCGACGCATCAGGCCCAACCACCACAATGGTATGGAGTTTGGAACGATGCAGCGGCAGGATGTTATCCTTGTTTTTAAGCAACACCACCGCTTCTGTTTCTTCCTGCAGGGCCGCAGCGCGGCTGCTGGGGTCGTTGAGCGGAATGGAGGCAATTTTCTGCTTATGCGCGATGAAGCCCATCGCGAGCATCACGCGGAGCAATCGCAGCACATGCTCGTTGATGGTTGCCTCGGTAATTTTTCCGCTTTTGAGCAGCGGCATAATGTCTTTGGCATTGTAATACTTGGGATCGGGCATTTCCAGGTCCAGCCCGGCAGTAAGCGGGCCAAGCGTATCGTGCACGGCCCCCCAGTCCGACATCACCAGCCCCTTGTAGTGCCAGCGGTGGCGCAGCACGGTTGTCAACAGGTAATCATTGGCCGAACACCAGTATCCATTGACCTTGTTGTACGCGCACATAAAGGTCATGGTGTTGCCGAGCTTGATGGCATCGCGAAACGGGGGCAAATAAATTTCATGCAAGGCTCGCATGCCGATGATGGTGTTGACGTCGTCGCGCCAGGTTTCCTGTTCGTTGCCGGCATAATGCTTGGAGCATGCGGCGACGCGCATGGACTGTAAGCCGCGAATCCACGGAGCCGCCATGTGCCCGGCAAGGTACGGGTCCTCACCCAGGTATTCAAAGTTGCGGCCGCACTGAGGCTCGCGTGTAACGTCCATGCCGGGGCCAAGCACAATGTTCACGCCTCGGGCGCGGGCGTCGTGGCCAACAGCGCGGCCCGCTCGATACGCCAGCGCCGGGTCCCAGGTGGCCGCCAGCGCCACCGACGCCGGATAAGCCGTCGAAGGCCCCCATACGCGCACACCGACCGATGCATCGCTCATCTTTAATGCCGGTATGCCTGCCTTTGCAAAGCCGATGGTGTGCATATACCCATCGCCGGCGATGATGCGGATTTTTTCGGCAAGCGTCAGCTTTTTCAGCAGAGCCTCGGCCTTGGCTTCAAGCTGCGGATTTATATGCTGCGAGTTCAGCAATGCCGGATGAAACACCCGGCCGGCATCGGCGGCACACGCCGCGCTGGCGCCAGGCACCAGCATGACCAGCAGAACAAGGCAACGACCCACACTTATTTTCATAGGAGATCTCCAAACACGCGCAAACCTCTGCCGCGCAAAAACGACCAAGGGTAATTTAATAGGATAGGTTCAAAAATACTACGGGCGGCTGCCCCATTTTGCAAAGCGCCATGCCGGCAGCGACCTGCCCGCGGTCATGCCAGAAAGAGCGGTCCATGTGTACGACGGTCGCACGGTTCTTTTCTCAGCTTGTCGCAACTTGCGAAGCTCTTGCCGACAAGCGGCGGCGATTCCGATGTATTGATGTGCGTAACGGCGGCTTTACCCGATGATTTACAGACCCCAGAGCCACAAAATGAGCAGTGGTTTGTGGTGGAAACTTTCGGCCTTATTTGCAAAATAATGCGGTTTTCGGGGCCGAAGTGCGAAAGTTTAGCTACCGTGTCACCTAGAACTTGTGCGTTGTTTAAAACCCTGCTTGGCGCATCAATTGGCGCGCACATTTGACGTAGAATCGTTTGTAATGGGGGTGAGCGTCCGATGTTTAAAAGCCGGATAGTCGAGCGGGTAGCAGAAGGCGTCAAACAAACTGCTCCCACCACCACCGAGTCCGCCACCCTGTCTGCCGCCCCGAAAAAATGGCCGGCGGGCCTGCATGCCGCCTCGGCCACCACCGAAGCCGAAGCCTCCAAAGCCGCCGCCCCCAAAGCCACCGCCGCCTGATCGGCCCGGCCTCCGCCGCCCAGCGCCGCCGAGCGCATCTTGGTACTGCCAAACGACGCCTCCTGCCGGTGTTACCTGAAATATTATTCCGGGCAGGCCCGAGCAAATCAGCGTGTTACCGTTGGCCAGTCGCTGGGCGCTGCCCAGATGATTCGAATAAAACGACGATGGCTTTGCCGCCTTGTAACGCCATACCAGCGCCGAAGGCCCGTAGGCCTTGCCAAGCTGATGCGCATAGCAGCCCGAGCTCAGCAGAGGCGGTGCAATTTCATCTACGGTTGAATACCACCCGTCGGGCCGCCCCATCCCATTGTTAAACACAAGAATATGGCCCGCACCCGGCAACCCCGGTGGAATCCAACTCGCATCGTGCTGCACAAACAGCTTGCGGGCCGATGTGGTGCCACAGTCGTACACCGCTGGATTGCCCCAACGATATAAGAAATCTCCGCCGTGGCCGCAGCGTCCGCCTGTGTGGCCGGCCGCCTGACGCGTGGTGGTGCTGTGATCAATAATGTAGATTTCGCTCGTGTTGCGAGAACTGATAAGAATCTGGTTAAGTTGCGCGTTGTAGGCAATAGAGTTAAAGTGCGTCCAATCTGCGCCGCCCCGCGAGGCCGGACCGCGCTGCGGCACATAGTTAAGGTTAAGCCGCCCCGCCAACGCACGAATGTTGCCGTAATTGGCCTTGTTTGGATTAAAATGCTGCACCAGGTGATCCCACAAGTTCCAGCGCCATACAACCTTGCCGGTATTAAGGCCCGTTGGTTTGATCTCCACAATGCTCTCTGAAAACAATCCTTTGCTCGTAACGAGCGATGGGTCACGCCCCGCGGCAATCGCCTGGGCTTGTGTCTTGCGCTGCCATGCCAGCACCAGCACATCGCCGTTGGGCATGACCGCAACATCATGACTTTGAATCTCAAAGTCGCTGGCAAAGCGGTATCGCCACACCAGTTTGTTGTGCCACGTTCGTTCTTCAATTAAACCGCCAGCGCCGCCCACGCCGCGAAAATAGCGGCTCGTGTCGGGCCCCAGTGTGCAACACCGAATCAAATCGCCATTCGGCATCAGCCGAGCCGACAGCCCCGGCCGGTGATTGGTGCGCCAGGTGTGCACGACGCGTCCTTGCTGATCAATCAGGTAACTCGACGTCGAGCCTAACGGAGACACAAGGGTATAACTCTTAAATGCTCCGGGGGTGCTAATCTTTAGACCACCCGTATCGCGCCCCTGCGATACCGATGACTGCCCTTGACTGCCGGTGCTATGCCTCTGGCTTTGGCCACCCCCGAGCCGCGAGGCGCCACCCATGCGAAAGGTGGGCTGCTGCTGGTAAACATCTGTGGCGGCCAGCGTATTATTCTTCGATTGCAGCGTGGAATTGCCGGTGACGGCAATCGCAGCGCCCTTCAGGCCGGCGTGATTGCCCGCAAAGACACAACCCTGCACAACCGCGATTGAAAGGTCATGAAAGTTTGCCGCTCCGCCGTAGCCTCTGGCCGTATTACCATCGAATCGGCAGTCCGTAAGACGCACGAGGGTGTTGCCAACCTGGGCGGCCCGTGTCACGCTGAAAATCGCCCCGCCATGAGCGCCGCTGTGGTTATCCTGAAACAGGCAATCGCTCACCTGCGGCCGCGAACCATAATCAAAATAAGCCGCCCCGCCGCGCCAGGCCGCCTCATTGCCAATAAACCGGCAATGCTTGAAACTCGACTTGACGCCCACGCAATCGTAAACAGCCCCACCGTTATCCGCATGGTTGCGGTAAAAGCGGCAATCGGTAAACACCGGTTTAGCAAGGTCGTAGCTGTATACAGCGCCGCCCTGGAGCGCAGTGTTGGCGGTGAAGGTGCAGTGGTTAATTTGCATGGCAAAGCCGGCGATGCGTGACGATTGGGGTCGGCCCTGAGGCCCACGCTGGTAATCAAGCAGGCCGCCACCCTGACCTTTGTCTCCCGGCCCGTCGGCGTCACCGCCCGTAATCGTAAGCCCGTCAAGAACGGCGCCGTTGGCACCGATGAGTACATGATAGGCATGATTGCCATCAAGCACCGTGCGATAACGAGTGACATTGCGCTGGTCGCCAACACCCGAAAATCCGCCGTAGACGCGAACGCCGGGCCGCAGCACAAACGACGCGGTACGCTTGCCGGAGAGTTTATATACCCCCGCCGCCATATACACGCGGGCGCCATCGCGTCCGGCATCTTGCAGTGCCGCCGTAAGCGATGCGTACGCATCGC
>JABEVB010000198.1 GCA_013044165.1 Phycisphaerales bacterium
GATATCGTATTACACGACGGACAGCAGCATTTTTCCGACGCGAGGCATTGTCGCCAGCGCCACCTGGGAACAGTATGGGGCGCTGGGCGGGGTCTACAATTTCAGCAAGATAGATTTGCAGTTTACCTGGTACAAAACGATATATAAAGATTTGTTCGGGCGCAAAACCGTGTTTGCATGGCGCAATGAACTGGGCTTTATTCCGCTGGGTAATTCGGTGTTTTTTGAGCGGTTTTATGCCGGTGGCATAGGTTCACTGCGCGGCTTTACGTATCAGGGCGTTGGACCGCGCGAAGGATATAATCTGGACCCCGTGGGCGGAAACTTTTTAGCCGTTACCACCGGAGAAATTAACTATCCAATCTATCAGAATATTCTGCGCGGTGTGGTGTTTACCGATGTGGGCGATGTAGAGCCGAACATGCACCTGGGTACCATACGAGCCGATGCCGGTGTGGGCTTGCGCATTACCATTCCATTCTTCGGGCAGTATCCGCTGGGCATTGACTTTGCCTATCCATTTTCGCACGGCCCGCAGGACCATTTGGAATATGTAAGCTTTGCGTTTGGCATACCGATGTAGGTAACGACGCATTGCGCAGGCGGCGGCAGCGCTACATAGGCGGCAGATTCTGATGTGTTATGCCGCAATAGCGCGGCCATTGGGGCGTTATTTTATTCACACCAACCATTCTGAAAGAGGAGTTGAACCGATGAGTGCTGCAGAAAAACAAAGCCACGGATTAACCGGTATGGGTGCTACGCGTCGCGAAATGCTGCAACTGGGAGCGCTGGCACTGGCGGTGACCGGGGTGGCGGGTTGCCAGGAGGCCATGAGCAAGAGCGCCCGGATGTCGGCGGGTGGCTCTTCGATGGCAGCGCGACGAGAACTCTCGCTTAACACGGGCTGGAAGTTTCTCAAGCAGGGTTACCCGGGCGCGCAGGTTGTCGGCCTGGACGACGCGGCATGGAGCGATGTTACGGTTCCGCACACATGGAATGGCATGGATTCTCAGCGCGGTGGGCCTTACTACCGCGGCCCAGCCTGGTACCGGCGCGAGCTTACCCTGCCCGCCGATGCAGCCGCCGACAACCGCAAAAGGTTCTACTTATATTTTGACGCAGTTGCTATGGAAGCTCAGGTGTTTGTCAACGGTGAGTTGGCGATGACGCATGCGGGCGGCTTTTCCGCATTTTGCTGTGACGCAACGGAGCTGCTGCATCGCAGCGGCAAAAATGTTATTGCGGTGCGGGCCGACAACAGCACCACACTCGATATTCAGCCTCTTGCGGGCGATTTTAACTGGGATGGCGGCATGGTACGCCCGGTTCGCCTGCTGATATTGGACGAGCTTTGTATTTCGCCGTTGGATTTTGCCGGACCGGGTGTTTACGTAGAGCAAAGCAACGTGTCCACTGACGCCGCCGAACTGGAAGTTACGACCAAGGTGCTCAACGCGGGTAAAGCCAGCAAGGCCGCAACCCTGCGCCTGACGGTGCAGGATGCCGATGGCAAGGCGGTGGCTGCGGCGCAATTTGCACAAGGTGTGACGGCCGGGCAAACCGAAGATTTGGTGCAATCGCTGACGCTGAAAAACCCTCATCTGTGGGATGCACGCAACGATCCATATATGTACGAAGTGGTTGTAGAACTGCTGGATGGTGATCGTCTGGTAGACCGCGTGGTGCAGCCTCTTGGCGTACGGTGGTTTCATGTGGATGCCAAAGAAGGCTTTTTTCTTAACGGCAAGCCCTATCGGTTGTATGGCGTGTGCAGCCATCAGGATCGCCCCAACGTTGGCCGTGCAATAAGCGAAAGCGATGCACGGCAGGATGTGCAGCTCGTGCACGAGCTGGGCTCGCGGTGCCTGCGGCTGGCTCACTATCAGCATCCGCAACCGACGTATAGTGAGGCCGATCGGTTGGGCATTGTTGTATGGGCCGAAGATGGCCTGGTGAACCAAATTAGCAAGAATGAGCAATTTTACGCTACTTCGCACCAGATACTGACGGAATTGATCAAGCAGAATTTTAATCACCCCTCGATTTGTTTTTGGAGCCTTTTTAACGAATTGGAATCCAATCAGCCGTTGGACCTTATTCGGCAGCTCAATTCGCTGGCCAAGAAACTTGATCCGACGCGATTAACCACCGCCGCGTGCAACTGTGGGCCGGGCCATCCAATGGCTTATATAACGGATTTGGCCTCGTTTAATCGGTACCCGGGTTGGTATGGCGGCAGTCCGAAACAGTACCCGCATCTACTGGACAATATCCACGAAACAGTAGAAAACAAAATGCCCGGCAGGCCCGTGGGCATGAGTGAATATGGCGCAGGAGCCAGCATTTACCAGCACGAGACCAATGTGATGCAGCCCAAGCCAGGTTCTTACTGGCACCCGGAAGAATGGCAGTGCATTGTTCATGAAGCCGCATGGGGAGCCATGAAAGACAGGCATTGGCTCTGGGGCACCTTTTTGTGGGTAATGTTTGATTTTGCCGTGGCAAATCGCGCTGAAGGCGACCATCCCGGCAAGAATGACAAGGGCTTGATGACACGCGACCGCAAAAGTCGCAAGGACGCCTTTTATTTTTATAAAGCGCAGTGGACAACCGCGCCATTTGTGCACATCACCGATCGCCGCTTTGCCGTGCGGCCGGATGACCACGCGACCTTTAAGGTGTATTCCAATTGCCAAACGGTGGAACTCATGCTCAATGGCAAATCGCTTGGCGTTCAACACGGTAAGGATGGCGTGTTTGTGTGGCCGCAAAGCCGGCTGAACACAGGCCTGAACCATGTGCGAGCGATAGGCAAATCCGCCGGCAAACATTATGAGGACGCATACGCAACTGTGTACGATCCCAAGGCACCGCATCATGCGACGTATCGGTAAGCAGGTCTTGGCGCTGGTACAGAGGAAGTGACTGATGTTGCAACTCGGCGGGGTAACCGTGCGATGGTCTCATGGCCTATTTCCCCAAACATGGCCATGCGGCTAAGATGATGTCGGTTTTGTTGGCGTAAAGGAGTAACGCGCGTGCGGGAAAATCTGGAAGCTGCGATTGTGGCGTTTGAGGCGCGGATGTTAACAATCCGCGACTCTCTTTGACGTTGCGGGTAAACAGAAGCAACTTGCCGAACTTGAAAAGCGGATGTCGGCCGACGATTTCTGGCTCGATCAGGATCAGGCACAAAAAGTTATAAAACAACTCAAGGCGATCAATGCCGCCATAGAGCCATACAAGGCCGTGGAAAAGGGCATGGGGGATGTGCGCGCCATGCTGGAACTTGGCCTTGAAGCCAACGATGCCTCCGCGATGGAAGAAGCGGACGCCCTGCTTTCACAGCAGGAAAAGGCGTTCGGCCAAGTTGAACTTCAGGCTCTTTTTACCGGCAACCACGACCTGAGCGACTGCTATGTGCAAATTCATGCCGGTGCCGGCGGCACCGAGGCATGCGACTGGGCTTCGATGCTCCTGCGAATGTACCTGCGGTATTTTGAACGTCGCGGCTGGGATGTCAGCGAAGTGGACCGCACCGATGGCGAGCAGGCCGGCATTCGCAACATTACGCTGCTGGTTAAGGGACAGTACGCCACGGGCGTTATGAACTGCGAAGTGGGTGTGCATCGGCTGGTGCGCATCAGCCCCTACGATGCAAATGCCCGGCGCCATACCAGCTTTGCGAGCGTTGATGTTACGCCCTTTTTTGAGGATGCCGACAAAGAGTTGGTGATTCCTGAGCACGAACTTGATATCGTGGCGTTTGTGCGGGCGAGTGGCCCGGGCGGCCAGAATGTCAACAAGGTAGCTTCTGCCATACGCATTACGCACAAGCCTACAGGTGTACAGGTGGTATGCACAAGCGAGCGATCGCAGGTGCAGAATCGGGCGCTGGCGCTCAACCTTATTACCGCCAAAATTCAGCGACTGGAAGAAGCCAAGCGTGATGCCGAGCTTGCCAAGATGTATGGCGAAAAAGGAGAAATTGCCTTTGGTTCGCAAATACGCAGCTACGTGCTTGATGATCGCCGGGTAAAAGACCATCGCAACGGCTATGAGGTATTCCAGCCGGACAAAGTTCTCGATGGTGAGATTCAGGGATTTATTGATGCGCAGCTAAGGTTTAAGGCTGCCGAGCGAATCGGAAAGTAAGCTGCTGGGTCGCGTTTGACGCAACAGCCGCTTGCGGCATCGGATTGATTTGAGCATAGCATTTGCCGTTTGGTCCCCGGCTATGCCGAGGCCGTGTCGGCGTTGCATTTGATGCCATGGCAATGGTACACACCGCCGGGCGGTAGATTGATCGGCACCCATTGAAATGCCACATGCTCAAAAATAGACTGGTAATAGCGCAGATAATAGTAGGGAAACTCGGTGATGTTGCTGAAAAACCCATCAGGTTTGAGATGATGTTTGATGGCGGCAAACATCTTATGTCGCACTGCTTCAGGCAGCGAGGGTGTGCCTAAGCCGCTGACAAAGGTGTCTACGCCGTGCGAGCCGATATCGCGGTCTTCTAAAATATTCTGCAGGTCACAGACGTCGCCATGAACAATGTGCGCATTGGGCACCTCACGAAAGCGGTCGCGTAAAATGCGTACAAAATCGCGATCGCGTTCAATGGCAACAAAAGTGGTTTGCGGCTGCAATCGCCGAATAATTTCCATCGTAATGGGGCCGGTGCCTGCACCCAGTTCGACCACGGCTTTGGCGGTGCTCCAGGCAACCTGTCGCACACTGGCGGCAGCCATAAAGCGGCTGGACGGCCAGATGGACGCAATTTTAGTTCCATGGCGAAAGAACTTGCTCATAAAGAGAAAGTTGTGCCGCGCCGAAGCTTCGCCGATTGCTGAATCACCAGCCTGAGGCAGGCTGCTGGTGCTGGAGTCATCTGGTGCCATTGAATTTTCCTGTGTATGCACTACAGAAGAGCGCACCAGGCATTGCCCGGAGATAACGCCCCAGTCTACAAAAGGCACTATAGCTTAACATAGCCCACGATGCCACCGCCCCGCAGGCCATAAACGAGCCTGTATGCGGCGTGTGATGTCGGCTCATACACGCGGCCCGTTGCATGGCAAGAGGTGCGCTGCCGGGGGGGGCGGGCGGCGGTGCGGCGATCGGTGATGCGGATAGTCATGGAGCTTTTGGCCCAGGAGCGATTTAAGCCGCAACAAGGCTGGATTACATTTTTGTCCGGCCAGATATTGCATCTGAAAGGATGGCCTTATTGGAGTATTCTATTTGTGCTCCGGTTGGCAGGCCGCGGGCCAGGCGCGTGATGCTGACGTTGGCCTCGGCCAGGCGGCTTTGCAAATAAAGAGCGGTGCCATCGCCATCCATGTTGGGATTGGTCGCCAGAATAATTTCGCGGATCACCGGACGCCCATCGGTGCCCCCGGCGGCGATGCGTTCGAGCAGCGGCTCAATCGTCAGATGCTCCGGGCCGATGCCGTCGAGAGGCGACAGGTGTCCGAGCAGAACATGGTAAACGCCGCGATAGGCGCCGGTGGACTCTATTTGCAGCAAATCTTTAGGCTGTTCCACAAGGCAGATGATACCGCCGTCGCGTGATGGGTCTTCGCAGATGTCGCAGAGCTGTGCTTCGCAGAGGTTGTAGCAGACGCTGCAGTGTCGAACCTGAGTCTTGACCGCGCGAATGGCGTCGCTTAGGGCCAATGCTTCGGCGGGGTCCGCCTTAAGCAGATGAAACACCATGCGCTCGGCGGAGCGAGCACCGACACCCGGTAGTTTTCCGAATAGCTCCAGAAGCTGCTGAACTGAAGCGCTGTAAGCTGTTTTTGATTTAGCCATGATGGTATACCTGAACAGGCAACGACGTATCTGCCGACGTTAGGCTCGGCCGGCATTCGGGAGCATATTCTGCATGGCGCCGAGGTCTATATCACCGGCGATTTCCTTCATTTGTCGGGCAATTTCGGTGCGGGCACTGGCCATGGCCTGCTGTACGGCTTCGAGTGCAGCGCGCGCGAGCACTTCGGAGCCTTGGCCCGCAGCCGTCGGAGCGTAATTAAGCTCTATCAAATCGAGTGTGCCGGTGACGCACGCCGCGGCAAGCCCGCCGGCGGCATAACCCTGAAAGCGCATCGTTGGCAGCCGGGCGTTAAGCTCGGCCATTTTAGCCTGCACTTCCTTCAGCCGGCCCATCATGGGGCCGAGTTGTGCAAGCGATTTAAGTGAGTCAAACATGCTTTATGTCCCTTATCAACGAGTATTCAAGCCACGGGGGCCTTATGCCCCTGCTTGTTATGTTACCGTATATCGTACATGAGCGCCACGCGGCCGCTATGGCTGATGAGCGGCCGCGTCAGCATCCTGCAAGGGTTCCACGGCGGTGATCATGCCGCCAAACTTATCAAGAATACTTTTAACCGCAGGGTTGTCGCGCAGGCGCTGCAGCAGTTCCGGGTCAATGCTGCGCGCGGTGTGCGGGGCTGGAGCCGTGCCCGGCCTTGGTGCCGGCAGGGCGGCATCGTCGGTGTATTGAAACTCCACGCGAAATTGCCGATTGGCCAGTTCGGCTAAAACGCCTTCAATTTTTGGGCGTAAGGGTTCTGCGGAAGCCTGCAACCGCAGAGGCAGCGACAAACGCATGATCCCCGCGTCGAAGTCGCAGCGATCGAGCTGACAATAATTGCCAATGGCCACAAACTGCAGCGATTCGGCGAGGCGCTGTTGCAGAGCCTGCCAGAGGTCCCCACCTGAGACGGCAGGAATGTTACTTACAGCTTGTGGCGGGCGGGCCGGCGCATTGGCTAAGCGTTGGCTTGGCGAATTTGGTTGGGCGGGGGCTTGTCGTATGGGCTGCGACGCAATGGGCGCGGCGCCGGTAGGCAAAGGCGCATGCGTTGTGGCCGCCGTGGCGGAAGCGGTGGTCAAGGGGTCATTTTTTTTTTGCGGCGACGGTTCAGTGTCGGCCGCGCGGCCCACCTGATCAAGCAATTCGCCCAGCGAACTGAATTGCTGTGCCAAGGCCAGCCGCACCATAAGGGCGTCAAACAGTGGGCGTGGCATGGTGCTGAACTTAATGGATCGCAGAGTCTGGTCGGCCAACGCGATGTGATGCACCAGTGTTGGCGTGTCAAACTTCGGCGCCAGTGTGGCAACGGACTGGCGCCATTCGGCGGGCATATCCAGCAGTTGGCTATCGTGCCCGCAGGCTTTGGCGATTAAAATATTGCGGAAGAACTCGCTTAAGTCTGCCAGCAGTCGCTCCATACTCAGGCCGCTGTTGAGTTGCTCATCGGCATGTTGGAGGGTCAAAGCGGCATCTTGTGCGGCAATTGCCTGGATAACGCCGGCAACGGCTTCGAGCGGAGGCTTTCCGAGCAGGTCCTGCAGCAACTGCTCCGTAACGCGCTGTGCTCCCAAAGACAGCACGCGATCCAGCAGCGACAATGCGTCACGCATCGAACCGGCGGCCGTGGCGGCAATGCGGTGCAGCGCCGCCGGGTCCGCAACAACCTTCTCCTGCTGGCATATCAGGGCCAAATACTCCGCAATGGTGCCGGTGGGAATATTTTTGAAATCGTAGCGCTGGCAGCGGCTCAGTATGGTCGCAGGCAGTTTTTGCACGTCGGTGGTGGCAAAGATGAACTTGACGTGCGGGGGCGGCTCTTCAAGTGTTTTAAGTAAAGCGTTGAATGCCGCGGTAGTAAGCATGTGTACTTCGTCGATAATGTAGATTTTGAAGGGGCAGTGGCTTGGGGCTACGCCCGCGTTTTGCCTTAGCTCGCGAATCTGATCTACGCCGTTATTGGAGGCTCCGTCTATTTCAATAACATCAATTTCTTCGCCACGGGCAATGGCCTGGCAGGTGTTACAGGTTCCGCAGGGCTGGCCGTCTTTAACATTGGGGCAGTTGATGGCTTTGGCCAGTATTCGGGCCGAAGAGGTTTTACCCACGCCGCGCGTGCCGGTGAAAAGAAACGCGTGAGCCAGTCGCCCGGTGGCCACCGCGTTTTTAAGCGTTTGGGCGATGGGTTCCTGCCCGATAAGCTCGCTGAAATCGCGCGAGCGGTAGCGCCGGGCCAGTACTGTGTAAGCTTCTGCCATGTGGTCAATATAGCCGGTGCACAAGCCAGAGGCCAGCCAGCTAACTCTCCCGTGAAATAGCCGCAATGACCGCGGCCATGCGTCCCGTGACAGGGCCATCGCGCCGATGCGAAAAGAAGGCCTCCTGATTGCTGTAGGTGCAAAAAGAGGGTTCGTTGCAGGTATCTATCTGTACGACTCCGGCGGTTGCCAGTTGCTTTTGTACCGCGGCGCACAGGTCTATGTGTGGCTTGCCGCCAACTTGAGGCTTAAGCACTGCCTCCGCCAGCTCGGCCTGTTCAAACTCGGCGGCGACTTGCGACCCCACCTCAAAGGCGTCGGGGCCAATGGCCGGGCCAATGGCGGCTGTAATCGCGGTTGGGTGGATGCCAAAAGCAGTCATAGCCGCAACCGCCCGACCGACAACCCCCGCAACAATTCCGCGCCACCCCGCATGGACAGCTCCGACCACATGGCCGTGTGGCCCGGTCAGCAGAATGGGCACGCAGTCTGCGATGCGAATGCACACCAGCACACCGGGCTGGTCGGATATAACAGCATCAGCCTCGGTTTGGCCGCGGAAGCGATCGTTCAGCTCGGCGGAGAGTGTCTCGGAGTATTCCCCTTCTGGCTCGGACCGGAGAATGGCAATGCCGGCGCCATGCACCTGTTTTACCCACGCGAGGGGCAGGCGGTCGGCTCCGATGGCCGCCTGAAAAAGTCTGAAGTTCGCCTGCAGGTTTTCAGCCGAGTCCTGTGCAGCGTCGCTGCTATGACGGCCCAGGTTAAGCGAGGCAAATGGAGCCGGCGACACTCCGCCAATGCGTGTGGAAAATGCATGCGGCACTCCTTGAGCGCCAAGCCGTGCGGAGGTGAGATATACAACGCCATTATTAGCCTGCAAGCGATTAAGCATAGGGGCATTGTACACGCACGGGCGTGGCGGTGCCTTATTGCATTTGCGACGGGCCGCCAAAACATGCCGCCGAAAGATGGTCGCTGGCAAAGCAGGAGCGCGCTTTTCCCATCCGCCGATGGAATAGTTATAATACCGACGTTCAGAAAAATCCGGAGACCCGGAGCGCAAGGAGGCAACCTGCCATGGCAACCCAAGCAATTACCAAAGACTCTTTCGTTCACCTGCACGGGCACTCCCATTACTCGCTGCTGGATGGCGGAGCCACCATCCCCGGGCTTTGTGAGCAGGCCAAGGCTATGGGTATGCCGGCACTCGCGCTGACTGATCACGGCAACCTGTTTGGACTTATTGAGTTTTACAACACTGCCAATGCCGCGGGAATTAAGCCGATTATTGGCTGCGAGTTTTATGTGGCGCCCGGTTCGCGGTTTGAAAAAGAAGCGCATGGCATAAGCGATGCGGCCTATCACCTGGTGGTGCTGGCGTGCAGTCAGACCGGGTATCGCAACATGCTGAAGCTGGCCAGCATTGCCTACACCGAGGGGTTTTACTATCGCCCCCGGGTAGATAAAGAATCGTTGGGCCGCTTTAATGAAGGCCTGGTGGTTATCAATGGCCACTTTGGCACTGAAATATCCGCCTGCCTGGAACGCAACGATTTGGAAGCGGCTGTTCAGGCGGCGGGGCAGTACAAGGATATTTTTGGCGATCGGTTTTATGTGGAGTTGCAGAATCATGCCGACCCGGCGCAAATCGCCATGATTCCGCAGTTGTTGCAGGTGGCCCGGCGCGTCAACTCGCCCATTGTAGCCACCAATGATCATCACTACCTGCTCAAGGAAGATTACGACGCGCATGATGTGTTGTGCTGCATCAGCATGGGCAAGCAGCTAAGCGACGCCAATCGGCTGCACTATTCGCGCGAGCTTTATCTCAAGTCGCCTGCCGAAATGCGGCAAATATTCAAAGACCTGCCCGAAGCGTGCGATAACACGCTGCGCATCGCCGAAATGTGCGACGTGAAGCTGGACTTTTCCAAACGCCATGCACCCGTTTATCACCCGCCGAAAGATGAAAAAACCGGCCTTGCACCATCGGCGGACGATTACCTGCGCCAACTTTGCCTTGCGGGCATTGTCGAGCGATACGGCAGCATGAACGACGCCATCAGCGCCCGGCTGGAGCAGGAACTCAAGGTTATACAGAGCAAAGGTTTTTCGAGCTATTTTTTAATTGTGTGGGATTTCTGCAATTATGCCCGAAAAAATGGCATTCCGGTGGGGGCCAGAGGCTCGGGCGTAGGCACGCTGGTGGGCTATGTGCTGGGCCTGTGCAATGTGGACCCGTTGCGATACGACCTGCTGTTTGAGCGTTTCATGGACCCGAGCCGATCGGAAATGCCCGATATTGACATTGATATCTGTCAGGAGGGGCGTGGCAAGGTTATTGAGTATGTGCGTGAAAAATATGGTAATGTTTCGCAGATCATTACCTTTTCTACGCTGGGTGCCAAAGCGGCCATTAAAGATGTTGGCCGCGTTTTGGCCATGCCGCTGTCGGAGGTGGACAAACTTACCAAGCTGGTGCCCAGCGCCGTGGGTACCACGCTTGATGATTGCCTGCGCGTTGCCGATTTTAAGCGGCTGCACGACACCAACGCCGATGTGCTGCGGCTTTTCCAGATAGCCAAACGGCTGGAAGGCCTTTGCCGCAATGCCGGCATGCATGCGGCGGGGGTTATCGTCTGCGATAAACCATTGGACGAAGTGGTGCCGCTGTATAAAAAAGACAACGATATTATGACCCAATGGGATGGCCCAACCTGCGAAAAAATGGGTCTTCTTAAAATGGACTTTTTGGGTCTGCGCACGCTTACCATTGTAGAGCGGGCTTTAAAGCTTATAGAAGCGGCCCATCCCAAAGGGCTGCCGCCGCTGCCGGCCGATACCGTCGGCGGCAAGGCTGCCGGCACGCATCCGAGTGAGGCCGGTCGGCCGGGCCGCTTGGATATTGAACACATAGACCTGACAGATCAGCGTGTGTACCGGCAGATATTTCAGAAAGGGCAAACCCGCGGCGTGTTCCAGTTTGAATCGCCGGGCATGCGCGAGCTGCTTATTAAAATGAAGCCTGACCGCATTGAAGACCTTATTGCCGCCAACGCCCTTTTTCGGCCCGGCCCCATGGAACTGATTCCCGCGTATTGCGACCGCAAGCATGGTAAGGCCGCCACGCCCAAGCAGCACCCCATCATGGACAAAATCCTGGAAGAAACGTACGGCATCATGGTTTACCAGGAGCAGGTCATGCGGATCTGCAACCAGTTGGGCAACATTCCTCTCGCCCGGGCGTACAAGCTCATCAAAGCCATCAGCAAAAAGAACATGGATACGATTTCCGCCGAACGCAAAAACTTTTTGGATGGTGCGGGGGCCAACGGCGTTGCGGCCGATCGTGCGGCTGAATTGTTTGGCCTTATTGAAGAGTTCGGCAAATACGGCTTTAACAAGAGCCACTCCACACGCTACGCAATTGTGGCATTTCAGACGGCATACCTAAAAACATACTTCCCGCTTGAGTTTATGGCAGCGCTGTTAACGTTTGAAATGGTGGATGCCGACAAAACCGCCGACTATCTGGATGAATGCCGCAGCCTGCCGCGGCCCGATGGCACGACAGGTATCGCCATACTTCCGCCGGACATCAACTTAAGTGAATCAGACTTTGCCGTGGTTGATGGTACCATTCGGTTTGGCCTGGGCGCGGTTAAAGGCGTTGGTTCCAAGGCTGTGGAGGCGATTGTGGCCGGGCGCGTTAACGCCAAAACAGGCCAGCGGGAGCGGTTCCGCAGCATTTTTGACTTTTGTGAGCGTGTGGACATGCGCCCGGTAAATAAGGGCGTGATGGAAGCGCTTATTAAGTCGGGCGCTTTTGATTCGGTTCACGACAACCGCGCCGCCGCGATGGCCGCGCTCGAAAGCGCCATGCAGGCGGGCGCCAAGGCACTCGATGCCCGCAAGTCGGGCCAGGAATCGCTGTTTGGCGGGGGGGGCGACTCGGCGTCCACGACGACGGCGCCCTCGGCACTGCCCAAAATTGCCGACTTTACGCCACGCGAAAAGATGAGTTTTGAAAAAGCGTACCTGGGATTTTATGTCAGCAGTCATCCGCTGCGCGATTACGAAGAGCTGCTCGAAGGTTACGCCACCGTCACCAGCCAGACGATTCAAGACCCCAATCGGCGGGAGGCTATTGTCGGCGGCCTGGTATCAAAATTGGCTCGTAAAACCGCCAAGACCGGGCGAAACGCCGGCCGGGCGTGGGCGTCGTTTTCGATTGAAGACCTTACGGGCAGCGTGCCGGCGGTGCTCTTCAGCGACGAGTTCGAAAAATACCAAAATGTGGTAAAGCCCGAGACGGTGTTGTTTTTTAAGGGTGTCATTGACCGCCAGCGCGAAGAGCCATCACTGCGCGTTACAGAAATATATGACCCGCAGCAGGTTGTAGAGCGCCTCACCAAACAGGTGCTGGTGCAACTTCATGGCGTGGAGATCGAGCCTGATTTGCTGAGCCGCCTGGATCAATTTATTAAAAGCCATCAGGGGCCTTCCGTTGTGCCGCTCAAGCTCGAAGTGGTGGATTCTTCCGGCCCCGAGCCGCTGCGGGTGCAAATAGCCCTTAAGCAGGGTATTTCGCTGGCGAAAGACGCCAAAGGAGCCTTGCAGGCGTTGTTGCCTCAGGCCCGCATTCGACTTTTGGGGCCGCGCGATATGGCCCGCGCCACCCAGGCAGCGCAGGGCACAGCGCCCGCTTTTGTACGTAGCGGCCAGCCGGCCGCGTCGGCGGCATAACACGGGCCATCTGGCCTTGTTGGCCGGGTTGGCCGATCTGTGCAGGACTTGGCCAAACGCTTTATGACAGGAGTATTTATGGCAGTTAAGCAGGGGGCGGCAGCGCCGGAGTTTTCGCTTATGGCAACGGGTGGCAAAACCATTTCACTCACAGATTTGCGTGGAAAAAAAGTTGTCCTTTATTTTTATCCCAAGGATGATACCCCCGGCTGCACCAAAGAAGCCTGCAACTTTCGCGATGGCATCACCGCGATTGAAAAGGCCGGTGCTGTGGTGCTCGGTGTAAGCCCGGACGATGTTAAAAGCCACGAAAAGTTTCAGGCTAAATACAAACTTCCCTTTACGTTGCTGGCTGATCCGGATCATCACACGGCCGAGGCCTATGGCGTATGGAAGGAAAAATCAATGTATGGCCGCAAATACATGGGCATTGAACGTACCACCTTCATCATAGACCGCGCCGGAAAAATCGCGAGCATCTTTGAAAAAGTTAAAGTGGATGGCCACCACGAAGAAGTACTCGCCGCGCTGGCGCAGGTGGCGTAGCGTGCCACCGATTGCCGAAGTCATTGGGCGGATATGAAAACTTTCGATTGCTCCGGCGTAAGCCCCCCTTGTTTGCAAGGCTGCGATATTGCACCACGAGCGTTACCACCGACTACGCTTGGCCGCAGATGCTGCGGCTGGTTCAGCGGTAGTTGTTAAATTGGATGGGAATTTCCGGCGGGTGGCTGCGCAGGTGGGCGATGACGGCCTGGAGGTCGTCTTTTTTGCTGCCGCTGATGCGAAGCGCTTCGCCCTGGATGCTTGCGTTGACCTTGAGGCCAAGGTCCTTAATTTGCTTTTGCAGGGCCTTGGCGGTTTCGCGGTCTATGCCGCTCTTGAGCTTCACTTTTTGCCGCACCGTGTTGTGGGTGGCCTGTTCAAGCTTTTGGCGGTCGAGGCAGCGAGGGTCTACACCACGCTTGGTCATTTTTGAAACCAGCACCTGCAGCACGGCTTCAAGTTGTGGTTCGCCGTCGGCGGTAAGCACAAGCTCCTTATCTTTTTTGTTAAGGTCGCTGACGCTGGCGGTTGTTCCACGGAAATCAAATCGAGTGGAAATCTCCTTTTGGGCCTGCACGACGGCATTGTCGAGTTCCTGCAGGTTGACTTCGTTTACGATGTCGAATGACGAATCAGAAGGCATAGTCTAACTCCAAAGAAAATGTTGTTAGGGTGTGCCGGCCAACGTTGTAGTCCGGCAGTCATATTACCAGCCGGCAGAAGGCGGGCGGCGGCTTTCTGCAGGCTTTCGTGAAAAACGAACGACAACCGGGCCAAGCAGGGCGGCAATCACAAAAATCCAGATAATTACGACAAGAACATTTTGCGCCCAAGCCGCATGGTGCGGCACAGAAAGCTCTCGCCATTGCTGCCATGCCGCGGCGCCGGCGGGCTGCGAAGAGGCTGCGGGTGCGGCAGCCCACGTTGCCGGACTCGGGGCCGGGGTGGTTATCGCAGGCATCAGGTTCAGGTGCTGCATGGCAGTTCCAGCAAACAATGGCTTTTGTCCCGTGTTCAAAAATCTATACCAGTAATATTCTGACCGTTAGAGGCGGGTTTTGCCAGCCTTCAGGGCCATGGTACATGCACCGCGGCTTAAGCAATGACCTTATTAAGTGGATAACTGATAAGCCCTGTAGCGCCGGCACGTTTGAGTTGCGGAACGAGTTCCCGCTCGAGCTTTTCTTCGACGATTACCTCGACAGCGATCCATTGTCCATCGGCCAGAGGTGAAATCGTAGGAGATTTTTCGGCGGGGAGGATTTTAAGGATGGCATCAAGCTTTTCGCGCGGGGCATTAAGCTTGAGGCCGACTTTTTCGCGTGCGTTGATGGCGCCTTGCAGGAGCAGGGCGATGTTTTCAATTTTTTCGCGTTTAACCGGGCTGGCCCAAGCCTCTTTGTTGGCAATAAAGCGGGTGGTGCTTACCAGCAGCGTATCAATAATTCGGAGGTTATTGGCCTTGATGCTCGAGCCGGTTTCGGTGATGTCAACAATCGCGTCAAGCAGGCGGGCTTTGACTTCGGTGGCTCCCCAACTGAACTCAACCTTGATGGGAATATTTCTGGAGGCGAAGTACTCGCGCGTAACATTCACCAATTCGGTCGCTATGACGCCATCGCGCAGCTCTTCGGGTTTGGTGATGGATGATTCCTGCGGCACGGCTAAAACCCAGCGAGCGGGGCGGCTGGTGGCTTTGCTATACACCAATTCGGCGACTTCCTGCACCTGGGAGTTGTTTTCACGTATCCAATCGGAACCGGTGAGGCCGGCGTCAATGACATTTTCTTCAACATAACGCGACATTTCCTGGGCGCGAAACATGACCACCTCAATGGCGGGGTCGTCTATGGAAGGGAAGTAGCTTCGCTCGCTTACATTGATTCGCCAGCCGGCCTTGGCAAAAAGGTCTATGGTGGAATCTTGTAAAGAACCTTTGGGAATGCCAAGGCGAAGCACATCGGTTTTAGGCTTAAGCATATGTAAAAACTCCTGTTTGCGGTGCTCAATGGTTGTGGTGTGGCAAATCGGCGCCACTGCTGAAATATTTTATTCAGCAGCGTGGCGGCCTGATGCGCAGGCGATATCAGGCATGCTTGCCGGCTTTACCACTCTTGCCGCCCTTACTATTTTTATCGCTCTTGCCGTTCTTGACGGTGGAACCATGCTTCTCGGCGGACTTGGGAGGCTTGGTGGGAGCGGGAGCGTGTTTGGTGGCATGGCGTATGGCTTCGGCCGGTGCGGGCGTAGTTGCCTTGCCTTTGGAGGTCTTTTCATCGGGCTTTTCGGGGGTGGCGGGCGCGGCTGGCGGGGATGCGCTTGCCGCCTGGCCTTCGACCGGAGGCGCCAACATGGGGGAAGGAATTTTGGCTACGGCGGGCCAGACCTTGGGAGACCAGTCGTCAAGCTCGCGGCGTGCGCCGCGGTAAAACGCAAGCATATCGGTGGCCTTGATGAGTTTTTCCAAGGCTTGCTGTGTGTCGGTGGGCAAAAACTCCTCCGGAATGCCGCCTTTGCTCTTGAGCCAGAGCGTGAGTTTCATGTCTACGGGTGCGGCGGGGACGTCGTAACATTCGAGTGCGACAACGGCTTCCACGTAAGGGTTGATGCCAGCGAGGGTTTTAAGGTAGTTGCGCACATCGCCTTTTTTCATGCCTTTCAGGCTTTCAAGGCTCATGTGGTGTTCGCGATCAAACACGGCCTGAAGCGTGCGATGCAAAGCCGAGCAGCGCGAATCGGCAAAGGGGTAGCGAACACCGAGAATGGCGGAAAGCTCGATGGCGGGCGTTACGCGCAATTCGTTGTAGTCCACCATGGAATGGAGAAGGCGCTCTTCGGCGGCCTGAGCACGGGCTGAATCGGCATCGTACTCCAAAAAGGCCCGCACGAGCCGCACCAAAGGGTCTACTTTGGCGGCGTGGCGACTGGGGGCATTTTTGATGAGTCGCGTTGCGAGTTTTTTTAGTCCGTCCATGTTCTGCTTGGTTTTGCTCATAAAGCCTCAAAGTATGGGTGAAGAAATCAGGTTTCTTTTCATATCCGCCACGATTGTAATACAGGCGGGGAAAACCGGCGATCAACCGCTTGGTGGCGGGCTGACCTTGGGAGCCGGGGTTTCAGCAACTGTCTGGTCTATAAGCCGCAATATCTCGGCCTGCTTTTTAAGGGATTGATCCAGCTCAAAACTGAGTTTGGGTGCAAACTTCATGGCCACGCCATCGGCGACGCGCCGCTGGATGATGCTGCCTGCGGACTTAAGGCCGGCCATGGCCGTGCCTGGCGGGCCATCGCCGAGAATGCTGATATAAACCCGGGCTTCGCGCATGTCGGGACTGACCTTGACCTGCGTAACGGTTGCAAGGCCGCGCACGCGCGGATCGTCCACATCGCGCAGGAGCGATTCGCTTACCAACCGATGGATGCGTGATTCGAGTTTTTGCTGTCGAACGCTCATGGTTTGTGTTTATCCGATGGCAAACAATGTGGCTCGGCCGCCCGGCCGGTCAGCCGATGATCTCAATCTGGAAGTCGAGCAATTCCAGCCGTCGTTCGCCCTTAAGCTCTTCGACAAGTTTGGCCAGGGCGCTTTCGAGAAAGCGTTTTTCGTTGCCGACCATGGCAATGCCAAGCATCGCATGTTGGGGTTGCTCAAGGTATTCGACCTCGGCGAGAGAAATATTGTGCCGCTTGTGCCAGCGATCTTTGAGCGATTTAAGCACACCATGTTTCTCCCGGACATTCAGCGCGTCTCCGATGCGCAGCGACACTTGCAGGATGCCGATCTTCATGCGGTTGTGCGTGGCGCCTTTATGGCATTGGCTGTTCGCAGCCGCTGCGTTTATGGGCAAAGCCACGGCATGTTAAAGCGTGCGCGCCACATCCACCACGCGATAGGCCTCAAGCTGGTCGCCGACTTTGATGTCGTCGTAGCCGGCAAGTTTAAGGCCGCATTCCAGCCCGCCGCGCACCTCGCGGGTGTCTTCCTTAAAGCGTTTAAGCGAATCGAGTGTAAGGCCATCGGTAATCACGGCTCCTTCACGGCTGAGGCGGTACTTGCACGTACGCTGCAGCACGCCGTCGGTGACCATGCAACCGGCGATATTTCCGACCTTGCTGACGCGAATAACCTGACGAATTTCGGCATGGCCCAGACTTTGCTCCTTCTTTTCGGGATTGAGCATGCCGGTAAGGGCCTTGCGGATGTCGTCGGTAATTTCGTAAATGACGCGGTAGAGGCGAACTTCTACGCCACGCTGTTCGGCAAGCTTGCGTGCGGCCTCGTCGGGCGTGACGCTGAAGCCGACAATGACCGCGTGAGAAGCTTCGGCAAGCAGCACGTCGCTCTCGCTGATGCCGCCGACAGCCGCGTGCAGAAGTTTAACCTGCACTTCCTTGGAGAGTTCCTGTGTCATGGTTTGACGCAGTACGTCCACGGAACCTTGGACGTCAGCCTTGAGGATCATGTTAAGTTCTTTAACCTGGCCGGCGCGAATGGCATCGTTAAGATTTTCGAGCGTGACTTTGGTTCGCTGGAAAATTTCGGCTTCGCGGTCGGCGCGGGCGCGTTCCTGGGCAATATCCTTCGATGTTGCCAAGTCATCTACAACGTAGAACGGATCGCCACCTACGGGCACATTATCAAGCCCGATGATTTCGCAAGGCGTTGCCGGGCCGGCTTCCTGAATGGATTTGCCTTTGTCATCCACAAGCAGTCGCACCCGTCCGGCGGCGGGACCGCAGGCGAGCGAGTCGCTCACATGCAGGGTTCCATTTTGCACCATCACGCGTACCACCACGCCGCGCAGAGGATCCATAAAGGCTTCGATAACGGTGCCGCGAGCAGGCAGTTGGGGCGACGCCTTTAGTTCGCGGAGGGTGGCCGTGTAATCGAGGTATTCAATAAGTTCTTTGACGCCTTGGCCGGTTGTGGCGCTGGTTCGCACCACTTCAACATCACCACCCCATTCGGTGGGGTTCAGGCCGTTTTCGGCAAGCTGGCCGAGGACCTTGTTGGCATTGGCTTCAGGCTTGTCTATTTTGTTGAGCGCCACGACGATGGGCACGCCGGCCGCCTTGGCGTGGGCGATGGATTCCACGGTTTGCGGCATAACCCCGTCGTCCGCGGCGATTACCAAAACGACCACATCGGTAAGGTTGGCTCCGCGAGCGCGCATGGCGGTAAACGCCTGGTGGCCGGGAGTATCTAAAAAGGTGACGCGCTTGGTTTGCCCGTCAGAACCGGTGGTTGTGACGGTATAAGCGCCAATGTGCTGGGTAATGCCGCCCGCTTCGCCTCCGGCGACGTTGGCGGAGCGAATTTTATCAAGCAGGCTGGTTTTGCCGTGGTCTACATGGCCCAGGATGGTGACAATGGGAGGCCGCGGAGTGGTTGGCGCGTCTTTTTCCCGCTCGCTGAATTCGCGTTCAATGGCGGCGTAGAGCGATTCCTTCTGTTTGACTTTTAGTTCAACGCCGTACTCGAGCGCCAGCACGCCGGCCACGTCAGCATCAAGCGATTGATTGACCGTGACCATGGCGCCCTGGTTCATGAGTCGCTTAAGCAATTCGCCGGTTCGCACGCTAAGAAGCTCGGAAAGCTCTCGAACGGTGACCGGGGGAATAATTTCAATGAAGCTGGGCCGCTGCACGGGCACATGGGCGGCTTGGCCGCGGTTTTGTAATTTAGAAAGCTCGCTGCGGCGCCGGCGAAGGCCACCGCCGGTGGCCGATGCGAGGCGTTCGGCGCGATCGAGCAGGTCGGCCTCGCGCCATTCGCGGATGGGGTCAACAACGGGGGGCACGGCCTTGCTGGCGGCATAACGAGAAACTTTGCGCTTCGGTGAGCGTCCATCATCATCATCAATGGGCGCTGCGCCGTAACGGCTCTTGCCCCGATGCCCGGCTCCGCCGGACGTGCTTGGGCGATCAGACGGCCCCATGGTTGGCGAGTAGCCGGTGGAGGCGGGGCGTGGCCGACTGCGCGGCGCTGCGAGATTGTCGGGTTTGTCCATGCGCACCACTTTGGGACCTTGCAACTGGGCCGGCGTCGGTACGTTGCGCGGGCCGACGGCTGTAACCGTAGGCTTTGCGACAACATTCGGAACGCCGCGTGGCACGATGGTGGGGCGGACGGGCTTTTCGGGCACTTCGGGTTCTTTGGCGGCCGGCGAGGCTTCCCTGGCTGTGGCTGGTTCCGAACTTAGAGCGGCCGGCTCGGCTGCCGCGCTGGTTCGAACGCCGGTGTCGCTGGATCGCAGCGATGCCGGCGGCACGGGGGTCTCTTTAACTTCAACAGGAGGCTCCGGCGCGGTGATGGTCGGGGCATCGGTCACAGTTGCCACTTCAACATCTGATTCGGGGGCTTCCGCAATGGCGACAGCGCCCTGCGCCTCTTCGTGGCCATGATCTTCGGCGGCGCCTTTTTTACGCGAGGTGCGGGTTCGAGTGGTTTTGGCGGGAGCCTTCTTTTTGGCGGAGGCTTTTTCTTCCTTGGGCGCAAAATCTTTGAGCGAGCCATCCGCTGCCCAGGCTCTTATGTTGGCGGCCATGCCATGGCTGATGCCGGTATTGACATTTTTGGGCGTATCAGGAAATCCCTCGGCCTTCCATTTGGCGATCACGGCCTTGGTTTCGACGCCTAATTCCTTGCATACATCGGAAAGTTTTACTTTCTTGACGCTCAAAACAAGTCTCCATTGGCATTCGCCGGGATGGCTTTGTGGCCATGATGCCAAAGCCTCGGCGGCGATGCCGTAGTTTCGTCAACAAGCGTCTCAATCAGCCGTGATCTGCCTTGTATACCTGCCTTTGCAGGCATCGAGGGGCAAACCCCCGGTTGGGACGCCGCCATCGGGTCAACCGGCGACCCGTGGCGCTTCTGCGGTGTCCGCTGCCGGGGCGGTCGCTTCAACTTCCTTGGCAGAGCCTACCTCTGCGGTTTCTGCGGATGCCGCAGGTTCGGTTGATTCTTCACCTTCGGTCGTTTGCTCGGCTTCAGCGGCTGCGGCAGCTTCTGTGGCGGCCGCAGCTTTGCGTGCCGCATCTTCCTCTTGAACCCTCTTGGCGGCTTCGCGCGCGGTCACCACAAGCTTTTCCGCGAGTTCTTCGCTCAATTCAAGTTCTTTGATCAGCGGCTCTTTGCCGACTTCATCGAGGTCAAGCAGGTTGATGAGGCCGAGGGTGACCAGCCGTTCCATGAATTTATCGTCAACGCCTTCGATGGTGCGAAGGGCCTTTTCGAGATCATCAAGGCCCTTGCTGTATTCTTCAGGCGTGAGAATGTCTATGTCCCAGTTGGTCAGGCGGGCCGCAAGACGGACGTTTTGCCCGCGCTTGCCGATGGCCAGCGACAGTTGAGATTCATCCACGACAACGGTGGCGCGGTTTAACTCGAAGTTGAGGCATATTTCTTTGACTTCCGCGGGTTTAAGCGCGTTGGTGATCAGCACCTGCGACGACTCATTCCAGCGGACAATATCTATTTTTTCGCCGCCGAGTTCATCCACGATGTTTTTAATACGGCTGCCGCGCACGCCTACGCAAGCGCCCACGCAATCAACCTTGGTGTCAATGGAGGAAACGGCGATCTTGGTGCGGTAACCGGCCTCGCGAGCCAACGCCCTTACTTCAATAATGCGTTCCTGCACTTCGGGAACTTCAAGCTCGAAAAGCCGCCGTATAAAATCGGGATGTGAACGCGAGAGAACAATCTTTACCTGATTACCTGCGTCTTTGACTTCGAGCACGAGGCAGCGAATACGTTCACCGACCTGATGGGTTTCACCCGGTATTTGCTCTTTTCGGGGGAGAAATCCTTCGCAGCGGCCGAGGTTGACGGATAGGACCGGGCCATCGGACCGGGCAACGGTTCCGGAGATGATCTGTCCCTGGCGGTCGGCAAACTCTTCATAGATGCTGCCTCGCTCATCTTCACGAATTTTCTGGATGAGGACCTGTTTGGCCGTTTGGGCGGCGATGCGTCCAAACTCGCGATAGTCAATGAGGATGCCTTCTTTGCGCACCTGAATTTCACCGGTCATGCGGTCTATGGTGCAGGTGACGTCGTCGGTTTCGCCATAAAACTTTTTGGCAGCCGACAGCAAGGCGGTTTCAATGTCATTAAAGAGTGAATCTTTTTCGATGTTTTTATCGCGGGCGATGGAGTCCACGATTCGCAGCAGATCCTGGTTCATAGTTGTCGGGCCTCTAAGGTTAAAAGCGTACCTTGGCGTGTCGAACCTTCTAAATAAGGCGGCATGCCGGTTGGGCGGAGACGCACGCGCGATCTTCCGCAAAAACAAACGCGGTGGAGACACAAGCTCCACCGCCCTGATATTCGCTACCGATACCGGCAACGACACTCATGTGTATGCATTGCGCCCCGCAGTCAAGAGGCGATAACAGCCTCCTTAAACCGCGCTGCAGCCAATGCAGTCACATTCGGATGGCAAACCACCCGAACCGACGGAGGGACGGGCCCCGCCGGTGACATCGGCAAATGCGCGTTATGCCGCAACATAACCACGCTCAAATGTCGCCATGCAACTCATGCAACACCTTTCGCCAAGGCTGGGAGCCAACCGCCGGTTACAAAACCGTACACATTGCATGATCCGCGATAAACTCGTGGACTTGCCAAGGTGGCGACCCCAAGCCAAAACATAAGTATACCATCCCCGCAAAAATGCACAAATAAGCGAAACCAGGCGGTTTTTGCGGTTTGCGTGGTCTGCGGCAGACGCTCGGCTATGGGTGTTTGCCAAGGCGCACTTGGTTATGCTTATAATCTGCTATGAGCATAAGCGTTTGTCTAATCGTGCACTTTGATGGTTTGCATCTTCCGCGAGCCATGGAATCGGTAAAAGCCGTGGCTGACGAGCTGATTGTGGTGGTGGCCGGCGCGGATGACGCTGCGCTTAAGGCGGCCACGGAGTTCGGTGCCCGGGCGGTGCAGATGCCATGGAACAGCGACCTTTCCGCAGTATGGAATGCGGCGGTGGACATGGCCAGCGGTGATTGGATTTTGTTGATGGAATCGGACGAGTGGCTTTTGCCGCAGTCCATCATGGAAATTCGCCGATGTGCGACTGCCGACGACACGTTGGGATTTTTTATAGCGAGGGAGGATGTTTTGGACGAAGCCCAGCCGGACAAGGTTTCGCTGATGTGGCAATTGCGCATGTTCAGGCGGCGTTCGGACGTAAGGTTTGTGGGGCGGTGTCATCCCGACTTCTCGCCGCCGCTGCCGCAGATTGCGCAGCAGATCAACAAAAAGATAAGTCCGAGTGCCGGGGTGCTACGCCATGATGGCTATGCTGGTGGGCAGAGGCTCGCTCGGCTGCGGCAGGAAGCGGCGCTGCTTGAATTGGAACTAAACGATCGGCCGGACCGCTTCTATTATCTTGTGGAGTTGGGCCGCACGCTGCTGCTGCTGAACGATCCGCGCGGCCACGGCCACCTGCGGCAGGCGACCGAACTGCTTTATAACCACCGCGACGATATGGTCGCACCAAGCGTGATGGCCGCGGCGCTTTTAGAGCACCTGATGCGACTGACGCCTGCGGTGTCGCACAACCGGTTTTCACGCAGCGAATTGCATGCTTTGGCCAACCGATGGTTTCCAAATTCAGCACCGCTTGTCTGGCTCGAAGCACAGTGGTATTACGATCAGGAAAACTTTACGCAGGCGGCGGTCCTGCTCAATAAGCTTATTGATTTGGGCCGACAGCAGGCTTATGACCAGAGTTGCAGCTTTGACCCGCGGATAGTTGGCGATGACGCCAAGCTGAACTTGGGGGTGTGTTATATGCGTTCGGCCGAGTTGGCCAAAGCCGAGAAGCAATTTGGCCAACTTCTTGAAAGCCCGACGGCGGGTGCGGCTGCACGGGAAAATATCGCGATTGTGCGGGACCTGCGGCGGCGGATCGAGCAAGTGCAGCAGAGAGATAAAGGAGATCAGCGGGATACGGCGTATCAGGGCGATGAGAGTGGTTACATCATTTGAAAGCCGGGCGAGAGCATTGCGCCGTGGTGGGGTTCGCAAGAGGCGGGCCGTCAGCGGGTTTTACGCTTGGCCGTTTGCTCGGCGGCGGCGCGCAGTTCTAGCAGAGCCGGCCGGTTGGCAAGTTTGGCCAAGCCCGACATGCGGTCGAGAATGAGAATGCCGTCGAGGTGGTCGCTTTCGTGTTGGGCGATTCGAGCGGCAAAACCCGTAAGTTCGATTTGTTGCATGTGGCCATTGAGGTCCATCGCCTGCATGTGGGCAATGGTGTGGCGTTCGATGCTTGCCCGCACCTCCGGAATGGAAAGGCATCCTTCCTCAGCTTGTTCGGTTGGGCCGTCAAGCGCGAGCACGGGATTTATGACCACCTGTCCATCGGCAGCTTTGCCGCTCTCGGACATGACAAAAATGCGAAGGGGCAAGCCAACCTGAGGGCCGGCGAGGCCGACGCCCTTGTATTCTTGCATCAGTCGTAGCATGGCCAGGGCGATGGCCCGCAATTCAGGCGTGAAACTGGTGATGGTGGCGGCAGGCGATTTGAGGATTTCCGCAGGCCAATAAATCATTTGGAGTTCATCCGGGGGCGGCAGCGCAGGTGCTGCATGTTTGACGGTTGGGCGCGGGGATGTTTTGGCTTGGCGTGCGGACATAAACTTACCATGACTCCCTTGGCTGGGCATTAACTCGTGAGCTAACAGGCCTCCAAGCCCGCAGACTCTTGAGCCGAGTATAGTATAGAGCAAGCAGCCGGTGCGCGGCTATCGAGATTTGCAAGGCTGCGCCGCTTGGTTTACAAATAGCTTGTCGCTGAATGTTCAGCGGTGTTTTTTATAAGGATCGGCAAAACCATGAAACGAGCGAAAATCAGCGTAATTGGCGCAGGCAATGTAGGCGCAACGGCTGCCCACTGGGCGGCGGCCAAGGAACTTGGTGATGTAGTACTGGTGGATATCCCGCAGATTGACGGCGTTCCACAGGGCAAGGCTCTGGACCTTGCCGAAGCGGCTCCGATTGAGGGTTACGACGCTTTGTTAACGGGGGCAACGAGCTACGAGCCAACGGCCAACAGCGATGTTGTGATTATTACCGCCGGCCTGGCGCGCAAGCCGGGCATGAGCCGCGATGATTTGCTGATTAAAAACTGCGAGATTGTCAAATCGGTCGCGGAGCAGGTGGCCAAGGCATCGCCCAATGCCGTGTTGATCGTGGTATCTAACCCGCTGGACGCAATGGTGTATGTGGCGCACAAAGTCAGCGGATTTCCGGCGAAGCGTGTGGTGGGCATGGCCGGCGTTTTGGATACAGCCCGGTATCGGTCGTTTATTGCCGCGAAATTGGGCGTGAGTGTGCAAGACATTCAGGCGCTGCTGATGGGCGGGCACGGCGATGACATGGTGCCATTGCCGCGCTACACCAGCGTAGGCGGCATTCCCCTGCCCGAACTGATGTCTGCCGACAAAATTGATGCCATCGTCAAGCGTACGCGCAGCGGTGGGGCGGAAATTGTGGGATTGCTTAAAACGGGGTCGGCCTACTACGCGCCATCGGCGGCGGCGGTGCAGATGGCTGAAGCAATTATTAAGGATAAGAAGCGGGTATTGCCGTGTGCGGCGTACTGCGATCGGGAGTATGGCGTGGGCGGGTACTTTGTAGGTGTGCCGGTGAAGTTGGGCACCGGGGGCGTTGAGCAGATTATTGAGGTTAAGCTTAC
>JABEVB010000032.1 GCA_013044165.1 Phycisphaerales bacterium
GAGGCATATTCGAAAATATGGCGAGGAGCGAGAACGCAGCAGACGGCCGCCCTGGGCCGCAAGACGATCCCGCCGGAGTTTTCAAACAGGCTCTAAGAGGCATGCTGCCTGATTGGTTCTGAATCGGAAAGAAGCCTCCCGCACTCAAGCCCATGCAGGCAAGATGCCTGCGTTACCGCGCAGCCGGCTGGCTGCCCGGAAAGATTGCCGCAGCGCGAAGCCGGGCCGATTTGGCCTTGCAGCCTTAAACGGTTCGGTACGCCAACGATGGCCGCGCTAAACCCTATTTAAAAAGCCCCTTTAAAAATGCCCACCGCTTACTGAAGCTGGCAACGGCTGCTAACCATGAGCCCATTTTCGATCCACCACAATCATATATTTCTCATAAGCGAATACTCTAGTCATTTTGAGCCTATTAAACATGGGCAACTAATATCTAAAAATAAATAATAAACATTTTGCAACTTTTAACTTTACGTTACGTTATACCTATCAATGGGCCAATCGCCAGCCGCAGGCCGGCCGCCCAACTTGGTGAAGCCACAGCATAAGGAGTTCAGTTATGTGTGCTCGCAAGATTCATACCGCTCTCAAAGGGTTGTTCCAAAACCGTACCGGCAAACTGAGCCTGCTATTACTCGCCGGTGCAGGGGCTGCGGCAATCGCCGCCAGCACCCCCGCCCAGGCACGGGCCGATGGCTTTGCAGTCGCGATCGGCTTTAACTTTGGCACACCCGTGTTCGTAGCACCTCCACCCGTGGTTTACGCCCCGCCGGTGGTTGTTGCTCCAAGCCAACCCGTATACGCGCCGGTGCCGCAGCCTTACTATCCGCCCACGGCTCCCGTCGCCTACACCCCCCAGCCGGTGTATACACCGGCTTATGCACCTCAACCGGCTGACTACCCGGCTGGCTATTATGCTCAGCCCGTACCCGAGCCAGCTCCCGTGGTAACCTACGATCCGCCAATCAGTATTTTTGGCAGCTTTGGCCCGGTGTTTGGTTGGGGTGGCGATCATCATGGTGACTACCATCGCGACGGTGGCTGGCAGCAGCGCGACCGCGGCGGTTATCGCCAGGCCCATTTTGATTCGCGACCTATGCACATTCAACCGCGATTTGATCGCCCGCAGTTTCATGCGGCACATTTTGACCGCGGTGGCCCACAGCACCACGATGGCGGCAATCGCGGCTTTGCCCGCCGGTGACGCGGCTCAATCCGCACACCCCTACACCCTGCATGGAGTTTTTTCAGGCCGGGTCGGCTGAACACCAGTCGGCCCGGTTTCAGGTTTGAGCACAACGCCCCGTCAACGAGCCACGCGGTTAAGCCGCGTGGTCTCCAGCCCCGGCCAGCATCAGCGCTGCCGGGGGTGCCCCTCGCTCCACGGCTCGCCTGCCCTAACTTCACCTGTTGAGGCAGGGATGCCGAAATCCCGATTCGGCAACGGGCCGATAATCGGGGCTCTCGTGGTTACGCCGCACGCCGCCGGGGCACCGCGCTGGCGCCCAAAACGCTGCACTGAACTGAATGGCAAAATGATGACCCCCTGCGGTATAACATACAGCATGCCGCAGCGCAAGCCTGCCGCGCTGCTGCTGTATCGCTACAGGCTCTTGGGAGTCTGTCCGAGTAATAGCCGGGCGCACGATAGCTCGCTTAACCCGCCACATACCTGCCGATTCTTAAGGAGCCACTCATGGCCAACAAACTCCAATGGGGCATCCTCGGAACCGGAGCCATTGCCACAACCTTTGCCAAAGCGCTCCGGCACAGCAGCACCGGCTCGCTGGCCGCAGTGGCCAGCCGCACACCCCAAACCGCCGCTGCCTTCGGATCTGATTTTTTGCGCGCCGACGACATTTGCCGCTGCGGCAGCTACGACGAACTGCTGGCCAAGCCAGAGGTTCAGGCCATTTACATCGCAACGCCGCATCCCACCCACGCCCGGTTGGCCATTGCCGCAGCCCGCGCCGGCAAACACATTCTCTGCGAAAAGCCGCTCGCCATAAACGCCCATGAGGCCCGGGCCGTGGTCGCCGCCGCAAAGCAGCACAATGTCTTTTTAATGGAGGCATTCATGTACCGCTGCCATCCGGTGGTGCGCCGGCTTGTGCAACTGCTCCAGCAAAACGCCATCGGCCAGGTGCTCGCCATACAGGCCAACTTTGGTTTTCAGAGCGGTGGCAATTACCACAGCCGCCTGCTCAATGGCGACCTCGGCGGCGGCGGCATTTTAGATGTCGGCTGCTATACCATGTCGCTGGCTCGCCTGGTCGCAGGCACAGCCACCGGCGAGCCATTTGCCAACCCAACCGCCCTGCACGCCAGCGGATATGTCGGCCCCAGCGGCGTAGATGAATGGACCTTCGCCAACGTGCAATTTAGCGGTGGCATTGCCGCGGCCCTCGGCTGTGCCGTAAGCTGCGAAATGAATAACCAGGTACATATTTTTGGCAGCGAAGGCCGCATCGAAATTCCGTGGCTCTGGATACCTCAACCCACGGGCAATCGCATCATGCTGCACCGCCGCAACCACAAACCCTCTGAAGAAATCGTCAATGCACCGGCCGACGTGTATACGCTGGAGGCCGACATCGTTGCGGCAGCCGTTAACGCCGGCCAGCAGCAAGCCGCAGCCCCAGCCATGAGTTGGGCCGACACGCTCGGCAACATGCACGCTCTGGACCAATGGCGTGCCTGCTTGGGCGTAACGTACGCCGCAGACAAGAAATAAGAGGTGCAAATAAGGCGCAGGGATTTGAGCCGCCGGCGAGGCGCCAGCGACGCACCGCCGCTGCGCCTTGGTTGCAAATGAAGGGGGTCGGGCGTCCCGCCCGACTCCGGTTCAATCACTTGTCATACCAAATGGACGGCTCCCGATCCCAGCCCGGCTATGAATATCCCATCTGGCGGGCAAGATGCCCGCCCCCCTCAAGGCCAACCCCATTGATGGGCTGGAGCGGGCTTTGCGCTTGGCGCTCAGTTTTGGGTGTGCGGCTGGGCGATGATGGAACTGCGAGGCCGGGCAAAAATACCCGCGGGGGAACTTACGTTCCCCCGCGGGTGGTGCGATAAGAAAGGAGGGAGGGTCAAAGTAAGCTTATTTGCGCCGCCGAGCCGTCAGAAGGCCAATCCCGCCAACGGCCAGCATGCCCAGCGTGGCGGGCTCAGGGGCGATTGCCAAGCTGTTGACGTAGAAGTTGTTATAGTTGCCAGCGCCACCGGGAATTGTGCTACTCCCAGCCCCCGTGTTCAACACATCGAGACCCGATATCCCACCCGCGACTGTGCCCGTGATTGTCTGCGTGCTGGAACTGCTCAGTTCGGTGGCCGTGAGGCTGTAGGTTGTCGCCGTGGTCAACGTGAACGCCAACGAGAGACCACCATTAGTATAGCCAAGGCTCGTGGCAGCGTTGTTGGAGGCTGCGTCGCTATAGAAGTAGTGAGTCGCCCCACCGAGGAAACCAAAGGTAAACTCAGCCCCGCTGCTTCCGGTTAATTCAACCTCGTCAATGGCTCCGTTGTTAAGGCTGCCGTTGTCGAACTTTATCGAAAACGTTTGCCCTACTTGCAGGGAGGGTTCGGTAAATGAGCGTGTCGCAGTAGTGCCGTTGAATGCGTCCGCGAACGAGCCGAAGGCCTTCCCCGAGGTGTCAATGCCCGGCGAACCGCCATTCCCATTATTTCCGGTGGAGGTACCAATGAACAGACTGGTACTGCCCCCAACGGTTGAAAGCGACCAAGCGCCGAAGCCGTAGCCACCATTTGAACCATTACTCCAACCGCTGCTGTAGGCCGGGTCCGATGCGTTGTCATTGGCAATCAAGCTGCCGAACGTCGCCTGGCTGGCAGCGCCGGTCAGCGCTACGCCCGCCATAATTGCCAAACCAAGAGTCCCTCGTTGTGTGAGCTTCATAAAAACTGTCCTCTTAAACCTAGTTAAACCTAGGGCCACCCAAGCGGTTTGCCGCCGGCAACATGCCGACTCGCTCAACGGCGACTAACAAACCACCCGTACCCGAACCTCTCCTGACGTTGCGCATCACACCGGCCTTGCTTGCATGCGAACCCTTTAACAGAGACGCCGCATCCAAAACTGTTGCGTTGTCATGGGTGATGACCAACCATGCTCGTCTGCACGTCTAGGCCTTGCAGCCTTTGCCGAACTGCTCCCTCCTATCTTTCTGCCATCACTTGAAAAGATAGTGCTGGCAGCGAGCAAACAACTCGGCATTACGGCATGACGCAAGCGATGGGCTTTTCAGACTCCTTGTTACGTCGTTGGTGAGACGACTACAGTAGTTATTGTATCCACAACCAGGCCAATGTCAAGCAAAATCTTTAAAAAATTCTTAAATTTTTTTTATACCGTTTCACCGGCCGTATTTAATTGTCAATGCCTATTTTATACGCTTATACGATAATACGAGTCTTGTTGACCAACGTGTCCAGCTTTGGCTACCGATCGCCGCCCGCAAAATAAGGCCTTACTCCGCCACGAGACACCCTGCCCCCAACACACCACGACTACGCTCGCCCTGGCTTTAAACATTGCCCTACCCCGTAAAAATAAAATCTGATATTTCCACTTGACTTTGTTATTATCATGGATATTATTTTATTTGTTCGTGGGTCGCTCGATAGACATGGAACGGTCTTGTGGCGCACTGGATCATCGCGCCTTGTTGGGAGTCCCGGTAAAAACTTGTTCGTGGCTTGTTGCCGGTGGCAGATGCCTGCATGTTGCCAAGCATTGCACCAGCCAATTGGAATGTGTCTTTTTTTTAAAGGATGGAGTCATGAAGCTATCATCACCAGTCGTTGCGTTATCCGCGGTTACCCTCGCCAGCGCCCTGGCCATAACCTCGCAACCCCTGCAAGCCAGCATCGCCCCGCCCACCGCAACCCCCATCGCCGCCACCGGATGGAATGCCGATGTGGTGTACGCAGCTGGCACAAACGCGGACGCGGCCCAAGGGTTCGATGGTACCTATGCGTGGGTACAAAACGGCGCTCAAATTCAAGGCCTCACCACCGATTCTGAGATGAACGGCCTGCCCTATTCCAGTACCCCCAGCCAAACCATGGATTTTACCAGCGCGGCCACCAACACCATTACGGGCACCAACACCCAATTCGAATTTCAACCATTCACCAGCAGCACTTCCAACACCGCCAATAACGTCCTTCTTTTTAGCGGCTCGGCAACGCTTTCCCTCAGCACTGCCGACCCATTCAACAGCATTGCCCTGCTCAATGCCTCAGCCAACGGCCCGGAGATCACGCAGGTGACCATGGTGCTTAACTACACCGACGGCACGCACAGCGGCACGGAGTCTTTTCAATCATTTGACTGGGGAGCCGAGTACCGAGGTGCCACAGGTGCCGCAAGCAGCGCAGCATTCTCAAGCCTGCTCGACCGGGCGGCGGTTCTCAGCACATACCCAGCCGAGGTATACGCCCTGTCGAATGGACCCGACTATCAGATGTACGAAACCGACATTAACCTTGCCGCCCTCGGCGATAACAACAAAAGCATTTCCTCGATTACCTTTACCGGCGGCGGCGGCGACATCGGCGTCTTTGCCATCAGCGGCGTCGTAAACCCCTCACCCGTTGTTCTCGCGCCTGAACCGGCCTCGCTCACCGCCCTGCTTGGTGCCCTGGTCGGCATACTCCTGCTGCGCCGCGGCAAAGTCCAATTTTGAAATTCCAAATCTTAAATCCCGAATCATCCTCCCAAAACAACCACGGCGAACTCTGCGTTACTGCGCGCCAATCATCGCGCAGCGCCCCGTCGCGCAGGCAAGGATGCCCGCACCACAAGCCGTTCAACTTGCATCTGATTACCCGCTCTACCATCTCGGCGCCGCCGCGCGGAGATGCCCAAAGCCCTTATACAGTCGCAACACACGAACAAGCCGCTGCTGTTCTACAGCCAGCCTTTGGCACGCTCCACGGCCTTGTGCCAAAAGCCGAGCATGCGATCCCGATCTTCCGCTGCGAGTTGAGGCGTAAACTCTCGCAAGCCTTGAGGCACAGGCTCTGCGGCGGTGGCCCAGCATTGGGCCGCTTGCGCCGCAGCCCGGGCCGCGCCCAGCGCGGTCGCCTCGTGCGAGCTGCAGCGCCGCACCGGAAAATTCAAAATATCCGCATGCAGTTGCAGCAGCAGATCACTACGGCTCATGCCGCCATCTATCGAAAGCGTTGCAACCGCCCTGGCCATATCTTTTGCCATGGCGGCAAGTACGTCATACGTTTGAAACACCACCGCCTCCAGCGCCGCGCGGGCAATCTGCGCCCGGCTGGAATGGTGCGTAAGGCCCACCAGCAAGCCCCGCGCATCGCTCCGCCAATGCGGCGCCAGCAAACCACCGAATGCCGGCACCAGATACACGCCGCCGTTGTCGCCGGCGTCCTGCGCTAAAGCGAGCAGCTCTTCCACGCTGCCGGCGAGTTTCCATTGATCCACCAGCCACGTCAAAAGCGAGCCGGCCATGGCAATCGAACCCTCCAATGCATACACCGGATCATGGCCGTTAAATTGATAAGCCAGCGTGGTAAGCAAACCCGCCTGCGAGCGCACGGGCCGGCTGCCCGTGTTAAGCAGAATAAAGCAGCCGGTGCCAAGAGTGCTTTTACATTGCCCCGGCTCCATGGCATTGTGGCCCACCAGCGCCGCCTGCTGGTCACCGAGAATGGACAGTATGGGCACCTCCGCCTCGCCGCCATCCACATTGCCGAGGCGAGCCACCGCCAGCGGCGCCGCGGATGCCGACGGCGTTATAAGCGGCAGCGATTCCATCGGCACATCAAAAGCTTTGAGCAGCTCAACATCCCATTGCAACGAGTGAATGTTCATGAGCATGGTGCGGCCGGCATTGGTTACATCGGTGATGCAGGTGTTGCCGCCAGGGCCGCCACACAGGTTGTAAACCAGCCAGGCATCCAGGGTGCCAAAAACAACCTCACCGGCGGGTCGGGCGACCAGGTCGCGGGCCAGAGCCGGCGTATGATCTATCAGCCAGCGGATTTTAGGTGCTGAAAAGTAGGTGCTGATGGGCAAACCGGTTCGGTCTTCAAAGCGATCAGGCCGGCCCTGCGCGATCTTTTCGCACAGCGCGGCGGTGCGCGTATCCTGCCAGACAATGGCGTTGGCATAAGGCCTGCCGGTGCGGCGGTTCCAGGCCACCACCGTTTCGCGCTGATTGGTTATGGCCAGGCCAGCCAGACTGCGGGCGCTTAAACCCTTTTGCTCCAGCGCTGCCGCCAATGTTTCGCGACAATTTTCGACTATTTCAATCGGGTCGTGCTCGACCCAGCCCGGCTGAGGATATAGCTGCCGATGCGGCTTTTGGGCCTGCGCTACCGCAACGGCCTGATCAAAAATAATGCAGCGACTGCTGGTGGTGCCCTGATCAATCACAGCTATGAGCGTTTTCATGGCCGCATTGTAACAACCGCTGCCACGGTGGCCCATTTGAGGCCCGTCGCAGGCACGGCCACGACCGGTACAGACCTCTGGCCGCTATATTTTGTACCCGTTCATGGCCGCACCGATTGGCCGGCGCGGTGGCTGGTCCGGCGGTTCTCGCCGCAGGGGCACCCCTTGTGCTGCACGCGTCCAGCCTGCCCGGCATTGCGTCGTAAATGGTTACGACTTTTTTAACCGCCAAGGCAAAGAGGCCCGAGGGCTAAAGTGCAGCCGCGAATCGAGTTCTTTCAGCCAGGCTTTATCGCCGTCGGAGAGATTTTCGGGCAGTTGCACCACAATGCGACAAAGCTGATCTCCGCGGGTGCCGTCGCGCTTCACAACACCCTGGCCGCGAATTCGAAGTTTTTTGTCGGTGGTTATGCCCGCCGGTATTTTGAGTTCCGCACTGCCATCCACGGTGGGAATGGCAACCGTTGCGCCGTTGGCGGCTTCGCCGGCTGAAATGGGCAGGTCCAGAACAATATCGTGACCTTCAATTTTAAAATAGGGGTGCGGCTCTATGTGGGTCACAATAATTAAATCGCCCCGCGCATGGCCCATAAGCGAGGGCTGCCCTTTGCCCCGCACGCGAACCTTGGATCCCTCATGCACACCCGCGGGTATTTTTACGCTCAGCGTCTCAGGCGAGGCGCTGGTGGCGCTGCTCAGGCGAAGTTCCAGCGTGGTGCCATGAACCGCCTGATCGAATGTGAGATTCACATGATGCGTTAAATCGGCTCCCGGCGGCTCGGCCTCGGTATTGGTCGTTGCCTGCGTAAACGGGCTGCGACGTCCGCGGCGGCCTGCCCCTGAGCCTGTAAAGCGATTAAAGAGGTCTTCAAGGTCTACCTCACCAAAATCAACCGTTGCGCCGCCCGGTGTTTGCGTCGCATACCGAAAGCCGCCCGGATTGCGCCCACCACGGGCCGCAGCGGCGGCTGCGGCTGCAGCCGCTTCGGCCGCCGCCGACGAGCTTACACCCGCATGGCCAAACTGATCGTATGCCTGGCGCTTTTTGGTATCGCTTAAAATGTCATAGGCTTCTTGAGCTTCTTTAAAGCGGGTCTCCGCGGTGGCGTCGCTCTTATTCAAATCTGGATGGTATTTGCGGGCCAGCTTGCGGTAGGCACGCTTAATTTCATCCGCAGACGCGCTGCGGCCAACCCCCAGCACCTGGTAAAAATCTCGTTTATCGTTTGCCATGGCGTTTATTTTCCTTTGTTGTACCCGTTCACGGCCACACTCATTAGCTATTTTACCGGCAAGAACGGTCTTTGCGTCAAGCGGCCGCAATACCCATCAGCAGATATCGCCATAGCGAAGCATCGGCCTGACGCACCAACTATTGGGCTGTCGGCGCTGCCGGCGGCTACGAAGAAATGCCCGCTTGCCAATCAATATGATACTCCAACTCGCCATACGCCATTGCTCTTCAACCTGTACTTACCTTAATACCAGCCTTTGAGCTGGCTTAGAGCCTGTTTGAAAAGGCTGGTGCGGTCGGATTGCGGCTCAGAGTGGCCGGATGCAAGGCCGCAGCTCCGAGGCATATTCGAAAATATGGCGAGGAGCGAGAACGCAGCAGACGGCCGCCCTGGGCCGCAAGACGATC
>JABEVB010000033.1 GCA_013044165.1 Phycisphaerales bacterium
GACAATCAAACCCACGAGCGTAAGCCAGAACATGCCATAGGAGGTAAATGCGGTGGTGCCAAAGGTGTTGCCTTTTTTCCACTCCATGATGCCGGCCATAACCTGGGCGAGTCCACCATAAAAAATGCCCATGGCGAGGATCATGCTGTTAAGCGGGTAGCATCCAATATTGGCAAGGTTAAGCAGCACTGTGGTAGAGCCGAAGGCAAGCAGTCCAAGTGCGGCCGGGTTGGCCGTGTTATCGCGTAGGACGACTGGCGTGATGTCAGATGCAGCCATAGGCAAATCCCCTGTTAAAGACAGGGCCAAAGGCCCCAAGATGTAACATGCCGCGCGCCACGAATTACGCGCCAGGCCATTATTGAGCCGATTAGACAGCCTCCGCCAAGAGGCGTGGCAGGTAATGGTCGTGGGGGAGCCTTAAAAAGTCAACTGCCAATGTTAAGTCTTCAGGGGGGGGCCAGACAGCTCCTGCCAAATGCCGGCGATTGCGGTGCGCTCCACATCCGTCCGTTCCGCCCGACGGGCTCGCCGCATAGACCAATTTGTGCCACCAATCAACATTATTTCATATCATCCGCAAGTTTGCCGACCAATCAAATCCTCTTTTACCCTGATAATCAGCCGCTCTACAATCCGCTGGATCACTTCACAAAGCCGCCGCCCCGCAATCATGCCGTCGTGTTCCACCGATGCGGTCGGTTCGAACAATCCACCGTACGCCGTCTTAGGGCAGGGATTTATCCCCAACGCCGCCGTAAATGCCACGCGCCAAAATGTTTAGTGGGGCCTCCCCGCGGCCCGTGAGGCGCTGCCCCACAATAGACTAAACGCGGTTTATAGCATCCCAATCACAAACAATGGAATATCGCCGAAAAAGTTGCGACACCTATGCAGGCGGTTCGATATCATTCGCAGGTCTGCCAACCGGCTTAATTCCTTTGTCTTAAATTTAAGTTTCCTCACAATCCGCGGGGCCCGTACACGAGAAATGCAATTAATTCAGGTGACTGTGCCGAATGCCATCAACTTAAGCTCCAATATCACCCGCATCCGATGTTCTCCCCGCGCGCGATTATCTCTTTGAGTTCAGTTCTTGGCCTCGCAGAACGCAGCCGAGGTGAATTTCAGCCTGCCGGCCCGCGTAAGATGGCTGTAGGCGGGGTTGCGATGGAGAACCTGCAGGACAAGCAATCGCACCATGACTGCCGGCGTGAGCGTACGCTTTCGCCACCGCATGCCGATGCTCCTGGCCAAGCCCTCAACAAACCCATACGAAAGCACATCCGACAAACGCTGGTTAACGCGTTGAAGCGAGGCGAACATTTCAATGATCCATGACCTGCCGCAGAGGGTTGTCTCTGGAAACATATCCCGCCACACTATTATACCATTATCGCTATATTTGCAAATATATATGTAAGTGCTTATGGCAAAAGAACTTACGGCACGAAGTGAATGGCATTCGTGGCCGTCCCTGATTATTGCGGAAAAATACTGTTACCCGCCCTTGTTGATTGGCTTATGTCGCCAATCGGGCCTGGGGCCGGCGGCGGCCATGATGGCGCGGGCGGCGGCGGGCCAGTTGCCATGGGTGACGGCATGCGTATTACGGACACTCGACGGCAGCGGACCGGTGGTCAGATCCAAAACAAAGTTACGATCAGTATAGTTATCATCTATATGGTTATTCGAGCCTTTGTAGAGCAACCACCAGTGAGATGACCTGGAGGGCTTGCACACATTTGAAACCACTGTCCAGTTGGCGGCTCCGTCGTCGAGGTAAATCTCGCCATAGACGTGCCGCTGATTGTAAATATAGTTGCCGCGAATCAGCCCGCCGCGCTGAAAGCCGTTGACGTAGATGCCGCCACCATCGCTGAGCACCCGCATGTGGTCGTGGATTTTGTTGCAAAGAATCTTGTTGCCCCCCGCAAATGTCGTGCGTATTCGCGTCCAGCCCCAGCCGAGCGAAATCGCGGTGTACGGGAGGTTGTATATCTCGTTGTGCTCGATGGTGCAGTTTCGCACCCATCCGACAAAGATACCGCAGCCGTCCTGATAATCTGTGCAGACATCATGGACGATGCAGCCGCGCACGATGATGCCGTCAACTATGTCGCCCGAATCTGCCGGCAGTTTTGCCTCAACCCAATACCGGCAAAGCCCGATCTGCACCGCACTGGCGGCGATGTCAAAGAACTTGCAGTCTTCGATCGTATCGTTCCGGCAGGCGGTCAACACATTGACCCCGTCGCCGCCTAACTGCCGGAAGGTGCAACCCCGCACCACCATGTTTCGGGCACCGGTACATTCCAATGCGGCCGGCACATGCCAAGTCTCGGCCTGATTGGCCTGTGAACTCGGCATGCCCAGACCCGTGGAAGGTTGCAGCCAGTTCGACAGGCAGAAGGTCAGGCCAACAAATTTCAAGTCATGGACGGGATGTGTCGCGCTGCCCTGTACCGCGATCAACCGCTCAACCACTGGAATTTCGACACTCGCGGTAGCCATGCCTTCGCCGGCTCGCGGGATGTAGTAGAGCGTGCCGGTGCTACGGTCAAGATACCAGTCGCCAGGCCTCCAGAGAAATTCATAGGCATTTTCAATCCAGAGCGGATGGTCATAGCCGGGATATACGCCTCGCTTGACCGCATTCCAGCAGGGCTGCTGAATTGTGATGTCCTTTTGGTGAATCGCCGCAACCGGCAGACGCACTTGCTCCCAGGGGTGCGGCGATGCGACGATCTCGATGTTGCTGATGTTTCCGTAGGTTTCCATCGCTATGTTGGTTGTGCGGTAGCCGGCCGCCGTCGCGCTTAGACCTTCGGTACCGGCGGAAGAACGCGCGCGGTTGGCTTTGATGCCGTTGACGTAAAGCTGCCGGAAATTGGCTCTCTCACCGACGTTTGCCCGCCAGATGTTGCGCTGGGCGTTATGGAGTGTCCAGCCTGTGACCGTCATGCCGCCGCTGATGACCGGGGTTTCGCCCGGTGCCGCCATCCACGTCACGCCGGAATGTTGTGGCCCGAGCACGAGCGTTTTACTGAGGCGGTATGTTCCACCGCGCAGAATAATGCGGTCGCCGGCCCCGGCGGCGTCGCGCGCCAGCTCCAGCGAGTGGCCGGGCGATAGGGTGATATCTTTCGGCGAGGCTGCGTTCGTTCCGGCCCGCAACGGTTTTGGCAGCAGCGCACTGCCTGCGGCCAGCGAACTCATAGCGCCTGTGGCTCGTAAAAACCTGCGGCGACTGATCTTCTTCATCATTGATGACCTCCAATCTTGTATTAATTGCAAGGCATATTTCGAATGATTATTGTCATGACCACGCGCCTCACGAGGCTCATAACCGTTTGCGGCCGATCAGCCTTTCAGGCCCGCAACGAGCCTGACCACACTTAAAGTTTACCTGCCCCAAAAAAACATAAAGAAAACCGTGCCATCAATGACCGATTGGAGTATGGCGATTCCGTCTGGATTGTCAAGCACCGCGGCAAAGGCGCTGTTGGCGGCGCAGGGCGATTGCATGTAGAACCCACCCATAATTTTCGCCATACCACACTGTCGCCGGGAAATGCCATCAAACTTGTTGTCCAACAGACTGTCCATGGCAACGTGGCGTGGGCGGCCATGCGCCCTCTGGCCGCAATAGAATTCACCGATTCCGCCTGGCGCCACGCGCGAAAACGCCTGCTGGTGGGACTGATTCAGCATGTGCATCACGTGATCATGGACCAGGTGATCAAGGAGCTAAATGCTGCCGACGACGTCGGTGGTGAAGATGGATACCGCTGGCGTGGACAAAGCCTTTTTGCACTTAATGGTTCCGGCGATTCCATGCCTGACACGTCACAACTGCGGGAACACGATGGGGGGTCCTTCGGGATGCCGCGAAGGCTTGGGCTTTCCCACCTCCCACCTGTTGCTGCATTTCAAACCACCGCAAAAGCCGGCTTGGATCGCTGATGGGACATGGTCCAAGCTTCCCGACTCCATCACCTTGCGAGAGATTCGCCGCACCGTCATACGCAAGGGCTATCGCCCCATAGCCGTGTGTATTGCCACGACACTCCTGGATCCGCAGGCATATCCCGCTGACAAACTCATTGAACCGCGACTCTCACGATGGATGATCGAAACGAACATTCGCCACCTGAAAATCAGACTGGGCATGGATGTACTCAAGTGCAAGACCCTTGACGGAGTGCGGCAGGAAAGGCTGATATTTCTACTGGTGTACAATCTCATCCGAATCATCATCCTTCACGCGGCGCGACGGCAGGGTGTCAGCGTCAATCGTTTGAGCTTTGCTGATACCCTCGCGTGGATACGCTATGGTGACCTGCGCGAATACCCAGCCCTGATCGTCAATCCCCTGCGTCCCGGCCGATCGGAACCGCGTGTCATCAAACGTCAAAAAAAATAGTTTCCATATATGACGAAACCACGCGCCGTGCTCAACGCGCAGCTCTATGAAAAATATGGCGATACGGCTTAACTTAGTGGCATTAGGGACGCACCTGGTATTCTCATTTCAGGTCCCTATTGCTGGCTTTCGATGGACGCCCTTTCCCGGCGCGCCGGGATATGCTCCAAACCTGATTCTACCACCGTCTGGCCCATCCACTGTTCCCTGCCAAATGGCCGACTCTGCGCGCCAACCGTCGCCCAGCGTCCCGACCTATACTCTCTACTATCTCTATCTACTCTCGCGCCACAGCCGCGCGGCTTACCTTTCGGCCAAGGTCAAAAAGCCTGCATAAGCTGCCACAGGTCAGCCTTCAGGTGTGCAAAACGATTGATAAGCCCAGCGGTGCTAATAGAGCCCGCGGACAGGCGAGAAGACGAATGGCCCCACGTAAAATGCCCGGTTGTGAGCATTGGTTTGGCAAATAACTGCGGGATCGCAGTGCCGGGCGGTAAAGTTTCGCGTTTGGCATTCCGGCGTTAAACTAATTGGCATGCAACCATGAGGTGGCAGCTACGCATAATAAGGATACAACAAGATCATGGCGGACAAGATAAAACTGCGGCTCGGCCATTCGCCGGACCCGGACGATGCATTTATGTTTTATGGCCTGGCGACGGGCCAAATGGATTCCGGACCTTATGAGTTTGAACACATTCTGCAGGACATTCAAACGCTTAATACCCGCGCCATGAAGGGCGAACTTGAGATTACCGCCATCAGCCTGCATGCCTATCCCTATGTGCGTAGCAAGTACGCTCTCATGGGCTGTGGCTGCTCGATGGGTGACAACTACGGCCCCATGCTCGTGTCAAAAAAGCCTCTCACGGTGGAAGAACTGAAAACCAAACGCATAGCCATTCCAGGGACGCTCACGACAGCGTTTTTGGTGATGCAGTTGCTGTTGGGCAAGGGCGTGCATACCGTGGTTAAGCCTTTCGATGAGATTTTACAATACGTTCAGGCTGGCCACGCCGATGCCGGGCTTATTATTCATGAGGGGCAACTCACCTATCAAAACAATGGGCTGGTGTGCTGCGTAGACTTGGGCAAATGGTGGCAGGATCAAACCGGCCTGCCCATGCCGCTGGGAGGCAATGTGATCCGGCGCGATTTGGGCGAGGCGCGGATGCTTGAAGTTACTCGAATGCTTAAGCAAAGCATACAGTTTTCGTTGGACCATCGAGCCGATGCCGTGCGTCATGCGCTTAGGTACGCACGGGATATGAACGAAAAACTCGCCGATGAGTTTGTTGGTATGTACGTTAATCATTGGACGCTGGATTACGGCCCGCGTGGCCGAGCGGCCGTTAACGCCTTGCTTGATGCCGGTGCAAAAGCTGGCCTGATACCGATGTGTACGCCGGTGGAGTTTATCGGCTGATGGCTGCGGCCATAAGTTTACTGAGTATGAGTTACAGTCGCATAGCTATTATGCTGCTGCTGTGTGCAAATGCGGGGGCAGCGCGGCCTGCGGGCAGCCAGATGCGAGACGGGCGTCTGGTTTGATGAGCTTTCTGTGACATCTCGTTTTTGGCATTTGCTGTACCGGCAACCAGCGGCACCGCATGCGAGTTTGTTGCGCACCGGTTAAAAGTTGAGCGTTGCACCAACAATAAACCGCGTATCGTTTGGGCGGGCAGTGGTTCGCAGGGCGGTGTTGTCGTAGTCGTCTTCAAAAGAGGTTAACAGGCCCAGGCCACGGGAAATTTCAGGTAAGGCTATGTGCAGTGCGGTAATGCTCGTAGCCTGAAAGTCGCCCGCCTGCAGCAGCGATACGGTCGCGAGGCCGTTTTCAGTGAGGCTTATGCGGTCATCAATTTTGTAAACCGCCCGCAAACCACCGGACGCGGTGGGGGCGCTAACCGACCCGCCATGAAAAAAGCGTTCATATATAAAACCAGGGCCGCTGCGAACGTCTACTTCCAGCTTCTTGCTTTTTAGAATGTAATAACCAAGCCCCACCGAATCGAGTGTGCGATACGAAATGCCTCGAATGCCATCGTAAAGGTCATGATTTTCGGCGTAGGCGTACCAGCGATTGTAGGGTTGAAATTGAGGGATTGTTCCGCGGTAAATAACATCCGCGCCGGCATAAGATGTATCCACATAGCCGTTGGTTTTGCCGTAGCCACCATCAAAGTCAACCGTTATTTCATTCAGCGCGTGTTTGTAATGAAACTTTACGCCCGCGGTAAACTCGGTTTGGTTGGTGTTGCCCGTGGTATTGGTAAGGCCTAGGATAAGTTGATTGTCCCAGTAGGGGCCGAAGAGCGATAGCGGCTTGTGTTTTTTGACGGCTTTGCCGGCAGCGGGCGGCGCAACGAGTTGCACCAGTGTCGGCGAGGGCGGTAGCCGTGAGAGCACCCAACCGCCGCCGTTTTGGGCCGGGAGAATATAGGCTTTGGAAAGCGTATTATCTTCGTTGATGACGTGCACCCATTGCTGGGCCAAAATGGTGCGGATGTGGCTGCGTGCGATGGTAAGCGTGCCCAAATAGCGTGAGTGAATGGTGACGCGCAGAGGCGTAACGAGTGTGACAACGCCGGAAACGCGGTCGCCGTTTTTTAATATCACCACGTCGCCGCGGACCCATGGCGCAGTCGCCAGCACCATAACCACCAGGCAGCCGATAACGACTCTCAGCGAGCATCGCTGCGGCCATCGCGCGGTTGAACTCCATCGCTGCAGGGCCCGGGTGATGGCACCAGTAAGAAAACCAAGGTTTGCCAAGAGATTATTAAAGATGGATCGCATTGCTGTGTCCTATAGCCTTGCAGGTTGTGCTTGTGTGGTGTTTTAATCGCCCCATGGCCGAACTGCAGTGGCAGTGCAAGCCCTTATAAAAGATTAACGGCCCAATGCCGCGGGAATTGCATAATAAACTATTGTGTCGCATGATGAGCTGGCTTTGGAGACTTATTATGCGGCACGCACGAGTGGTTGTTGTATTGCCGGCAATACTCATTGGCGTGCTTTGTTGGTTGGGTGCGACGGTGTCGCTGGCCGCGGCGGTGAATCGTCCCGACTATGTTTGGTGGCAGGCGGAGAAGCCGGCCGCCACTAACTTTCCATCGTATTGCTGGCTTTCGGCAAGAACGCCCGGCGAAAAAGCCAAGCTCAGCGGCGGACAATGGCTGGCGTTTTCGGGCAAGGCAACGGCCTCGCCGCTGTATGCCGCGTACAACGTGCCGGTGCGGCGCGGCGGGCGGTACCATTTTTGGGTGCGCAAATGCTGGCAATATGGGCCGTTTAAGTGGCGTTTCGATCATCAACCTTGGCGCGTATGCACCAGTCATGAGGTGCTTATTAATGAGACGCCGGTACGGCCGTACTTTCCGGCTGACTGGGTAAACCTTGGCCGGGTGACGCTATCAGCCGGAACCCATCGGTTTAAGCTTGTGCAACTTACGCCGCCGGGGCAGGCCTACAATGCCGCATACGATTGCTTTGCGCTGGTGCAGGGGGCATTTTTTCCGCAAGGACATTTGCGACCGGGCCAAAGCCTGCGGCAGGCCATGCCGGGCTGGTTCTGCTGGAACCCCACGCCGACACAACCGGGCCGGCCCGGGGGGCTGAGCCTTCGTTACTTGAATGAGCGGATCGCCGGAGAGCATGGCTATGTACGTCGTGAGGGTGGACATTTTGTGCTTGGGGCAGGCCAGCCGGTACGCTTTTGGGGCGTTGATGTGGGCAACGGCAATACCGATGTCGGCCATGCGTACATCAACCTCATGGCGCGGCGGCTGGCGCGATGCGGCGTAAACATGGTGCGGTACCACGATAGCCTGCTGACTTCGGGCACAGGTGAGCCGCGAATTTCGGTGCGCAAACTGCGCCATTTGCAATATCTTGTATACGCCTTAAAGCGCCAGGGCATTTATTTGGACTTGAGCTTTTACTATGTGTTGGCCATAGATGCGCACAGGCTGGGCCTGGCCGGGTACAAGCCGGGCCAGCATCCGTTTGGTTTACTTGAGTTTGACCCGCGGCTGGAGCAAATTTATAGGCAGTGGCTGGCGGCCATTCTAACCACAGCCGACCCGTACAATGGCGTGCCGCTGGGACAGAACCCGGCTGTGGCCATAGTGGAGAATCAAAATGAAGACAGCTTGTTCTTCTGGACGTTTTCACGCAAATCGTTCTCGCGGCAAAGCTGGCACGAACTTGAACGGCAATACTCGGCATGGCTGACGCGGCGCTACGGCAGCATAGCCGCCGCCATGCGGGCATGGGGCCATGCGGCCAACAAGCGAGATAATCGGGCCAAAGGACTTACCGGCCTTTACAGCGCATGGTTCATGACCAGCCAGGCGCTGACAAAGCTGCCGCAACTGAAGAAGCGCATCAGCGATCAGGTCCACTTTTTAGCCGATACGCAACGCCGGTTTTACCAAAGTATGGACGGTTATTTGCGGCGCAACCTGCATTACCGGGGCCTTATTACCTGCAGCAACTGGAAAACCGCCGACGATTACACGCTCGATGCGCTTGAACGCTACACCTATCAATCGGGCGATGTGATGGATCATCACGGCTATTTTGCCGGGCCGCATACGGGAAAATTTTCGGCATGGTCGGTGGCGGTTGGGCAGAGCTTTCGCAGTCGTGCGGCAGTGCTGTCGCCGACGGCCATGCCGTTTAATCAAATCGCGGAGCGCGGCTACCCCACATATATTTCTGAAATTGGTTTTGATAATCCGAATCGGTGGCGAGCGGATGGTGTGATGCTCGCGGCGGCGTATGGGCGGCTTTCGGATTTAGGCGGCCTGTGCTTTTTCTGCATTGGCAGTGATTCGCTGGTAGACCAGCGGATGAAAGAGTTTCAGGACTGCAGCCCGGCGGTTATAGGGCAGTTTCCGGCGGCGGCGCTGCTGTTTCGGGGCGATATGCTTAAGCGTGGGCCGGTGATCTTTGAGCAGGCGTTGACGCTGCGGCAGTTGTTTGCGTTGCACGGATCGGCGGCGGCAGGCCCCGCTAACATGGATCCGCAGTGGCTGGGCGGCAATGCCGCCGCAACCGCGCACAACGCTGCGGGCACTGACGCATCGGGCCAGCGGTTTAATCCGCTTTTATTTGATGTGGGTCGCATTGTGCGCACCGAAGGTGCCGCCCGGTTCAGCCAGCGTTTGATGAACTCCAGCCAGTATATCAATACCGCCACCGGCACCGTGAAGGCCGCCAGCGGCGAGCTGTTTTGGAACTACCATGCGGGGTTGGTGACGCTTAACAGCCCCGAGGCCAGAGGCGTGGTTGGGTTTTTGAAAAAGGCTGGCCGGGTGCAGTTGGGACATATTGTGTTTAAAAGCAACAATGAGTTTGGAGCCATCATGTTGATTGCGATGGACCATCGTCCGATAGCGCAGTCGCATAAAATGTTGGTGCAGGTTATGACGCGTGAAAAGCCCTTTGGCTTTAAGGTACGCGGGCATGTGATTACAGCCATGGGGGCGGGGCCTTGGAACATTCGCAACGTAGCCGCGACGGTTGCTCTGCCCAGCCTGCCAGGCGAGCCGCTTTCTATTACGCCGCTGGACGAAAATGCCAATCCACTGTCAACCGCGGTTTTGGTACAGAGCAAGGGCCTGCAACGGGTGATACATCTTCTGCCCAATTGCCTGTATTACATTTTGCGGCGATAACGTCGCACCCGCGAGAGCAGGGGTGCTTTCATCAGGCAAAGCTGCTTGTCTCGGCAACGATGCGGCGCTGTGGTAAGTCTTTGCGGTCTAGTTCACATTCGGTGATGCTTTGCTCTGACGTGCAACTTGGCGGTAGAATCCAGTGCGATAAGCTCTTGCGATGGCGCAGAGAAACGCATGTACACTGCATTTAGGAAAGGACGCATCATGGCAACCGTTACCTTTAAAGGTTCTCCCATTCATACTTCGGGCAATTTACCGGCGACTGGCGCTGCGGCCCCTGACTTTACCCTTACCCGTGCCGACTTAAGCGAACTGCCGCTGAAGGAATTGGCCGGCAAGTGGGTGGTGCTGAATATATTTCCGAGTATTGATACGTCGGTATGCGCCACCTCGGTTCGTAAGTTTAATGAGCAGGCGTCGGCACACCCGAACGCCACGGTGCTGTGTGCTTCGCAGGACCTGCCGTTTGCGCTAAAGCGATTCTGCGGTGCGGAAGGATTGGCGAAGGTTCACCCGGTTTCGGCCTTTCGCCATGCGGAGTTTGGGCAGCGTTATGGGCTTACCATAAGCGACGGTCCGCTGGCGGGGTTGCTGGCGCGGGCGGTGGTTGTGATAGACCCGGCGGGCAAGGTAGCCTACTCGCAGCTTGTGCCGGAAATTGCGCAGGAGCCAGACTACGCCGCGGCGCTGGCAGCCGTGCGCGGGTAAGGCGGCGGTAACTCCCTACAGATAACTGACCCACGCAAGGGGTGATTGCGCCGGCTCCCTGCCTTTAGCACAAGTGGCAACCTACTGTTGTGGTGTGCGCAAAGATCACCGCCATCTGTGGCCCAGCAGCGTGACTGTAATCGGGTGCTCTGCACAGCCACGAGGCTGCCTTGACTACAGATGGCTCGAAGCGCGCCCTGCAAGTCCGTGCTGCAACGAGTATTTTGGCTGTACCTTTGGACCCACGCGCCTTTCGCTGCGAGCAAAGGCCATAAAAAGCTACCAAGCCATGCTGTGGCGTTGGGTTACTGCTTTGTTTTATCAGTATCGGGCAGGCTGGCCTTGACCTTTTCGGCAAGGGCTTCAAGCTCGCGCAGTCGCTTGGCGAATTCGGGCAGGTGCTCGATGAGCGTGTACGCCTTGCGTGCCGTGCGCCAAGCAATGGCCGGCGAACCTCCGATGATTTGCTTGTCGGCGACATCTTCGGTGATGCCTGCCTGAGCGGCCGCTGTTACCTGATTGCCGATGGATATGTGCCCGGAAACCCCTACCTGTCCGGCAAGTACAACGTACTGACCCGTATTAGAACTGCCGGCCATGCCGACCTGGCTTACCAGCAGGTTATGCTCGCCAATTTTGCAGTTATGGCCAATGACCACCAGGTTGCCGAGTTTGGTTCCCTTGCCAACGGCGGTGCTTTCCATGGCGGCCCGCTCGATAACGGTGTTGGCTCCAACCTCCACATCGTCTTCAAGTACGACGTTGCCGATCTGGGGTATTTTGTGATGCACGCCCTGATGCGTCGCAAACCCGTAGCCATCGCAGCCAATCACAGCGCCCGCCTGCAGAATGACCCGCTTGCCCAGTACGCAGCGATCGTACACCACGGCGCCTGGGTAAAGGATGCAGTCTTCGCCGATAACCGCATCGTTCATAATGCTGACGTTTTGGTAAATGGTTGTATTGTCGCCGATGCGCACGCGCTCGCCTACAACAGCGCCGGCATGAATATTGACGTTGCGGCCGACCTGCGCGCTAGCGGCCACCGTCGCCTGCGTTGCGATGCCAACGGGTTCGTGGCGTCGAAAGCCATGCAGCAGCACCATGATCTGTCGGAATGCGAAATACGGATCGGCAATCTGAATGAGTGTGAGCGGGGGCAAGCCGCCCCGGGCTATTTTTTCGGGTTGTACTTCGTTGCCAATCACCACGCAACCGGCCTGCGTGCTGGCCAACTGCTTGAGGTATTTAATGTTGGAGACAAAGCTCACTTCACGCGGTCCGGCGGAACCGAGCGAGCGGCAGCGCTCAATGCGCACCGAGCCATCGCCAAGCAGTCGTCCGCCGACATGTTCGGCGAGCTTTGCGGCTGTGATGGATTGTTGCGTGGTGGTCATGTTGTGCTTTCTGCTGCGGCCCGCAGGGGCGGCGGCCATGGATTAATACTCTATAAAGGGTAGCTCGCGGCTGGTTTCCACGTAGCCGCCGGCAACATCCTGGTCAATGGATTTTTCATCGAGGCCGAGACTTCGAATAATGGCCTGCAAGTCGTCGGCAACGCGAATGGGCTTGTTGGCGAGATGGCCCCATGTCGGCTCGGCGGGTGGGTACTTGGCCTCTTTGGTGCGAACACCGGTGTGGTAGTAGACCGTAGCGTCGGGGTCTTTTAATCCATGGCCGGTAAGCACACAGGCCACACGCTCGTGGCGAGAAATAGTGCCATTGGCCAAAAGTTGCCGCAGGCCGGCAATGGTTGCCGCGCTGGCCGGTTCGCAGGCAAAGCCAAATCGGCCCACCATGGCTTTGGCTTCGAGAATGTCGTTATCTGACACCTGGGCGACCACGCCCTTCATAACGTCAAGCGATCGCAGCGCTTTTTTAAGATTGACCGGTCGGCCGATTTCAATGGCGGAAGCGACGGTATGGGCATGAAGTTGGCGACGGTCCATATCGGCATAAAAGCCATCAATGGCCGCCTGGTTTACATGACCGCCGTTCCAAGAGATGCCCGCGTGCACCATGCTATAGAGCGTGTTGGCACCTTCGGCATTGATGATGGCCAATCGGGGAATACGCTTTATAAGGCCGAGCTGGCGCAGTTCATGAAACGCTTTACCAAAGGCGGAGCAATTGCCCAGGTTGCCGCCGGGCACAATGATCCAATCGGGCGGTTGCCAGCTCAGCGATTCTAGAATGCGGTACATAATGGTTTTTTGGCCTTCAAGGCGAAACGGATTGACGCTGTTCATAAGGTACAGGCCGAGTTGGCTGCTTACCTGCCGCACGCGGGCGAGGCAGGTGTCGAAGTCACCTTCTATTTGTAGTGTTAGAGCACCGTAGTCGAGAGCCTGGGAGAGCTTTCCAAAAGCAATTTTTCCGGAGCCAATGAATACCACGCCCTGAAAGCCGTTCATTGCGGCATACAAAGCGAGTGATGCTGAGGTGTTGCCTGTGCTGGCGCAGGCAACCCGGCGAGCGCCGACGATGCGGGCATGGGTGAACGCGGCGGTCATGCCGTTGTCCTTGAAACTGCCGGAGGGGTTCATCCCTTCGTACTGCAGCCAAAGTTGTCCGGGCCACATGCCGAGTTCCTTGCCGAGGCATACCGCGTTCTGCAAAAAGGTTTGTCCTTCGCCGACGGTGCATACCATGGCATCGGCGGCAAAGGGCAGGAGTTCTCTAAAGCGCCATACGCCGGAGTAATCAAGTGGAAAGCGCCGGCTCTGCCAGCGCTGCTGAAACGCGTCGAGCGACTTGGGCAGGGGCGCCTTGCTCCAATCGTATTGAATATCGAGCAGTTCTCCGCACTTGGCGCACGACGTGAGCACCTGGCCAATATCAAACGTGGCGCTGCATGTCGGGTTGATGCATTGCTGGTAGGCAATTGTCTTCATGGCAGGGATTTTAGCGGGAAATAGGCAACTCGGCGAACGATTTGCAGAGCGGGTTGCCCCGCTGATACGACCGGCGATACTGCTGCGGTTACGGCGAGGGGTGGCTTTAAGTTTTGACATTGGGGGCAATTGCAGGGAGCAAGTATTGTAGTTTCGGTTGCCGCACGGGCCCCGTGCGCAAGCCGGCGGCGAGAGCGGCGCCCGTCAGCCGGGCCCCCGCCCGCCTCTGGGCCGCTTGTAATGCTATGACGAACTCTGATAATAACGGCTGCCGATGGGCATGGATGCTTAATCTTGCTCGGCAGGAGACCTCATGGATCGCGTGCAATGTTGGTGGCTATGGCGCAGGGCTTACATGGTGAGCAGTTCATTTAAAATGCGGCAAACGCTGGCGGTGTTGGCATGCTGTGGGCTGCTGGCGGCGATGACGGCCTTGGCAGCCGGCAAACACCGCCGCCCTGAGCCGCGGTCCGAGGCGGTGGTTCAACACGAGGCAGGCAACCCGGTATTGCCGCCGCAGGTTTCGAGCGGTGACATTTTGCCCGCGCTGGATTTGGTGCAAACCCTGCCGAGCATCGTGCCGCAGGGCATGACGCCATTGTATTCCGCGACGGATTGGCAGGCGTTTCAGCAGCAGTTTGGTTCGCAGGCGGTGCAGGCACGGCGAGAGAATGTTTCGGCTCGGGCGGCTCTGGCGTCGAAAATGCTTGCGGCGGGGCGGCAAAGTAGCTCGGCGGGGCTTGGCCGGCTTTTGTGTCTACGAGCCTTTGCGCTATGCTATCAGAGCCGGGGCAGCTCTGATGTGGCGCAGCAGGCGCTGCGGCAGTTTATGCGGCTGGCGGATGGCGACAAGGTGCTGCAGGTGGCCGCTGTCTGGAGCTTAAGCCATGAGTTGGCTTGGCTCGCGGCAACGCCGCTGCCCGTGCGCATGCACATGGCCGTGCTGGCCGAAAAGGCCGACGTTCAGCTTATTTTAATGTTGCTCGCCCGCGGCCAGCTTGATGCGGCGCACGACATGGTGCACTGGCTGATGATACATGAAACCCGTGAGGTGCGGGCCAACCATGTGCTGCTTTCGCAGATCAACGCCGCTCGCATACTGGTTGTCCAAAATACGCAGCTTGCCGATTACCTCTCGCAGCAATACGCGAAAATTCACGGCGGCGACGAGCATGCCGCTCTGGCCATTTACGCCTATGCACGCTTTGTACGCAATGACCGGGCACTGCGGCGGGCGATGATTGCGGCATTTGTGCATGGCGAGCCGGCCTCTCTGGACACCATGCTGGCGACGGCTAAGCAGAGCAATCACAAAGCGTATCGTGCCGGCAAATACCTGCAGCGGCTGGGGTATACTTTTCCGCCGGGCATTCTGCGGCATCGCACGCTGCATGCAGCGGTAAAGCTTTACAACATCTGCATTGCCGACAAGGGCTATTCCGAAGAAAACCGCGTGCGGCGCACGCTCTCGCGCATCAATATTCAGGAAATGCGGGGAGATGGCGCACGTGGCAATCCAAACATTGCCCCGTTGACGCCGCTGCTGGGCGCTGTGGCCGCACAAACCGCTCCTTCGACTCGCAGCGCTGCATCGGCCCGGCCTTCACCGACGCAAGGCTTGCCAACTGTGCCCTCGGCACATACGCCCGCTACGGGCCCGGCGAAAAAACCCGGCCATTAAATTTGAAAATCGGGGGGCTGCTGCTGCACAAACTCGCGTGGCGGGCGGTTGCGATACTGCAATTCCGGATGTTTAACGCTTACCCGTGTATGCGGCGGCACCGATTGAGTAATAAATACGTTGCCGTTAATCGTCGCGCCGGCGCCGATGATCGTTTCGCCGCCGAGAATGCTGGCATTGGGATAGATCATCACATCGTCTTGAATTGTCGGATGGCGTTTGCTGCCGCGGAGTTGCTGCCCGCCGCGTGTGGACAGAGCGCCGAGTGTCACGCCTTGATAGATTTTAACGTTGCGGCCGATGGTGGTGGTTTCGCCGATGACCACGCCGGTGCCGTGGTCTATGAAAAAATACTCGCCGATGTCGGCTCCGGGATGGATGTCTATGCCGGTGAGGCTGTGGGCGTATTCGGTCATGATTCGTGGTATCAGCGGCACCTGGAGGCGATGGAGTTGATGGGCAATGCGGTAGGTGGTGATGGCGAAGTAACCGGGGTAGCAGAAAATAATTTCATCGGGACTGCTGGCGGCCGGGTCCCCGTCGAACGCGGCCTTGGCGTCGGTGGCGAGGATACGTCGGAGTTCGGGCAGCGAGCCGAGGAATTCATCGGTGAGGGCGGCGGCAGTGGTATCGCAATCGGGGCAGTCGTGTATTTTGCCGCGCTGTTCGCGGTGGCGGATGGCGCGCCGCACCTGGTCGAAAAGCGTATCGCGCATGGATGCAATCATGGAGCTGGTATGCAGGAGAAGCTCTTGTTCAGTGAGGTTTTGGCGGCCAAAAAAGCCGGGAAAAAGCACCTCGCGCAACTGCCGAAGCAAGGCGATGATGGTGTCGCGATTGGGTAGCCAGGTGGCGCCGATGTATTGAATGTCTTCGTGCTCGTGGTAGCTGACAACAATGGCTTCCGCGAGTTGCTGCAGGTTGTGGGAGTCGTGTTCACTGGTCATTAGAAACTCTCCTGGGCGGCCGGTTGATCTTGCCCTTGTGCCGGGCAGTTAGGCGGCTACGTCAAGCAATTGTACCGCCTCGGCTACGTTGAGGCGTCCCTCATAAATGGCTTTACCGACAATAATACCGCTGATGGGGAGTTGCTTAAGCGCGACGATGTCGGCCAGCGTGCTCACGCCGCCGCTGTGAATAACCGGTACGCGTTTGGCGGATGTGAGAAGATCACGCGTGGCGTTGATATTGGGGCCGCTGAGCATACCATCGCGGGCGATGTCGGTGTAAATGATGGCGGCGAGGGGCCAATCGTCTACTCCGGCGGCCAATTCGGAGGCGAGCGGAGCGTCGGCGTCGGGGCTGGTCCATCCGTGCGTGGCAACTCGGCCTTCGCGTGCATCGAGGCCGAGAATGATGCGATTTCGAAATCGCTGGTCAAACACGATGGTTTTAAACCAGTTGAAGTCGCTGATGGCGCGGGTGCCAATGATAAGTCTCTGAGCCCCTATGGCCAGCAAATACTCAATAACCTCTTCATCGCGGATGCCACCACCGACCTCTACGTTGAGTTTGGTGCTTCGCACGATTTTTTCAATAATTTCAAGATTACGTGGGCGGCCTTCGCGTGCTCCGTCGAGGTCCACCACATGCATCCAGCGGCAACCTGCGTCCTGAAATGATTTGGCGGTGTCCACAGGGTCCACCGAGTATGTGGTTTGGCGCTGGTAGTCGCCTTGCAGAAGACGCACAACCTTGCCGTTGCGAAGGTCTATGGCAGGTATTAATTCAACTGTTTTTTTATTGGTCATGATCGTTCACCGAATATTGGCAAAGTTTTTGAGAATGATACGGCCCACGGTCTGGCTTTTTTCAGGGTGAAACTGTGTGGCCACAATGTTGTCCTTTTCGATGGCGGCGACTATTGATATGCCGTACTCGGTGGTGGCCGCAACCACTGCCGCATCGGCAGGTTTGACATGGTAGCTATGCACGAAGTAGGTATGGCAACCGGGCGTAAGCCCCTGCCACAGCCGCGAGTGTTTTTGGAATTTAAGGGCGTTCCATCCCATGTGCGGCACCTTGAGGCAAAGAGGCGGATCGTCTACGGACAGCCGAATACACTCTCCGGCAATGACGCCCAAGCCTGACTGACGGCCATCCTCAAAACCGGTATCGAACAGCAACTGCAGCCCCAGGCAAATGCCCAGGAACGGGCGGCCGGTGCGCACAAAGTCAACAAGGGCCTCGGCCAAGCCGGTTTGGCGCAAGATGCGCATGGCGTCGCCGAAGGCGCCAACACCAGGCAGTACGAGTTGGTCGGCCCGCTTGAGCTGTTCAGGTGACTGAACAATGCTTGCGGCAGCGCCCACTGTGGCAAACGCCTTTTGCACACTGCGGAGGTTGCCCATGCCATAATCAACTATTGCAAGCATGACTTTATCTGGTTTCTTTGTTTAGGCCCGGCGGCAGCGGCAGGGCGTTTATTGGGGTCAAAAAAATCGGGGCCTTGTGACGGTTTTACAACCGGCCTCGGCCCCGACAAATTCACAACCGCCCCCGCAACAACAGGGTGCGGCTCGTCCTCATGCGGCATCAGCGCCGGAGGACGACAATTTCCACGCGGCGATTGAGCGCTAAGTCGGTGCGCGAACGCGGATGCTCGGAACCAAAGCTGATGGCCCGCATTCTGGAACGCGACACGCCATGGTGGCCCAAAAACATCTCAACCGAGCGTGCCCGGGCCAAGCCCAAGGCATAATTGCTCTTGTAGGGGTGGTGGATGGGGCGGCTGTCGGTGTAGCCTTCGATCAGAATGCGATGACCGGCATAGCGGCTCCGCAGCAGGTGGGCCACACGCAGGAGCGTTCTCTCGGCGGATGGATGCAGCCGTGCGCTGGCCGATGCAAACAGCAGATCGCTCGAGACAACCAGGCGTGATACGCCATGATGTGTTTCGATAGTGAAGCCGCGCTCATGCGTAACGTGCGAGCGGCTCGCCACATAGTGATGATAATGATGGTGTCGTACTGCCGCGGGGTGCTGGCCAGCGACGTTTGGTTCAGGTGGCAGGATATTGGTCTGATTTTGAGCCGTTGCGGGCGTCTGCGTCTGCTGCTGTGCCGCGGCATTCATAGCTGCTTGCTGCTGCTGCAGTTGCTGCTGGTCGGCTTTTTCCTGCGCACTGGCGGCTGCAAGCTGGGCCTTTAGCTGCTGATTCTGCTGAAGCAGTTGGTCACGCTCCGCCTTTACCTTGTCTTGTGAGCAGCCGGTGTTAAAACCAACGAGAACAA
>JABEVB010000034.1 GCA_013044165.1 Phycisphaerales bacterium
CGGCGGGATCGTCTTGCGGCCCAGGGCGGCCGTCTGCTGCGTTCTCGCTCCTCGCCATATTTTCGAATATGCCTCGGAGCTGCGGCCTTGCATCCGGCCGCCCTGGGCCGCAATCCGACCGCACCAGCCTTTTCAAACAGGCACTAAGATTTTTGGGCGCTGCGCGACGTTTTTGCCACCGAGGGCACAGAGTTGCGCAGAGATGTTTAATAGTGTTAATGTGTTGGGTCGCTTCGCGACGGGTGGCGCGCATCCCGATAGGAGACGCTCCTGCCATATCGGGATTTCGGCATCCGTGCCTCAACGCAGAGATCGCCGAGACGACGACGATGGTTTAACACAAAATCTCAAAGACACTAAGTTTTTTGTTTGTGTTTTTATTTTTGGCGCTGCGCGGCGATTTTGTCACATCCCGATAGGTGGTTCCTTGCCACAGAGGCCTGTCCCGACCAGCGCCGGGAGATTTCGCCTTCCCTGGCTCAAGACAGAGAAGCGCCGAGGTATTTTTAGTCCTTTTGGGCGCTGCGCGACGGGGGCTAACCGCAGGGTACGCAGGGTAACGCAGGGGTTTTATATTTTTCTTCAAGGGCGCTTCGCGATGATTCGCGCGCAGAGCCGCAGAGTTCGCGGAGACGACGACGATGATTTACCACCAAGGGGCGCAAGGGCACTAAGGTTTTTGTTTGTGTTTTTATCTTTCGCGCTGTCGAGCCGGTGGAAACTCATGCCGGGATTGGCAGGGTTAAGTTGCAGGTCGAATGCCGTCGTTTTGACGGCTTTCTGCTCATCGCCGGTAAGGCGAGCCAAGCTGGCGGTGAAGGTATCGGAGATTCGCAAGTCCATCAGGGTTCAAGCTCCACTATGGATGGCGCAAAAGAGGCGCGCCAGCAGCACTGGCGAGTTTAATTGCCCTTTCCTTTTGTTGGGCTTTCTGAAGTTCCGGGTCGCTATCAATCCACGGCCAGTCTCGGATGACCGCGTGCCGTAGCGGCGGTTCGTCGGCTGCCACAGCAAGCTCGGCATCGGTAACAACCTTGGCCCGAATGATGGCCGCTCCGTGGAGCGTGCGGGCGCCCGCTGCGGCAGCGCCGAGCGCCCAGAGACGATCCAAAGGATTGGCTCCATGCCGTGAGACTGACGTTGTACGATCCCTGGGGTTCGGTAGAAATGCGGCAGGTTTTACCATCAAGGTATTGTACTGGCTGCTTTGAACGAGGAATCTGGCCAAGTCCTCGTCCTCAGCCACCTGCTCAGGCAGCCCGGATGGAAGTGTTACCATATTTCACGATCGATTGAATAAGGTCTAAGATCCGTGGTGGAACAGCATATCCGTCGAAATGCGCAACCGCGTGTCCCCTGTCCGTGCCGTCGAGCCAAGCGTAGGCGATCCGCTCCGAACAGCCAATACTCAATGAGAAAAGGCGATGACGCGACTGAATCCAATCCAGCGAAATCGAGCCATCCGGCTCGGCCGCCAACTCAGGCATGGGCATAGTACCCGGCAACGCCCGGATAAATGCAATCGCATGATCCACGGCCACGTCATCAATAGCCGCCGCTCCATTGCCGTCCCAGTTCTCAACGGCGCATTCATCCGCCAATTTGCTGACTTCGGAGATGGCAAAGGCCTTTGATCCGAAAAGCGATTGCGAACGCTCCATGTGCCGAACGACTTTTCGGGTCGCGTTGAGAACCTCTTTTCCTTCCGGCGACACGGCTGTGCCGTCTCGCATCAGTGGTTGTATCGTTGCGTAGCTCATCAAGTCAGCCCCAATGGTCATTATTGAAAAAGGCTTAGGCATACATCAGTTAGTGTATTCTTAAAAATGCGGTTCTTCAAGTTCCTTAACGACTGAATCTTTTCGGCGATCCAATCCCAATTCTCGACCTCTTTATCCTCGCGATGTATGACTCCAATGTCCAAGATGACAGGCAGGTTGTCGGTGTCATTAGGCAATGTTGTCAGCAGGATATTCGCCTGGTTACCGGTACTTTTTTCCACGGCGGAGTGCTGATTAAGGAAGCCTGTAAAAATCAGATCACTTTCATCAGGGAGCTGCGGACTGACTTTGAAGTACTGGCTTATCAACACTTTTTCGTCTTTTACCGGCAGTACAATGCGGTTGATATAACTGAGGCGGACGGTGCGAATCAACTTCGGCCCCGCGATACCCACAAACAGTTTCCATGTACGTTCAATTTCAGGGAGATAATCGTCCAATGCCGAATATGGAGCCAGGCGGTTGAATGAGTACCCTTGTGACCGCACTTGCACGAGTTGCTTCCTGTCTTCGTGGAAGAACTGAAGCGATTGAACGCCGCGCAAGGTCTTATGGGCTTGCGATCCCCCGGGAGGTCCCTCGATTTGTATTGTCCCAGAAGATATGGTCTGGAATTGCGGATAATACTCTCGGTATGCATTTCGGGCAGACTCTTTTAAAGCGGCCCAGTCCAGCGTTGGCGGCATGTCGCAGTCAATATCTAACACGGCCTCCACGATCGGCGGGTTGCTGAGTTTTTGGATGATTTCGCTCATAATGGGAGCCTCACATGTTACTGGACTTTAAACACTTTCATCACTTCATTGCCCAGGTGATTAATTACCTTCACGGCAATTCTACCGGATTTTGGCTTTTCAAAGGGCCGTGAAGTATCGCTGTTGAGCGTGGCCCAGGCTTCGGCGTTAATCTCCGCCTTAAGCGTGGTCTTTATCGTACCATGGGCGTGAGTTTAA
>JABEVB010000199.1 GCA_013044165.1 Phycisphaerales bacterium
CGAGGCATATTCGAAAATATGGCGAGGAGCGAGAACGCAGCAGACGGCCGCCCTGGGCCGCAAGACGATCCCGCCGGAGTTTTCAAACAGGCTCTTACCCGGTATTTTAATTGCAATAGTGCTGCAGCACATTCGTTAGGGATAACAAGAGTCATAAATATCAAGGAATGAACTTTACCGACGTGCCTAAATTATTTCATACAGCGTGTCCATCATTCTTACGGCGGCTCTTTGCGAGTCGGCTTTCATCTCTTGTTATCGAAGTTCAAAATCCGCTTTTGCGGCCCCTACTCCGTGAATGCGGCGAAGACGGTGTGACTTATCGTCAGTTGCGTCATCCTTGGCGCACCGCACAGCCAGATATCGCTGTCTTGCGCGAACCGATATACCACATTCTCGCCGTTGGTCTAATCAATCTCTATCTTAAAATAAGCGAACGCCGTGTTTGTCGCTCGTTGCGACATGCCCACCGGCGTCCAGGCTATAGCTACCAGTGGATTTAGGAGACCCCAGCATGAACCGCCGAAGTTTTTGCAAATTGATAGGTGCGGCAGCCGCGGCCTCGCCGCTGGCGCCGTCGCTGGCCCGAACGGACGCCTCGGTTTTCGCCACTGGTTTTGGCCAGGATACACGGACCTACGCTGAATTCTGCGCGACACCGCCTGAGGATCGCATTTTTTATACCGTGCGCGGCAACCGCATCGTTCGCGAGAGGCTCAACGAGGGGGCTTGGCACCCCACCGGCTGGGGCCGTCCGCCGGCGCTGCCCGTCCCAGGAGGTTCTCACGATGGTGTGCCGATGCGCTCGCCGATTGCCGGCCTTGCGGGGCAGGGACCCTACGAGCCGACATGGCGGTCGCTTGAGCAGTATGAATGCCCCGAATGGTATCAGGACGCCAAATTCGGCATCTGGAATCACTGGAGCCCGCAATGCGTGCCGGAGGATGGAGACTGGTATGCCCGCAACATGTATATTCAAAACTCCGGTCAAAACAAATACCAGTGCGAGCATTACGGCCATCCCTCCAAGTTCGGTTACAAAGACCTCTGCGCTCAATGGACGCTCCTTAATTGGGATCCGCGGGAGTTAATGGAGCGATACAAACGCGCCGGCGCCAAAATCTTTCTGGCCCTGGCTAACCATCATGACGGATTTGACACTTGGAACTCCAGGCATCACCAATGGAATGCACAAAACATCGGTCCACACCGCGATGTCATCGGTACCTGGGCAGCCGAAGCACGCCGGCTGGGTCTGCGCTTTGGTGTTACCGTACATCAGGCCCGCAACTGGTGGTGGTTTCAAACCTCCCATGGAGCTGATAGAACCGGCCGCTACGCCGCAATCCCCTATGACGGCCACCTTATCGAGGCCGATGGCAAAGGACAATGGTGGCAAGGATGTGACCCGCAGCAGCTTTACGGTGTTAAGCACCCCCCGGACGCTCTCCCCGACGCTTCTTATGTGAAGAACTTTTATGACCGTACGCGCGACCTGATTGACCAGCATAATCCCGACCTTCTTTATTTCGACAACCCGCTTTTCCCGCTGGGTTGGGGAGGTATGAACATCGGAGCCTATTTTTATAATCACAGCCTGCGCACCCATGGTGGAAAAATGCAGGGGGTGATCAATATAAAAAATGTTCCGGACAACCTGCTCAAATGTGTCGTCGCTGATATTGAACGCGGACTCACCGCCGGCATTATGCCGCATCCGTGGCAGTCGGAAACCTGCATCGGCGGCTGGCATTACGCCCGGTATGATTTCACGCGGCCGGGCGAATATGGCGGCTATATGCATCCGCGCGATGTAATTCACTGGATGGTGGACGTCGTCAGCAAGAATGGCACGTTCATTCTGAACATTCCCGGCAAGCCGGACGGCACGACCGACAGCAAAGAGCAGTTGATCCTGGATCGCATCGGCGACTGGCTTACCGTCAACGGCGAGGCGATTTACGCAACACGCCCGTGGACAGTCTATGGTGAAGGCCCCAATGTGATACGGACCGGATCGTTTCAGGGGGCTAGCATCGGCGCCCTTGGTCCAAAAGATATCCGCTTTACCCGTAACAAATCTGGGACTGTGGTCTATGCCATCATTTTGGGTTGGCATCACGATGCATTTGTAATTAATTCGCTGGGAACGGCCTCGGCGGTACACCCCGGGCGCATCGCCCGCGTGGAACTGCTGGGAACACATGAAAAACTCATCTGGCGTCAGACGGCGGCGGGCTTGCGCGTCGCACTGCCGAAAACATACCACCCCACGGTAAATTACGCAGCATCGCTGAAGGTGACGTTGGCTTGATATCGGTTTACTTTTTCGACGCAACGGCCTCGGGCCGGGCGTTTATGAGCAGCGCCGCTCATTGCCATCCGTGCAGAATGAACCGGGAGGTACAGCGGCATTGACCTGCAACCGCGCCCGTGACGCATTTCAAGCACTAGCCGACATTAATTAGAAAGTATTTCACATGAAAGCCAAACGCCAAATCCTTCTGAATCGCAAAGAGTTTTTAATTGCCGGAGTGGGCGCTGCGGCGGCGATTACCTGCGGCCCCTCGGTCCAGGCCGCTGACCACACACACCTCGCGCGGCATTGGGGCGGTCGGGGAGACGGAACATACCTCAACCCAATGCAGGCGCAGCACGCCAATCGAGGCGCCAAACCCATCGTGCAAACAAGGTTCACCGCCGATCCCGCCCCGCTGGTGCATGATGGCATCGTCTATCTCTACACCGGCCACGATGAGGAAGACGCGTATGGATTTCGGATGCTCAACTGGCTGTGTTATTCAACGACGGATATGGTGAACTGGACGGATCACGGAGCTTTCGCTTCCTTGAAGACCTTTCCCTGGGCGGAGCAGAATAATGGCGCCTGGGCGTCGCAAGTGATCGCGCGGAACGGTAAATTTTATTTTTATGCTGCGGTATTCATGAAAGAACGCCCCCAGAATGCCATCGCGGTTGCTGTCGCTGATAAGCCAACGGGCCCTTTTACAGACGCGCTTGGACATCCGCTGGTCCGGGGCGACGGGTACATTGACCCGACTGTGTTTATTTATGATGATGGGCAAGCCTATCTTTATTGGGGTAATCCGAACCTCTGGTATGCTAAGCTCAATAAGGACATGATCTCCCTGTCGGGGGAGGTCGTCAAAGACGCCTCCTTTGCCAAGGCGCCGGGAAAGCTGGACCCCTTTCATTACCAGGAAGGACCATGGGCGTACGAACGCAAGGGCCATTACTACATGGTCTATGCTTCCACCTGTTGCCCTGAAGGAATCGCCTATGCCATGGGTCACTCTCCCACAGGCCCGTGGAAATTCAAGGGGTACATCATGAAGCCTGACCGACGCTCCAGCGGGAATCACCCTGGCATCATTGACTATAAAGGCAGGTCTTATGTGTTCGGGTTCGATTATGAGCTGAACTTCGCCCGGACCAAAAAACCCCGCGAGCGACGGTCGGTTTGCGTGGCGGAGATCCACTATAAACCAGACGGAGCGATTCGCGAGATTCCGTGGTGGAATGAAGCTAAAGCGGTGAAACAAATCGGCACGCTGAACCCCTACGCGCGCACCGAAGCTGCAACGATCTGCTGGAGCCGGGGGATACAATCCGAACCCAGCAGCCAAGGGGGAATGTGTGTTTATCCGACACGTGTGAATGCCTTCATCAAGGTGCAGGGAGTCAATTTCAGCAAAGGCGCCAAGACCTTTACAGCATCAGTTGCTTCAGCCGCCAAGGATGGGAAAATAGAGCTTCGCCTCGACAGTCCGACCGGTACGGTAATTGGAGCTTGCATCGCGCCAGATACCGGAGGTGCAACAAAATGGACAACCGCATCCTGCCGGGTCGAACACGCAGCCGGTGTGCATGACCTTTATTTCGTCTTCACTGGCGCGGAATCCTTGAAGTTTGATTGGTGGATTTTTAAGTGAGTTTTATGAAATCGCATGGGATGACTTCAAGATTGATCGCAGCGGTCATCGTTGCCTTAAGTGCAATGTTTCTGACCCGAATGGCAGTGCCGAAAGTCGTGAAAGGAACCGACGTTGGCCAGACCGACACCCATTCTGCGAAATTGCCGGGCGACTATGACGAGGCGACTTTTGGCAATGCCTTAATTCCGGACATGGTGGCTGATCCCAGCATCTCGGACATTAATGGCACATTCTATTGTTACGCGACGACGGACGGGTGGGGACGGGGGCTGGCCACGTCGGGGCCGCCGGTCGTGTGGACATCGAAGGATTTTCTCAACTGGAGCTTCAAAGGATGGAGTTTTCCTTCCGATTTTGATTTGAAGTATTGGGCGCCCAGCAGCATCGTGTACCGGAACGGGCGTTATTTTTCGTTCCCCACGCTGGATGGAAAAATCACCGCTGTGGTGGCGGATTCGCCGCTGGGACCCTTTCTGGCGCCCAATGGCCAACACGTTACCAAGGCTACGGTCCATCCGTTTCCCCTCAAACAGGATAGTGCCATTGACGCGGAGGTTTTTATAAATAATGACGGGCAGGCTTACATGGTTTGGTCACGTCGGCGCGAAGCGAAGCTCAAGCCCGATCTGCTTTCGCTTGCCGGTCCCACCGTCACCATCCCCACCAAACGTCAAGGGTATTCCGAAGGACCCTATCTCACGAAGCGCGGCGGTATTTATTACTATTTTTACACACTTGGCGGCGGCGAGACGTATCGGTACGCCTATATGATGAGCCGCACCTCCCCAATGGGACCATGGGAGGCGCCAAAACACGACATCATCGCCAGATCCGATCCCGCAGCAAACATTTTGGGGCCGGGACACGGCTGTTTCTTCCATCCACAAGGCAGCAAGCAATGGTATTTTGTCTACCTCGAATTCGGACGCGGAGGCACTACGCGACAAATTTATGCTGTCAAGATGAATTTTAACGCCGATGGCTCCATTGAGCCCATCAAGCTGACCAAAAATGGCGTGGGCGCAATACGTACAAATACTGAAACGTCCGCGAATCTGGCGTTGGATTGCAATGCCACGGCATCGTCCACGCGTCCGAACTATCGTGTGCGCCTTGAAAAGTATCCGAGGCTCAATCGTGTGGAAACCTACACTCCGTCCAATGCCGTGGATGGATTTAACGGCACCCGTTGGATGGCTGCCGCTAGCGACAAGTCCCCGTGGTTTGAGGTGGACCTTGGCTCGCCGCGCCTTATCCGCCGCACCGAGGCCTATTTTGTGAAACCCGCCGCCGGCCAGGCGTATCGCCTCGATTGGTCACTTGACGGCAAACAGTGGCATATCTATGGCGAACACGACAATGCTGTTATCTGCTCGCCGCATCGCGATGAAAAATCGGTTCGCACCCGGTATCTAAAACTGACCATTTTAAAAGGGGACCCCGGGCTTTGGGAATTCCGCGTTTATGGCGTGCCCGCCCGGACCTATTGATTAAGCGGAGCTTCAAATGGACCACGATGCCAAGACACTTCTGAACCGCAGGGAGTTTGTCATTGCTGCCGGCGCTGCGGCAGCAATGACCTTCGACCCTCACGTACAGGCGGCCGAACGCGCCACCTTCACACCGCAATGGGGCGACTGGGTCCGTTGGGGTGACCAGGGTGATGGAACCTATTGCAATCCCGTACTTCCATCCGACTACAGCGCTTTGGACTGCATTCGGGTAGGATCGGATTTTTACGCCATTTCATCAACTTTTCAATATTCGCCGGGCGTAATCATCATTCATTCCAAGGACTTGGTTAACTGGCGGATTCTTGGCCATGTTGCCGACGATCTGACGCAAATTTCCGCCGAACTCAACTGGGACAGAATGAACCGCTATGGCGCCGGTATATGGGCGGGCGCCATTCGCCACCATAAAGGAAAGTACCGGGTTTATTTCAGCACGCCGCACGAAGGCTACTTTATGAGCACCGCGGGTAATCCGGCTGGGCCATGGGAGCCCCTGCATTGCGTAATGCGCGCCGATGGCTGGGACGATTGCTGCCCCTTCTGGGATGATGACGGTCAAGGCTATCTTGTGGGCACATGTTTTCGCGACGGGTACAAAACATGGCTCTTCAAGTTGACGCCGGACGGCCGGGGGTTGATCAAGGGGTGGCAAATATTGTTGGACGAAGGTGAAGGCCGGGAAGCCAACAAATTATATAAAATCAACGGGTGGTATTATCACCTGTTCAGCGAATATAACCCGCATGTGGGCCGCTACCTGATGATGCAGCGTTCAAAGCAACTTACCGGGCCATACGAGAAGCGGCAGCTCAGTTATGCCCAACGGCGGGCACACGAGCCAAATCAGGGAGGCCTGGTGCAATTGCCAGACAGAGCTTGGTATTTCTTCACACATCATGGCGACGGGGACTGGGAGGGTCGCTGTGCCAGCCTGTTGCCGGTGACCTGGGTAGATGGCTGGCCAATTGTTGGCAAGGTGGGCAGGAATAACATTGGCCAAATGGTATGGAGCGGCCGCATGCCCGTAACCGGTACGCCGCATGTCACACCCCAGACCGATGACGATTTTTCCGGGCCGAAGCTCCGTGTCCAATGGGAATGGAATTATCAGCCTCGTGCCGATAAATGGTCGCTCACGCAGCGCCCGGGATATCTGCGTTTGCATGCGTTTAAGCCGCTGGAAACGGACAATTTAAAAAAAGCCGGTAATACCCTTACGCAGCGAGTGCTGCGCACCAGCCGTAATGTCGTCACACTGGAGGTGGATGTTGGGGACATGGCAAATGGCCAGATCGCCGGCTTATGCCATTATTCGGGAGACTGCTGTATTATTGGCGCTCGTCGGCTCAACGGCATTACCACAATTGAATGGGCGCACAATCGGTCCGTAACGCGCGGACCCGTGCTGCAATCCCGCCGCATGTGGCTGCGGTCTACTTGGGGACTTGACGGCAGGAGCCGCATGGCATTCAGCCTCGACGGCAAAAGTTTTACACTTCTGGGCGATGTGTATCAGCTTGGCTGGGCCGACTATCGCGGCGATCGGATCGGAATTTTTACGTATAACAACGAAACCGAGGCCGGTTATGTAGACTGCGCCTCATTCACCTATCGCTATGCTCAGGCGTAGCTGGCATACGCCAATACCCTGTCAAAGGAGGACTTGCCCATGGTGCCCGCAGCGAGGAGTATCTCGACTCGCAACCCGATGCCGTCATTCTGCAATATTGCATCGCGTGAGGGGCCTGCTGCTTGCAGCGATCTGGATGGGTGTTGTCCAGGCATCTCGCCGAGCGGTGCGGCAGTCCGCGGACATTGCGATGGACACCCCCCGCCGATTGCTTGGATGTTCTACCCGCCTGAACTTATGCCGCAGTTTGCAGGCGGCTCGCCATACCTTTCCCGGCGGGTGGTTGTCTTGGAATGATAAATTTTCGACGTAAAATGAGCTTGTAGCCCAGTGAGTTCAGCGACAAAATAGGCGTAGGATTACATGATTTGGCGAGAGCCTGCGTGGGCACCCAAAATTAAAACATTCTTGGATAAATGCGTTGAGTCTGCCTTTGCAACATTTCCGCCGGATTGCCGGCGAAGAGTTCCTGAATCCGGCGTGTTCCCGCAGACCCTCCGTAAGCCCGACACCCCCGGCCGCGCTTGATGGAATAATGGCGGACACAACGATTATGAACAGCAAAGCTTCAAAAAGTATATAACATGGCGGCGGGGTACGACGAGTTAACCGCCCCATCATCACAAACCACAGGAGACACAATCATGAGAAGACTGCCATTTTATCTGGCTATCCTGGTCGCACTATTCGGCGTGTCATTGGCGGGTAGCGGTCGTGCCGCGGCAGCCGCTTCAATGATTCAGGTCACCATTCACCCGCAACAAATACGCAACACCATTGCGAAGGGAATTTACAGCCAATTTCTTGAGCATATTTATCATTCCGGCGACAACGGCATCTGGGGTGAGATGATATGGAATCGCAGTTTTGAGGAGCCATTTCGCCAGCGCTACACAAGGTTCTGGGCGTACTATGGCCCCGGGCCGGTTACTCGCAGCGCCCACGATCCACGCAATAGCCAAATCAGCATGAAAATATCTTCCGCCAGGGGCGAAACTGGAGTGGAGCAGTCCGATATCTGCCTGGCAACCGCCGGTAATTACCGCGGCTCGCTCTGGGTGCGCGATACGGCTCCCCATAAAGTCTACATACGCCTGATGCACGGCCGCACCGTACTGGGTATGCAAAGCGCGAGCGTCTCTTCCAAGGCATGGCGGCGTATTGCCTTTGCATTCCGCACTGCAACCGCCGTGCATCATGCAACGCTACAAATAGGATTCACCGGGGACGGTGTGGCCTATCTGGATCAAGTATCCATGATGTCGGCTGCGGCCCGAAAATTGGGTGGCTTCCGTCCCGATACGCTTAAAGCCCTTCAGGCGTTAAAGCCGGCGCTGATACGCTGGCCCGGCGGAGGCTATGCCGACTCCTACCACTGGATGAATGGTATTGGTCCGCAGGCCGATCGCGTTTCGGAGCATGAAATATGGGATGACATGGACCCCAACGCCCTGGGCACCGATGAATATATACACTTATGTCACTTGACCGGCGCAGCACCGGAAATATGCATTAACATCGGCCCGCCCACGGCGGACAATGCCTTGCGCCAACAATATGTTCGAGAGGCTTGCCACTGGCTGGCATATTGTAATGCGCCCATCACCAACAAGTGGGGAGCGCTGCGCGCCAAATATGGCCATCCCAAACCGTATAACGTCAAATACTGGGAAATTGGCAATGAGGTTTGGTGGGGCCGCAATGGCTTAACGGTGCCGAAATATGTACACGTGTTGACCCAATTTGTGCCGGCGCTGAAACGAATTGATCCGTCCATCCACATCATCGCCTGCGGTACCGGCGGGTTGGACCAAACATGGAACCGACAACTCATCAAGCTTGCCGCCGGCTCTTTTGATTATCTTAGCCTACATCACTATGTGGCTCCGCAAGACTTTTTAACAGGCGTAACCAAATTCCTCGTTTTTCTCCGACAGACCGGGCAACTCATCAAAGCCTCCGCCAACCCACATTGCAAGATTTTCGTCTCTGAATGGAATGCCCAGTCAATTGACTGGCGCACGGGCTTGTTTGCCGGTGGAATTCTCATTGGCTTTGAGCGTCAGGGCGCCATGGTGCGTCTGTCAACCCCGGCGCTGCTGCTACGCTGGGTTCGCGAACGCGACTGGAACAATGCGCTCATCAACTTCAACCACTGCTCGTGGTTCCCAGCGCCCAATTATGTGGTGGAAAAACTCTGGCGCGATCATTTTGCTAAATATCGCTTGGCAGCCACCCCTGCCAAGCCCCTTGAAGCCGATGCGACATTAAGCGCCGACCGGCAGACCGCCTTTTACAAGGCCGTTAATCCCACATCGCAAACCATCACACTCCAATTGCGTATGGGCAGCGCATTTGCGTTGGCGACTGCCTCAGCCGAATCGGTAATTGCCAGCAGCCTTTTGGAGCAAAATTCAATGCGCCACCCGCACCGAATAGCGCCCCATCGGATTAATGCTTCTGTCAGTGGTCAGACGCTGGACCTGACATTAGCACCTTATTCGGCAACTGTTGTTACGATGAAGCGAAAATGAGGCTCTCGTTAAATGCACAAACCGCTGCAATCCATGCAGCGCCGAATAGCGCAGCACCTCATAAGGCTTAGAGCCTGTTTGAAAAGGCTGGTGCGGTCGGATTGCGGCCCAAGGTGGCCGGATGCAAGGCCGCAGCTCCGAGGCATATTCGAAAATATGGCGA
>JABEVB010000200.1 GCA_013044165.1 Phycisphaerales bacterium
ATGATCAGTCCGTTTGGCCAGCGGCATGCCGCCCACTGGTTTTATGCCGGCTTCAATGAAATTCATAACACCGGCTTAAATGGCATGGAATCGGCCGAGCACGTTATGCCAGTTGTGTCGCGCTGGCTGCGCGATCATGCCGCAGGCGACAACTGGTTCTTGCATGTGAACTTTTGGGACCCACATACGCCGTACCGTGCGCCACTTTCCTATGGTGATCCCTTCAAAGATGAACCATTGCCCGCCTGGCTTAATAACATGGATGTCATCCGCCAGCACATGCGCATGACCGGCCCACATACGGCCCTGGACCCCAACATGTACGATGACCATCCCAACAGCCGCTATCCACGCTGGCCCGGGAAGGTTACTGACTTAAACTCCTTGCGTCGTGTTATTGACGGCTACGATACGGCTGTGCGATACATGGATGATGCCGTTGGCTCCATAATGGCGCTGCTTAACGAGGCAGGCGTTGCCGATGAGACGGCGATTATTATTTCAGCGGATCATGGCGAAAATCTCGGCGAGCTGGGCATTTATCATGAACACGCCACCGCTGACCGCGCCACGTGCCAGGTGCCACTGATTGTTAAATGGCCGGGATGCTCCGGCAGCCATGTGGATTCGAACTTGCATTACAGTTTGGACCTTGCGCCAACTCTGGCCGACTTACTTGATTTTAAGCCCTGTCCTGTCTGGGATGGCCAAAGTTTTGCGCCGACGATTTTGCGGCACGCCTCCGCCGGCCGCTCCGATTTGGTGGTAAGTCAATGCGCACATGTCTGTCAACGCAGCGTGCGCTGGGATCGCTGGCTGTATATGCGCACCTATCACGATGGTTTTCATTTATTCCCGGATGAAATGCTTTTTGATCTGCAGGCAGACCCGTTTCAGCAGCACGACTTGGCCAGAGAGCACATTGATATCTGCCACCAGGGTGCTTGGCGACTTGCGGATTGGCATACCCGGCAGATGCAAAAAATGGCCGCCACCCCCGGCGACGTTGTTGATCCTTTGTGGACCGTGATTCACGAAGGCGGCCCATGCCATGCAGAGCATAAAGGTCCTGAAAGCCCGTTGCGGGCGTATTTGCAGCGACTTGAGACCACTGGTCGTGCAGATGGCGCTGCGGCCCTGCGGGCGCGTTATGCCGCCTTTCTGTAAACCAGAGGTTGCAGAATAGAGGCACACGGATGACCATCACCGTCCCAGATCGTTCCACGATAAGGATAGCGGTCCGTTCAAACCCACATTTGCGGCCTGCCACAGATTCAAAAAAACACCGCGGTAGTCAGGCAATACATGGCATCGTTGTTTGGGGTACAGGACCTCGGGTTGAGACCAGCAGCACAGATAAAATCTCACCGGGACTGGTCAGAGTGGATGATCACATTGTTCGGTAGCGTCACGGGTTGGTGCGGAGACTTTTCAACTGCCTCCACCAGAGAATGAAGAGAAATCGCTCACTTCATTGAGGTGGCAGTCTATTGAACGGGCGTAAGCACAAACTCTTTAATCGTCATAGCTTTGAAGCCTGTACCTTGCTTAAAGGTAAGCACGTTATTGCCGCTTTTAAGCGTGACGGCAACAGGTTGTGTCTGTTGCCAGATGCCGTCGGTCCAGGGAATGGTCATTTCGCTTGAAGTGCCGGCATGATTAACATCCACGAGCAACGTTTGCGGCGCCTTTACCGTCACGATTGTTGCCGTGAGTTGGTACCGTCCAGCGCGATTTGTGAAAACCGTGTAAGAAATAGGCGATGTGCTTACCTGGTGGTGGCGACCCCGCCCCTTCCCCCAGGCAATATAATGAGCCTGCATGCCACCGAGGAAGCTTTTGGTAAAGCTAATTGCACGAAAACCTCGAGGAAGGCTCTTTTGGCAAGCCACGGCCGGAATATGAATGACCCCCTGGCCATCGGTGGTAACTTCCATCTCGGATCGTGATACCGGTGCGGCCTCCACCATCTGGGCCTTTGTGGGGCCATACATCTGGGCCAACTGTGCGTAGCTTGGAGCCTTCGGTGCTGGAGCACCTGAGGCGACGATGGCACGCTCTATCTTGATTGCCAGAGCATACCACAAATCACCCGTACCAGGCGTTCGGAGGTCCGGCCTCTGCTCGCCGAGTGCGGCAGCGACCCATTGAGCACGTAAGGCTTTAATGAATTGCTGTGGATATTGCCGCGCCTGTGTCTCAAGGTAAAAATTCAGGCCGCTACGATTATACCACCAAGCCCATTGCCAGCCCGCACCCAATACGGATACCCAACCATTGGGAGTCCAGTGGCTCATGGCCGCATGACCACGCTGTTGATATCCCCATACAGGGATGCCAAAAGCTCGTTCCCCAAGTCGGCCCATCCATGCGCGTGGACCGCACTCTCCGCCACCCGCCAGGACGCGTGCAGCAAAGAGTCCAGAAACTGCATCCCAATTGGGATGGCAATAACCAACATCGGTATGAACCGGGTTGAGGTACTGTTCGCTGAAGATGTCCTGCGGCTCATAGTTTTGGAGCATCGTGCGGTACCACGAGATTTCCTTGTCGGTAAAAGAATCGTTCGTGACAAACCGACAATCCCAAGCGGTTAAAGTCGGAAAATATGGGCTTAGGTCTTTGTCGAGATAAGCCTTTTGATAATTCAGAAACCGCTTTACAGGATCAAATGGGGTCGGAGCATTACCAAGAGAAGCCGAAGCTGGCCCAACGGTTGGTTTCCCCGGAGCTTGCATCAAGGCGGTGCCCAACGCCAGCCGCTGCAGGATGCCCTTGTGTGCTTCGGCACTGGCCTTTTCAATAGCCGTATAGATTTCCATGGTAAGACCATAGTTGCCGTGGCGGGCACCATCAGCCATCTGCATTTGCCTCATGAGCGTCGGGTCGTTGAGTAACTCGTTAATTAACTGCTCATGCTCAGGAGACTGCTGGGCAAAAGCAGCCAGCCCACGAGGCGTGGCGTAACCAATAATGGAGGCCTTTACGAGCGTGGCATCGAGGTTGTCGCTGGACAAGAAGCTGTTAACTTGCCGAAGGATAGGAAATGCCGCCGCCTGGCAACGGGCCAATGCCTGGGGATAAGACATTGTGCCGTTGGCGCCTTGGCGGGCGCGAGCCGCCATAGCGCGCGACTCGCCTTTGCGCATCTTAAATTTTTTGGTGAGCAGGTACGGCCTGCAGGCCGTTTCAGCACGGTACGCGGCCATAAAGCGGGCTTCCATCGCCGGATCAATGGATGGAAGAGCATTTTTAATTCGTTGCTGAAGGCCATGCAACTCGTTGGCATATTGGGCCATGAGTTGTTGCCCATGCGGGGTCAGAGCGGCGAGTCTGGGCTGTGGGTGGCGTCCCCGCCTCACCCCTCGACGAGCTACTGCCGAGTGCGAAAGGCAAAGCATAAAAGCCAATGCACACAGCAGCCCGGCAACCAAGCGTTTTGTCATCATTGATAGAACCCTTTTGTCAAGATATTTTTTGCGCACGAGGGTATAATCTTGTAGTTTATCACATATCAAACCTTTGTGTCGAACTAGAATTTTCTCGCCAGCCAGGTCAAAACAGATTGCAATGATCCTGCCGGGTACATGAAGCGGCGTAACGTACACTCCCAAAAGGCAGAGGGGGGTATATGTGCGATGAATATTTAATTAGAAACAGACCGCAGCCGTGCTCCTGCCTGCGACCAGGCTAACCACCCGACCGATAAAATCTTGGGATTGACCAACTGCTGAATCTGATTAATTCGCGGTTTTTCCCTTGCTCTAATGACTCAGCGGGTTGATAATGAGTCCTATAGCAGCATTTCGGGATTGTGCAGCATAGAAGGTTGTGGCCTGCTTGGGCGGCGAGTTGCCAGACGGTGGCGACAGACAAAGCCGACAGGCCGCGGGAGAATAAGGCCATGAAAGCCTCGCCGATGCTATGCCCTTCGTGCGCGTCGCCCATTGCCTTTCAGGGGCATAAGCTCGGGCCGTTTCATTTTGGCGAGGAACGCACGCATCCCTGTGGCTACTGCGGCCGACTCATCGGCCGCAAGGAAGCCACCCTCATGGGTGAAACCTTCGGCTACTGGTTTGATCATTTCCGCCATCAACTTCATGACACGCTTGTATACTTGCCAGCACTGCCGCACGCCGAAGCACTTCAGGTGCTCGACATTCGCCAGTTTGACGATGAGATTCATCAATTGCATTCCGCCGACGAACTGGTGCATTACGCGGCCCACGTGTACCGACCGGTGCTGCGCGACAAGGCCCTTGGCCTGACGGATGCCGAACTGCTCTTAGCGCCGCTGCGGCACAAGAATGCACTGAGGGCAGCGGCGGTGTATGGCAATTCCGGCGGCAAAGGCCACAGCGAAGCTTGGGTGCTGCTCATTGTACGGTTGGACCGAGGGGAACTGCTTACCCATTTGGCAGCGACAGCAGCAACAGGCCTGCCTTCGGTTATAAAGAACCATCATCCCCACCTGGAACTTGCACCAATGACAGGCTCCACCTTAACCGCATCACAGGGCGCTGGGGCGACATAGTAGTCAATTGCCATATTTTTTCGGGCATGCGGACCGGGCGGCTTGGCGCACTCGCAGCCCGGTGTGACCCTATGGCCGATGCGAGACCCATAAATTCTATCGTCCGCACCTGCCAATGCCGTTTCAGCACATCCAGAGGAATTTACCCCGCACCGCAGTGGCCGAGCGATTGAGCGATGAGCGAGCGGAATCGCGCTGTAGATGCGTCGGTCAGTTCAGCAGGATATTGACGCCGAAAGAATTTAACTTGACATTTCAAATGCACATTTTAAAATACAGTTTAATAAAGTCCTGCCGATGGCGGCGGGCGCCTGGAACCCGCAGTCGGAGCCGTACGATGCCGCCGATTAAAAAGAAAGTTTCCGCCGCGTCCGCAGCCACGCGCGGGCGGCTTATTGAGGCCGCCGGCGAGGTGTTTGCCACCCATGGCTATCGAGCGGCTACCGTGCAGATGATCTGTCAGAAGGCCCGCGCCAATGTCGCCGCCATCAATTACCACTTCGGCGACAAAGAAAATCTGTATTTTGAGGCCCTGCGACACGGACGCGACCAGCTTCTGGCCGAACTGTTTGCCGAGCCGGCCATCAAACCCGGTGAACCGCCCGAGGCCGCGTTGGGCCGGTTCGTGCGAAGCTATCTGGAAGGATTGCTCGGCGCAGCCTCACCCGACTGGCATCGCCGGATTGTGGCCCGCGAAATGGCCGAGCCGACCGCCATGCTCGACCGCTTTGTCAAAACCTGCATTCGCCCGCAGCACGACCGAGGTGTGGGTATTATTCGGGTGCTGGCCGCGGGCCGGCTCACCGAGGAGCAAATGCTGCTGGCATGGCGCAGCGTCATTGGCCAGTGCCTTCTGTACGTCAACTGCCGCGAAGCGCTGCTGCGCGTAGATCAAAAAACAGCTTACGCCGAAGGTTTTATTGATGAATTGGTCCAGCACATTACGACATTTTCACTCGGCGGGCTGGAAGCTCTTGCTGCAGCCACCCGGCCGGCACCTGGCCAGAAGTCCCACAGACAAACAACTTTAAATAAAGCGCCTCACGGCTCCTTACGGGCTGGAGCGTAAAACTGTGAGTTATCTAAAGGAACCATGCAGATGAGCGACGAACCTGCACAACTTTCAACCTCGACAATGACCAAGCCGGCTGCGCCAGGCACTCCGCCGGGCAATGGCAACGGCCAACGCCGCAAAGCCATTATCATCATGGCCATTATTGTGTTAATTGTAGCCGTTATTGTAGGTGTGCCGTGGTACCTTAATGCCCGGCAATACGTATCTACCGATGATGCGTTTGTCAGTGCGCACATTGTTTACATCAGTGCGCAGGTGCCGCAGCAGGTCAAAAAAGTTCTGGTGCTGGACAATCAGTTTGTCCACAAAGGGCAACCGCTGGTACAACTGGATGATCGCGACTATGTCGCTCAGGTGGCCCAGGCCAAAGCGGCTTTGGCGGCGGCCCAGGCCACGAACGAGGCCAATCAGTATCTGCTTGCTATTACCAAACAAACCTCCAACGCCGACGTCGCCAAACAGCAGGCCAAAGTGGCCATAGCCCGCACCGGTATTGCCGCTGCCAAGGCGCAGCTCGCGGCGGCTATGGCCAGTGTTGCACAGGCCCACGCCGGTGTGTTAAGCGCCCGGGCGGCGGTGGCCCAAACCCAGGCGGAGGTGGTTTCAGACCAGGCCACCAGCGACAAGGCGCAGGCCGACTACCACCGCTATGCCACGCTGGTAAAAACCGGCGATGTCACCCCACAACAATTGGACAGCTATCGAGCCACAGCGGACAGTGCCGCCGCCATGCTCGTGGCAGCCAAAACCAAAGTGATCGCCGCCCAGGCGCAGGTAGCAGAGGCGAAAGCTCAGGAAAATGCCGCCCACCAAAATGTGCTTGCCGCTGATGAACAGGTGGCCTCGGCCAAGGCTTCGCTCCAGCAGGCGCAGGCGGAGCTGGCCGCCGTGAACAATGTGCCCGAGCAGGTTGGCCAGAAGCAAAGCACGGTATCCGGCTCTGATGCGCAGATCGCCCAGCTTAAAGCACAGCTTCAGCAGGCGGAGCTTAACCTGAGTTACTGTCGCATCACCGCGCCTGCTGATGGTTATATCACCAACAAAACCGTAGAGCCGGGCAACTATGCTTCGGTAGGTCAATCGCTGATGGCATTGGTACGACCCAACATGTGGGTGACCGCCAACTTCAAGGAGACCGATCTGGCTCATATGCGGCCGAACGATCCGGCCACCATAACGGTGGATGCGTATCCGAACGTCACCATTAAGGCGTACGTTCAAAGCATTCAGGCCGGCACGGGGGCTAAGTTCAGTTTGTTGCCGCCCGAAAACGCCACGGGCAATTATGTAAAGGTCGTGCAGCGCGTGCCGGTAAAAATATTGTTTAAGGGCGACCTGAAGCACTTACCCTATCTGGCGGCCGGTATGTCGGCAGTGCCGGTGGTGCGCGTGCTGCCGGAGGTAAAAGCTAAATGAGTGCCGCTGCGCCATCTGTCGCTTTGCTCGACGCGCCGCGCCCGGCGATTAACCCGTGGATCGTTGCGCCCATTGTGGCGATCGCGGCGTTCATGGAAGTGCTGGATACCACCATTGTTAATGTGGCCCTGCCGCACATTGCCGGCAGCATGTCCACCACTATAGACCAGAGCACCTGGGTGCTTACCAGTTACTTGCTGGCCAATGCCATTGTGCTGCCGCTGAACGGCTTTATGGTATCGGTGTTCGGGCGCAAGCGGTATTTCATGGGGTGCATGGCGGTATTTACGGTTTCGTCGCTGCTGTGCGGGCTGGCGCCGAGTTATCCAATTCTGCTGGTCATGCGTGTGATTCAAGGCCTTGGCGGCGGCGGGCTGCAGCCCGGGGCGCAATCTATTATGCGAGACAGCTTTCCACTCAAACGCATTGGCACGGCCATGGCTGTTTATGGCATTGTCGTGGTCGTAGG
>JABEVB010000201.1 GCA_013044165.1 Phycisphaerales bacterium
ATGCCGTGACCCATGGCTACCTCCTGGCGGCTCCGCCGCACCAGTGAATATCGGCCAGAGGCCAGTCATTGAATGAATCATTCTGCGTTCCTACTTAGAGTCAATCAAGATGTTTTTTAAAGATAATTTTTTTCAGACCGTATTTTGTAATATCTGGCCGACGCCCCCGCTGTAGATTTTTGTCAATGGCGACGCCACCCCCCAGGCGGCCTGGAATGGTACACTCGCACCATAGCCCTATTTTACATGACAAATTCTCAATCATTTGGCAGGTGCAAGCGTGCTGCGTTGCAACGACAATGCGGAGTCGGACCGCAAATATCAGCGATTTTGATAATTAACCATCAGGCCAGACATTTTTATTTTTATCTCGCACCCATGCCCGGAGGCCGCGGGCACCGCAATCGGCCAATTGATAATTGAGATCAGAACCGCGCGGCCCCGTGATGAGGACGGTGGAGCGAAGGAAAAAGCAATGGCGTCCGTCTTCCGTCCTATGCGCAACCGCAAAGACCCGAAACCACCGAGTTTTTACGCCTTCGCTCCATTGTGGCAGATCATCAGTCGGCTCTGTGCCTCTAATTCTCTGCGTGAGATCAACGTCAACCCCATCGCCCCTAAATTAAAAGTTGAGAACCGCTGTGTTACCCAGCCCTGAGGCAAGGATGCCAAAATCCCCGATCGGGCAGGAGCGCCTTCTATCGGGCTGCGGTAAAATCCTCGCACAGCGATTTATCACCAAACGCATCCATCATGGATTGACGCGCCGACTCTGCCAGCCGCGGCCAACACGCTGATGCACATGCCGCTGATGCTGCGGTCGGCCGAGCACCAAGGCATCTATCTGCAGCACCCGGCCCACGCATAAAGCAAAGCTTTCGGGAGGCTCACCCCCGACTGTCGTCGGAATTGCCGCGCGACCATTTGCATAGGACTTGCCCGGCATTGCCCCGGCAAATAAACGCCGGGCATGAGGAGAATGTTCACCCCATGCCGCGAGCCACCGCGCACGGTCACGCCCACGACTTGCACTGCTGCCAATAATCCGCCAACGACAACGCAGTCGCACCTGCACCCGCAAGCGATGCAGCCAAATACATAATTCTCCCTGAGGCGCAGCCGCCAGGTCAGCCACCTTCGCACTGCGGACATCGGTGCTGAACCACAACTCCATAAGCTGGGTATCAAGCCCTCGGACCACAACCATTCGAGCCGATGCCCCGCCACCCCTGCCAGCTGCGGTGGCCAAAGCCGCAGCCAAAGGCCGCCCCGACAAACGCTCCGACTCAAGCATTCGCTTGATGGCGGCTATGGAGCTAATCTTTGCTTGCGGCATACGGTTGGCTCCTAAAAGTCGAGGCGCATCTCTTTAAGCTGCAGCCCCAAGACGATTTTACCATCGGCACCAGCGCTGTGCCGGGCTTGGAGCCGCTTAAGCCCCGTTAAGGCTGCCATTTACGACGGGTTCTGCAGCCACTTGCATTATCGGCGCGTTTCGAGCGTTATATATTCAACGAGGCAAGATCGTCAGCAACAGTCATTGCCGATTGAGGTCGCGATACCGGCACGACTTAATAAAAGCCGCTTTGCCTCTACTATATCAGGTGCGCCGTGGCGTTTGAGACCGACACTGTTGTATTGCCCGGCCCGGTAATGGCAGCCGGCGGTTTGGCGTCGGCTGATGCCGTCGAGAGGCGTAAAAGCATGAAAAAGCGGCTTGTCTCGCTGATCAAACTCGCAGTGATGGTTGGCGTCTTTGCGTTTGTGTTCATCAAACTCAAAGCGGCATGGCATACGGTTGGCTCGCACCCGGTGCATATAAACTGGCGTTACGCGCCGCTGATGCTGTTGGGGTTTGCCGGCCTGATGCTCACCAACGCCCTTACTTGGCGCTGGCTTGCCTGGCGCATGGGCGACCGCACCCGCACGATGCCGCTGCTGGCATCCTATGTTTTCAGCCAGGCGGGTAAGTACGCCCCCGGCAAGGCATTTTTGGTGCTGCTGCGGCTGGAGCGCACGCACCGGGCGGGCATGTCGCGTGAAACGTGCCTGCTTTCCACCCTGCTGGAAAACGCCATGTATACGCTTTCAGGAGCGTTGCTGGGGGCGACGGCACTTCTTCTGGTGAGCCGTGATCATCCGATTTACATTGTGTTGTGCTGCGCGATGATTGCGTCGCTGTTGACGTTGTTTCATCCCAAAGTGTTTTTTGGCATCGTGAACATGGCGCTTAAGTCCATGAAACGAGCGCCCATTTCGCCGCACCGCCGTTTTCGACTGGTTGATATGGTACTGGCCGTCATGATGTTTATGCCCTGCTGGTTTTTTGGTGGTTTGGCCTTATGGGCTTCGGTGCGGTCGCTGCATCATATTTCGCTGCTGGTTTGGCCTGAAATGGCCGCAGTATTTGCCCTGTCGGTAAGTTTGGGAATGTTCAGCATGTTGCCGGGCGGCCTGGGCGTACGTGAGGGCGTGCAGGCGCTGTTTTTAACGCCGTTGCTAGGCTCCGGTGAACTGGTGATCGTGGCTGTAGCCTTACCGCGGGTCTTTCAGATTGCGGTTGAAATGAGTTGCGCGCTCATGGGCGGCATTGCGACGAGCCGTCTGCCGCCGGCGCCGACGCCGCCGAGAGCGGCGCCCGCTGTTGCCGACCATCTGCCAACGCAATAGCCCGCCATCAGCCAGTCCTGCGGTGCATGCGATTGCTTTGTCCAGTTCAGGCCTCGGTTTTTGGCGGCGTACCACGACCTTGGGTAATGTAACTGCGGCGGCCGGCGGCATACTCGGCGGCATCCACGGTTTCATCACAACGGGCGGCATCGGCAGACTGCTCCGCGGCTCCAGTGGCAGCTTCACCAGCCGGTAATTGCCGCCACCACGGCACCGATTGACCACATTCGCGCTGATGAATACGTCGCAGCATCGGCACGCACCAGCCACAACCGGTGCCCGCCGAAAGGCATTCTGAAATTTGCGAGGCCACCTGTGGACGCTCTCTCCGACAAAACGTTTCGATCTTGCCAAGCGAAACATGAAAGCAAAAACAGACGGTATCATCGGGCTTCAGCGGCATGAGCATATTATAGCAAAATAGCTGCTCCCCGACGGCCATCATGGGGCGATTAAGATGCGGGGAGTTTTGAGCCAACCTGGCATCGGACCACAGGAGACCACATTACAACGGCCCGCCCCCCTGTTGGCACAAAAAACCGCGCATGCTGCCTGCAGCATCATTGTCGGCTCGTCAGGGAACCATGCGGATATGCTGCTCGCGGACGCCCTGCCAGATGCCAAAATCCCGGCGTCATATTTATAAACCTTATTTCCTGGCCGCCCCTTAATTGACCCGCCGAGCGCCAGCCTGTATTCTCCAGTGTTTGGTTTTTTGGGTCGAAGGACCCGGTTTACTAAAGGGTTTTATTCATGGCGGCAGCAGGTTCTACCAGTTCTCCTCTGAAGATTTACTACGAACAGGAAGCCACCCTTGCGGGTTTGGCCGGCAAAACGGTTGCGGTGCTTGGTTACGGCTCTCAAGGCCATGCCCACGCTCAAAACCTTCGCGAAAGCGGAGTTAAGGTTATTGTGGCAAACCGCCGCGATTCGGCCAATGGTAAACTGGCCATCAGCCACGGCTTTGACCCCATGCCCGTTGCTGATGCCGTCAAAGCGGCAGACCTTATCATTCTCACCCTGCCCGACGAGTTGCAAAGCGATATCTATCAAAAGGATATTCTGCCGCACTTAAAGGCCGGCAAAATATTTGGAGCCACACACGGCTTTAACATTCACTTCAAGCAAATCGTGCCGCCCAAGGACGTTGATGTTGTGATGATTGCCCCCAAAGGCCCCGGTCACCTTGTGCGAAGCGAGTTTGTCAAAGGTGGCGGCGTACCATGCCTTGTGGCCGTGCACCAGGACGCCAGCGGCAAAGCGCTGCAAACAGCCCTGGCATGGGGCAATGGCGTAGGCGGCGGCCGCGCCGGCATTATTCACACCACGTTTAAGGATGAATGCGAAACCGATCTGTTCGGCGAGCAGGTGGTGCTTTGCGGAGGCCTGTCGGCGCTCATTAAAGCCGGGTTTGAAACGCTGGTTAAAAACGGCTACCCGCCTGAAATGGCATATTTCGAATGCGTTCACGAAGTAAAACTCATCGTGGACCTTATCTATCAGGGTGGGCTGGATTACATGCGCTACAGCATCAGCAACACGGCCGAGTATGGCGATTTGACACGTGGCCCGCGCATCATCACCGACGAAACCAAGAAAGAAATGCAGAAGATTCTTGATGAAATCACCTCCGGCAAGTTTGCCGCCGAATGGATGGCCGAGCACAAGGCTGGCAAGCCCCGCTTTAACGCCCTGTATCAGGCCGACAAAAACCATCCGGTGGAAGTAACCGGCCGACGCCTGCGCAAAATGATGAAGTGGATTAACGCCAAAGAAATTGATTGAGGGCATAAACGCCGGCCGCCCCGGTCGGCAACCGGAACCCTCTGGGGCCGGGCTTGGAGCTTGTTTGTATGATTGATTTTGCAACTGGACAGGATCATACCGCCATCGCGGCCGACAATACCGAACAGATGGCCGCATGGTACAAAAAAATGCTTGGCTTTGAAATCATCGCGCAAACCGAGCCTCAACCCCCGGGCAATCAGCGAACCTATTTGATTGGCCCGCCAAATATCAAGCAGGTGGCTTCGGGCATGATGCTCGAAATTATGCCGCGAAACGACCATGTTCGCCGCCCGCGCGAAAGCCACGATGCCGGCATCAGCCATGTGGCATGGCGTGTTCGCGACTTTGACCAGGCCTATACGCACCTTGCAGCCATGGGCTGTGGGTTTGTGGGTTCCGTGGTACAGGCCGTCGGTGGCGGCCGACTCATTTCATTCGTGGACTGTGAAGGAAACCTGATGCAAATTGTTGAGCGTTCCTGACCCGAAAGGATTCACCGTCCATGAATAGACTCATTACCAGAGTACGACACACGTGCCATGCCGCGTTCTTTGCCGGCGCCGCGATAGTTCTGATGACGCTGGCGGGCTGTGCCAACCGCACCGTGCAAATCAATCTGGTGCCCACCCATGCGGGCATTCGACCGCAGGTGGTGCACCGCAGCAGCCATTGGTTCGTGTGCAACCGCATTGCAATTGTCCGAATCTCCGGCATGCTCGCCGATGGCCGCAGCGGCGGACTCTTTGGCAGCGGACATAACCCCGTAAGCGACCTGCGACAAACGCTTGATCGCATTGCGCACGATCCGCGCGTTAAGGCCGTTATCCTGCGACTCAACACGCCCGGTGGCACCGTTACGGCCAGCGCCATGATGTACCACGATATTCTGACGTTTAAGAAAAAAACACACCTGCCGGTAATTGCCTCCATGATGGACCTGTGCGCCAGCGGCGGATATTACATTTCGTGCGCATCGGATTATCAGATGGCCTACCCCACCACCATTACCGCGTCTATCGGCGTGATTGTGCAGTTGTTTAATTTTCATAAGTCGTTGGGCTATCTGGGCATTCAGGCGCCGGTATTTGTCAGCGGGAAAAACAAGGATACGGCGTCGCCATTTCATCGCATGAGCGCCTCGCAGCGGGCCATTGTTCAGGGTTTTGTCAATCAGTTTTATGCACGCTTTCTGGGGATCGCCAAAAAGACGCATCCGCTGGTGCCCGCCAAAAATTGGAGCTGGCTTGCCGATGGTCGCCCGATGACCGGCACGGACGCGGCGAGGTACCATCTCATCAATGGCTTGGGCAACCTTGACGACGCCATTGCCTTGGCCAAAAAAATGGCGCACATTCACCACGCCAATATCGTGCTTTATTCACGCAGCAGCCACGGCCATGGCTCCATTTATGCTCACTCCCAGCCGCTGCACACGGGCGAAGAGTTCAACATGTTTAATATCAACATGAACCCTTCGGCGGCAGCGGCGATGCTGCATCCAACATTCTTGTACATGTGGGAAAATTGATGTGGCTTTGCGCAGGCGACATGATGCTGCGCAATAGTTACCGGTTATCCGCCGACTGAGCCTGCTGCGCCCCATCGGTCGGCCAACGCTCGCGTTTACGGTGATGCCGTCGCATGTGCTGCGAGCCACTCGATGCCTGCTCACCAACATCCTCCGCCTCTACCACCGGATGGCCGGCATTAATCATGACCACGCGGGTACCGACTTTTATCATCGTAAAAAGATGCACCGCATCCCAGTTGGTCATGCGGAAGCAACCATGCGAGCCGGTAATGCCTATGTACTGCGGCACCGGATTACCGTGAATACCTACGCCCGGTATGTTCAGACCCATCCAAACCACCCCCACCGGATTACGCGGCCCCGGCGGAATAATCAAACGCCGGTTTATGCCATGCACCTCCGGCCAGGACGAAGGGATGAAGGTATAGTTGGGATTGACGGCTATGACGGCAATTTTGGCATCGTTGACGCTGGGCAATTCCTGTTTATGGGCCGCAATGGAGCACTTAAACAGAGCCTCCTCCTGATTATTGGCGTTAAACACGCGAATAGCCCGCTGCTGAAAGTTAATCGTCAGATAGGCGGCCTTGACGGGTGGGTAGCCATGCCTGTCCATATCGAGCGTGGCCGCCATGCCGCCGGGCACGCCAAAGTCCACATCAGGCCCGGGAAACGGACGAATATTGGGCACCCGAATTTTTTGGCCCGCCTGAAGCTGACTTAAGGGCACGTGCGGGTTAAGTCGCTGCAACAGCGCCCGCGTGCAATGAAACTTTTCCAGAATGCAATCTTCCAGCGATGCATAGGGCATGCGGCGGGCGGCGGCCATGGTAAGCCAATGGTAATGCTCCGTACCTACCGCGTCCTGATCAGTCTGTGAAATGGTATACCACACCCACACATGGGCCACATCCACATGCAACGCATCAAATATGCGCGGGTCGTGGCGATCAAATGGATTGACGCCCGGAAAAAAGCTGTTTGCGTACTGACGCAGGGCCCGTCGCGAGTTTGGCCCAAAGGAAGCGTCCAAAATGCCCGGAGAAAAGTTATTGGCCGCCAAGGCTATCTGCCAGGCAAGCGCGATACGTTGCTTGTGATCTAAATGAGGTGGGGCTTCTGATGCTGCCGCAGCCGCGTTTGCGGCCGATTCGCCCGAGGACGCTCCCAATGAATTTACACCAATCGGCGATAAAGATGTTGTAGCGCGGCTGCGGCCATAGGCCATGCCATCGGGTGCCCACAACAGGCCGCCAACAACCATAGCGGCCATGATGATGAAGAAGGATAATGACCACCGCTCGCCTGCGGTTAGCACTGACTGGTTATTCATGGCAGTAATCTCGCCCATGCAATCCTTGCCAGACCGGGCTGTCGGTCACCTGACCGGATGAGTCGGGTGGGTCTTTTGGCATCCGCCCACGGCGGCATCCTGCCGGTGAGCCACAAACGCCGCAGCCGTGAGGGCAATCGTATGAGTTACGCTCGCACGGGGCAAGCGGTTCACTAAGGCGGCCTCTTTTATGCCCAGTCACGTATGGCTTGCCGCATGCACTGTATGTCAAACGCCCATCGCTTGATTTTATTTTATGTGGCCGGCGCCGTTGGCGGACTGCCCGTTAAGATGAGCGGTCGGCGACGCGTGGGCACTCGAATGGGACCCATTGGCTGTGCACCCCGGTTCGGTAATATGACCGGTGGACGAGTGCCCGGGCATTGACTGGTTCACAGACACGTCCCGATCGTGTGGCAGCCCATTGGAGTTACACGCATCACGCAGCGCCCGAGACAGTTCAACTTCTTCCAAGGGCGATTTTGCGCCCGGGTGCATGCGGCGCCATACTTCGTCGCGGTCTATCGAAACGTCGCGCGGAGCTTGAATCGCCAGCCGAACGCTGCTGCGCGTCCATTTGACGATCTTAATTTCAATATGGCCGTCAATGATAATGCTTTGCCCTTCTCCCCGGCTTAATGCCAACATAACATTACCCCATCTTAACGGGCGCTGCAGCGGCCTGCATCCAGCCTGGCGCCATTCCCACTTAGTTCGCGCGGCTCTAACAAAGCCGCACCACCGGTGCGAACATCAGCCGACGCAACGATACTCGCACCTCTTTGCATCGGTTTTAGGACGCTGCAAGCTGTAGAGTTTTTATCGGCTCGGGCTGGTAGCGTCGCAGCATCATCCAAACAGGTAGAACTTACGGGTAAAAGCTCAAGCTTACGGGATGTTTGGTCCGATAACGACGAAACCCATTACCCCCGCGGATGAAACTTCTTATGCACCGATTTAAGCCGGTCTGCGTCCACGTGGGTGTAGAGTTGTGTTGTACTCACATCGCTGTGCCCTAAAAGTTCCTGTACAACCCGAAGGTCGGCACCGCCTCCCAGCAAATGGGTCGCAAAGGTATGCCGCAGCGTATGCGGATGGATTTGCCGCATACCGGCCCCCCGCGACAATTGCGTCACTCTTTGCCATATCACAATTCGATTGATCACCCGACCCGACCGCGACAAAAAGACGCGATCGCTGACGCCGCCATGAACTGCCATTAATTTTGGCCGTAAATCACGAATATATGCATCGAGTGCCCGCATGGCCGGTCGTCCTACTGGAATGATACGCTCCTTGCGCCCTTTGCCCATTACACGAATCACGCCAAGGTCCGTGTGAATGTTATTCATTTGCAAGTCGGCCATTTCCGATGCTCTCAGCCCGCAGGCGTAAAACAGCTCCAGCATGGCCTGATCGCGCAGCGCCAGCGGATGTGTAACATTTACCGATGCCAAAAGGTGGTTAATCTGCTCACGGCCGAGCACATCGGGCAACTTGCGCCAAGCGTGCGCGGTTTCCAGGAGTTCGGTCGGATCTTCGGTGGTAAAACCGCGGGCTTTGCAGAAGCGAAAGTACATTTTCAGCGCCGCCGTGCGGCGTACGATGCTGGTGGTTTTAAGTTGCCGATGCGATTGTAAAAACGCCAGATATTGCGTAATGACTTTACGATCGGCTCGTTCTGGCTCTCCATGTCGGGGGCTGATAAACTCACAAAAGTCGCGCAGGTCACTTTCGTAGGCGCTTAGCGTGTTGGCGCTCAAACCCAGCTCCACCGCCACATAGGTTAAAAACATGCTGACCGATTTAGGCTGGCTGAGAACGCGTGCGCCCACTCCCTCTGGCTTGGCCGCGGCGAGGTTGCCGTTTGCCGCCGGGGCAGCAACCTCCATGTTCGCTGTATAAGCATCCATGCTCATGGCGATATTATACGCATAGATGCCCCGCCTGAGTCAACATCATGCACTCCGGCCGATTTAGCACCGCCCGTGACAACACGCAGGCTTTCACCGCATGCGGGTTCATGCTCCATCCCGGTTTAACGTTTGACGTGTGCCTGGCGATACTACTTAACTATTGCAACCGCCACCTGCTGCAGGGTGCTGCCGCCACGGCCACGCCCGCGGCTACGGCCTTTTGATTTCGACCGACTGCCTACCAATACCTTGGCCCGGTTGACCGCCATAAGCAATTTTTTTGTCCTGCAAGGTTTGAACAGTATAGTCTTGATCTGTTTTGGAGCAGTCGAGCGAGTTAAGGTCGAGCCGCCATACTTTGTTGTAGCGCACAAACTCCATCAAGGTTGAGCCATCCTTTTTCAGCCGGGCGATGTCGCCGAGAATGCTGAGTCTGGCCGAATGCAATTTGTCGGAATCGTCTTGTAAGGCATCGCCATCGGGCAGAGTGGGAATAAACGGGGTGTTGGCATTGGATAGATAATTCTCAATATAAGACCATCCGATGACGCCATAGTGCCGTGCCACCAGGTTGGCCAATTTTTCACCGGCGGCAACCAGTTGCAAATGACTTTCAAATGTAGACAACGCGGCCGGGGTGCCCTGCACGCACTCAATCGCCATGTGCATGTCGAATTTGGTCTCGGCACGAATTATTTTATTGATGAGTTCACGGGGGCTGCCTTGCCCACCTGGTTGAGCCGCATAAAGCTTTTCACCATTGACGGTATCCGGAGTGGACGCGTGCGACCTGGCAAGTGCGGGAGTCGCTTGCTGCCGATATCGCCAGAGCCACAACCAACACGCTCATTGCTCGCCTGAAGCTTAGCATAAGCATGTTCTGCAAAAGCCTGCGTGCGATTGGCATTGCATGCCGGCGCAGAATCTCTGACGAGTAGCTCCACGGCAACCCGTAATTTCATTACCCACTTCAAATCCGGCGTTTACATTGAGATTGTGCAATAAGTAGTTTTATCCAAACGCAATGCGCGTGGTGGCGTGAGAATGTGCCCGCGACGGGCGAGACTCGTTGAATTTGGTAAGGGTGACCGAGTTGCCAGCAGGGTTGAATACAACGCTGTTCATATACGCCCGCATCAGCAGCAATCCGCGGCCACCACACCGGTCGAGATTACATTCCTGCGTGGGGTCGGGTACGGCTGCGGGGTTAAAACCCGACCCTTCATCTGCAATGACAACATCCGCACGCTGCCGGGTTATCCGATACTTGATATGAATGTGCTTTTCCGGCTTGCCGCCATTGCCATGTCGAATGGCATTGGTGAGGGCTTCTTCCAAGGCTAGCTTAAGGGCAAAGATGTCACGCGGCGAGTAGGAATATTTTTGACAAAGAGAGATAATTTTCTCTTCAATACGGTCGGCATCATCGCGACTGCTGGGTATATCCAACGAACACCACATTTTGCGATGGCTGGCATTTGAGTTCAACAATTCGCCGGAACCAGAATTCTTCATGCTGCGCCTGTAACTTTCCAACCGGAACAGCCGCCCCATCCTTGGGCGTTTTTGGAAGTCCTTTCCCGTATGTTCATACCACCCGCACTTAAACTATACGACACCACTCGTTGCTACGCCTTAACCTTTCGGCGTTCGCCATTAATGGCCTCGCTCCTGCCAGTCACAAAATCTCTCAGGCCGCCACCACGGCCCGGCGCGACATGTTATCAGCATGCCTACGCCCGATAATCCGCTCAGCCACCGCTGGGAGCCTTCAGGCTCTCCAACGACTCCTTAATTGTCGGATAGATGCGGAACATCTTGTTAAGTTTTGTGATTAAAAATACTTCGTAAATTTGCGGATTGATGCTGCACAAACGCAACTGGCCATCCCGCGCCTTTACTTTGGAGCTAATGGTTATGAACACACCCAAGGCTGCGGAGGAGAGATGATCTACGCCTTGGAAGCAAATGATAATCTTGGGCCGCATAGCTGCCTGCACCAACGCAGACAGTTGGTCCCCAATTTCCATGATATTGACTTCATCCAAGATTTTGCGGTTTGTGAATTCTACAATCGAAACATCTCCCTCGCGGGTAAGTTTGAGTGACGACGCACCCAGCGGCGCCAACCTCTCACCCGGCTCTGGAGATGCAAAAGATTCTAAAACCATCACAAACACTCACCTGTTAGGTCAATCTCCTATTATCATAGTCGGTCCAGCCGGAATTTCAACGATTAAATTATCTAAATGCAGTCGCTATCAGCACCATCCCGGCCGCCCCATGTAAAAGTACAATACCCGCCGTTTTTATGCGTTCCCGAACTCTTAGAGCCTGTTTGAAAAGGCTGGTGCGGTCGGATTGCGGCCCAAGGTGGCCGGATGCAAGGCCGCAGCTCCGAGGCATATTCGAAAATATGGCGA
>JABEVB010000202.1 GCA_013044165.1 Phycisphaerales bacterium
TACCTGAGAGTTTGGCTCGCCGCCAAAACCATTGGCCGCACCGGTGAACATCTTGCTCCGGGTGGCAAGCTGAACGTGAATTTCCATGCCGATGAGAACTTTATATTGCGGTTCGGTTGTTAATTGCGACATCGAAGCGCCACTCCAAAGCTAACATTAAAATTGCCTGCGAAAGCAATGCCACTTCCACAGCGGCCGGGGCCTGCGGGCAACCCCACAGCCGATGACCATGCTTATTGTCGCCAAAACCAGCCATAAGAAAAGCGCCCGGGCGCACCCGACCTGCTTGCGGCCTGCACATAAGCCCGGCAGCCGGCCGCCGGAGCCGCCTCAATATCATTTGCCATGGTGTGTTTGACCGAGCGGCAGCGGAACGCAGACTCCCGCACTCAAGCCCATGTAGGTAGGCAAGATGCCTGCGTTACCAGCAATGCCGGCTGACGGCCCGGAAGGATTGCCACACCGCCGCCCCCGGCCAAGCTCTTTTAAGATGGCTGGGATTTACCAACCGGGTATTGTAAAATAATGGCCTTAACCTGCGGCGGTTACGGGGGTGGCTACCGGGCTGATAACGTGATTTGCCAGTGTGCGGCATACCGCGATTGCTGCCGTACCATTTGGCCGAGGCCGCACCGCCCGGGCCCTCGGAATTGGCGGGCCTCCCCAACGATCAGTCCATCACATGCCCATGTCGGAAGCACACTGCAAAGGAAAGCGCAGGGCCTGGAGGCGGCGCTGCGTTGAGGTGAAAGCACACTGAAAGTGAGAGTCTCGTGGATGTACTCTGGCAATTGAAGCGTGCATTCACGACAGCCGCGCGGGCCTTGCCGCTATGCATCCTGCTGGCGTCAACATGGGGCTGTTCGCAACACGCGAAGGTCAACGACCCAACCGCAAAGGATATGTGTCGTAACCATAAAGCGCAATACACAACCCTACCGACGCCGACTAACCCCCTGACAGTGTCTATTGAGAAAATTCTGGGCATTCGGCCGTGCAATGCACCCTATCTGCCGAGCCTGGCTAGAATAATCCAGGCGACGCACGGCCATTATCCAACCGGTGGCTCTCCCGCCATCACACATATCCTGGTAACAGCGAGATCAGAGCTGGACACCTATTTGTACGGGGAATGGGTTGCCTACTCAAGCCCAGCATCCAGACAACAGCAGCGCAGATATATGCGCCAACTGCAGGACGTATTCGCAGCGAGCCGGTTGGATATAGCGAGACTTGTGGCGGCGCTTAATGCGGGCTGCGCCCCGTATGATCTGCGAACCGCAATGCTGCGCGCAATGCGTTTAGTCAGGAAGAATGCGGTGAGCCTGCGTTTTCGATATGTTTTGCCGCAGGGAGAAAAATGGCAATACGGAAGCCCGAGGGACCGCTACTATTTGGCACAATTTCTGAGACATCGGGCTGTTGACTTATGGCTTAAGAATCGCCGTGCGGAAGCAACGAAATGCGCGAGGGCAGCGCTCCTGTTGGCCAGTCAGGAGGATGTAACCAAGAGCGTCTCTGCAATCCTCTCACCATGGTATGCGGGCCGCTTTTATGTTTGGCCGAGGAGAAAGGGGGCTATTCTTTATATTGCGACGTTGCGTTCCGCCATGGGCCTGACCTCAGAACAACAGCGCAGGCTAAATCACCTGCTGCGTGCATACAGGCATGATGAAGAGCAGCTCGGCCCTCATCACTCGTTCTATCCGATCGCTGGCGATCATGGCCTGTGCACGCTGCGCGAGATACATCGCCACGTGTTGGTACCTGAACTTGAACCGGCCGCCATCGTTGGGCGGTATTTAAGTGGGCTGGCGCGTCATATCCCCATGGCGCCGGACCCATACTGGCGCCAACGGTACCTGCGGTTTGCGGCGGAAGATATCGCAATGCTACACCAGATACACACAGCGAGGGCGAGGGCGAGGGCTGCTGCCGATAGAATCAAAGCCGTCCTGCAGCGGTGGACGAGCCTCATACGGGCCGACCCGGCGATACCGAAGGTGCAACGAGATGCGCTACTCCGCTGGATTCGCGAGGCATGCCGACGGCGCAAGCAGTAGGTTAGCAGAACGATCAGACTCGCCCCCCGGGCAGGCTCTTTAAGATGGCTGGGATTTACCAACCGGGTATTGTAAGATAATACCCTTAACCTGCGGCGGTTACGGGGGTGGCTACCGGGCTGACAACGCGATTTGCCTTTGTTGGGCATACCGCACCAATCGCCGCACCAACTGGCACCAGCTTCATTGCCTGGGCGGTGGGTTTTATTGTTGTTTTGAGGAAAGCTGATGGGTGTTCCAATTTCGCAAATGTGGACCGTGGCAACCTATGTTCTTTCGCAGAAACTGCGCGGCCGCAAACGATATCCACTCGTGCTTATGCTTGAACCACTTTTTCGCTGCAACCTCGCCTGCGCCGGCTGCGGCAAAATTCAATACCCGGCCCATATTCTCAAGCAACAACTCACCCCTGAACAGTGTTTTAAAGCCGTAGATGAATGTGGCGCACCTATGGTGAGCATTCCCGGCGGCGAACCGCTTCTGCATCCCCAAATTAAGGAAATTGTCGAAGGCCTCGTTGCCCGTAAAAAATATATTTACCTGTGTACCAACGCCCTGCTCCTTAAAGAAAAGATTGACCTGTTTACCCCTTCCAAATACCTCACCTTCAGCGTGCATATGGATGGCGAGCGCGAACACCACGATTTTTCGGTATGCCGCGAGGGAGGCTTCGACATCGCCATAGAGGGTGTGAAAGAGGCCGTTAAACGCGGGTTTCGCGTCACCACCAATACCACCCTTTTTGATGGCGCCGACCCCGTAAGCGTACGACGCTTCTTCGATCAAATGATGGAACTGGGTGTTGAAGGCATGATGCTCTCGCCCGGCTACAGCTACGAAAAAGCGCCCGATCAGCAGCACTTTCTGGGCAAGGCCAAAACCCGCAAGCTCTTTTCTCTTATTTTGAGCAACCGCAACCAGAAGTGGCACTTTAACCAAAGCCCGCTGTTTCTTGAGTTTTTAATGGGACGCCGCTCGTACGAATGTACCCCTTGGGGCATGCCCACCTACAACATTTTTGGCTGGCAAAAGCCGTGCTATCTGCTGCAGGACGGCTACGCCGACACCTTCGCCGAACTCCTGCAGAGCACGCAATGGCAAAACTATGGGGCCGAGTCCGGCAACCCCAAATGCGCCAACTGCATGGTACACAGCGGCTACGAAGCCAGCGCCGTCAACGACACCTTCAGTTCCATTCGTGGCCTGCTCGCTACCGCTCGGGCCACCTTGTTCGGCGGATCGTATGCCAACTCCTCCGCCTCGGAAGAGCTGCAAACCTCCGCCGGCGCAGCCGGCGGGTCAAGCCATGGCCCGGTGGTGCCGCTTAAAGTTTCTGCCACGCCCATAAAACAACGTGAAAAGGTGAGTGTTTAACCATGACCAGCGTTTCTCAATCACAACCGCCTCTAGCCGCCGAACAACCTGTTCAAGAGCAGTCCCCGGCTGCGACGCAGGAGCAACTTGAAGGCCTCGTTGCCAAGCCCGGCACAGAGACCGATTTGCGCCATGCCATTGAACAGGCCTTCAGCTATCGCGGCGACATCACGGTTTTAACCACCGATGGCCGCAAAATAGAAGGCTATATTTTTGACCGCCTCGCCGAGAGCCCTTCGCTCCAGCAGTGCTACCTCCGCCTTATGCAGCCCAATGGCCAAGACCGCGTTCGGCTGGCCTACAGCGACATCGCCGAACTGCACTTTACCGGCCGCGACGCGGCGGCAGGCAAGAGTTTTCAAACTTGGATTAAAAAATATAATGAAAAGAAGGCCGCCGGCGAAAAAAACATTCGCCTGGAGCCAGAGCCGCTCTAAAGCGCCTTTGCCGCTTTGGGCCGCGCCAAACCGGGCTGACCAGCCCTTAAGCCATGAAGGCATTAACCAGCGCAGGTGCCACCGACCAGACATAAGCCCGCAGCGCGGCACAAACTTAACTCGATGTAACATGTGGAGTTGTCATGCAACTTACTGATATCCTTCAACCCGCAGCCATCAAGGTGCCGCTTGAGGCCACCGATAAAAAAGCAGCCATTGCAGAACTCGTCAATCTGCTTGCCCAAACGGGCAAAATTAAAGACCCCGCAGCCGTCTTGGCCGGCGTACTCGAACGCGAAGCCACCCGAACCACCGGCGTAGGCCACGGGCTGGCTATTCCACACAGCAAATGCGGTGGCATCAGCACCCTGATGATGGCCATTGGCAAACCGGCTGCGCCCATTGATTTTCAATCTATTGATGGCCGCCCCGTGTTTGTGATCGCCCTGCTCATCAGCCCGCCCGACCAAACCGGCAATCACATTCAGGCCCTCGCCCGCTTAAGCCGACTCATGACCGACGAAACCTTTCGCTCTACCCTTAAATCAGCCAAAACCAGCACCGAGGTCTACGATGCCATCGTCGCGCAAGAGAGCGCTTCGCCGCCATCTGCCACCGCCAAATAAACTCCATCGGCAAGCATGCCTGCATTACCATCCCGCGGCACTCCTCTACGCCCAAAAATCAGTAACTGTGCGAGTCGAGTTGCACCTTGCCGCGAAATACCCAGTAAATATAGATGGTGTACCCCACCACCACCGGCATGCCCGCCAGAGCAATCAGCAGCATAATGCCCAGCGTATGGCCCGAGGATGAAGCGTTGTAAATGGTAAGTGAACGCGACGCTATATTCGTTGCGTAAACCAAATGCGGAAACAGGCCCACCGCCAGCAGTCCCAAAAGTGCCGCAATTGAAGCGCTGCTCGAGGCAAACGCGCGGAACATCCGGCCATGGTGAATTTCGCGGGGGACGTTGGCGATCGCAAGCATGTTGGCCACCGCCAGCACAAAAAAGACGGGGTGCTTGCGCATTTCAAAAGTCATGTGCCTTACATACAAAAGCGTCGCCAGCGTTGTGATGCCGTAGCATATAATAAAAAATATGATCGTACGGTTAACCCATCCGCGGATGCGTGTTTGCAGGTCGCCTTCGGTTTTCATCACCAGGTAAATGGAGCCGTGCATGGCAAAAAGGGCCACGGTAGTCACCGCCACCATAAGGGCGTAAGGGTTGAGCAGGCCCAGCAAAGTGCCCGAGTAATTCTCGGACGCATCCAGCGGCACGCCGCGCGCCAGGTTGCCCACAAATGCCCCAAGCAGCACAGTCGCCAGCAGGCTGCCAACCGAAAAGCTCACATCCCATAGCTGCCGCCACCACCCCATCGGCTCTTTGCTGCGAAACTCAATGGCAACGGCTCTAAAGATAAGCGCCACCAGCAGCAGCATAAACACCATGTAAAATCCTGAAAACAGCGACGCATACACATACGGAAACGCCGCAAACAGCGCCCCGCCTCCGGTGACCAGCCACACCTCATTGCCATCCCACACCGGTCCGATGGAATTGAGCAGCATCCGCCGCTCGGCATCGCTTCTTACAAACAGGTGCAACATCCCCACGCCAAGGTCAAAGCCATCAAGAATAGCGTAGCCCGCAAACAGCACGCCCAGCAGGCAGAACCAGGTAATCTGTAAGTTTGTATGCATGTTCAACCTTTTTGTTACTCATGGGTCAGGCGCACACCCACCGGGCGCGCGCGGCGGCATTTATGCGTTAAGCCTTGCATGCTGTGGCAGCGGTGCTCCTTCGGCGGGTGCATCATGCGACTCAGGCCCGGCGATGATTTTGCGGTGCATGAGAAAAATAAACAGCGCCCCGAGCAGCACATACATGAACGAAAACAAAATAGTTGAGGCCAAAATTTCGCCGGCCGGCACGTTGGGCGACACTCCGGCGCTGGTGCGCATCACCCCATATACAATCCATGGTTGTCGGCCAACTTCAGCCGAAAACCAGCCCAGTTCGTTGGCAGCAAGCGGGCCGACGACCGCAAACACAAATATCCACAAAAGCCACCGCTGCTGAAATAGCGAACCACGCCACCAGAAAAATGCCCCCAGCAGACTGATGCCGATGAGCGCCATGCCGATGGCCACCATCAGGTGATACGATTGGAACACCGGGTTTATCGGCGGCCAGTCAGTCTTGGGAAATGCGTCCAACCCCTTAACCGGCGCCTTGGTATTGTGGTACATAAGCCAGCTGAGCATGCCCGGAATTTTCACACCCATCACCTGCTGTTTAGCCACATCCACCCAACCGAACAGGCTTAAGGATGCCGGGGCATCGGCAGGAAAGTGCCCTTCAAAAGCCGCGAGCTTTGCCGGCTGATATTTGCCGATCATTTTGGCGTTGATATCGCCGGAAAGCAGTTGCGCCAGCGAACAAACAACGGCCACCGCCAAACCGATTTTGATGGCTCGCCGGGCAATCTCTTCGTGCTGACGCTTAAGCACATAATAGGCCGACACGCTTAAAACCAGAAACGCCCCGGTTAAAAACGCCCCCAGCAGCACATGCCCCAGCCGATCAAGCGTAGAAGGATTTAGCACAACCGCCCAAAAGTCAACGAGTTTGGCCCGCACGTTGCCATCGGGCATTTTGACGATTTTGAACCCTGCGGGCGTTTGCATCCAGGAGTTGGCCACATTGATCCATACGGCACTGAATATAGAGCCAAGCGATACCATCAACGTCGAAAAAAAGTGCATTTTCGGGCCTACCCGGTCCCAGCCAAAAAGCAGCAGCGCTAAAAACCCCGACTCCAGAAAAAATGCGAAAATGCCTTCCGACGCCAGCGGCGCACCAAAGATATCGCCCACAAAGCGCGAGTACGCCGCCCAGTTGGTGCCAAACTCAAACTCCATCACAATGCCGGTGGCTACGCCGAGGCCGAAGGTCAACGCGAAAATGCGTGTCCAGAAGCGGGCCATGCGTTCGTAGGTTTTGTCGCGCGTTTTAAGGTACAGGGCTTCCATAATGGTCATGATGGCCGCCAAGCCGATGCTCATAGGTGGAAAGATGTAATGAAACGATATGGTAAGTCCAAATTGAATTCGGGATAACATCAGGGCATTCATAAGGCCTCATTTCTCAAAAGCCGTGAAGGCCGCGTTTCTACCATGCGCCGCGGGGCGTTTGCCCCCCCGCATCGGCGGGACGTCAACAGAATGGCTTGGCATTGGCGAGCCTCTTTGCTATATATAGCGGGAGGATTTGTGTATATCAAGGTAAGGTTAGTAAAAACGGTGAACAGCAATGCTCGGACAAACTTGTGAATATGCTCTGCGGGTGATGGTGTTTTTGGCCGCCAACGAAGGCCAACCCGTAACCACTCGCGCCATCGCCACCGGCACCCTGGTGCCGGAGGGCTACTTGGCCAAAATCCTTCAGACGTTAAGCCGGGCGGGGTTTGTTAAGTCGCAGCGCGGCCTGCATGGCGGCTCGGTCCTGCGTAAACCTGCGGACGGTATTACCCTGCTTGAAATCGTCCAGGCCATCAATCCCCTTCGCCGCATCGAAACGTGCCCGCTGGCCCTGGCATGGCATGGCAAAGACCTGTGCCCGCTGCATCGGCGGCTCGATGAGGCCATCGCCGGGGTTGAAACGGTGCTTCGCAACTCCACCATTGCCGATTTGCTGGTAAGCCGCAAAAACCATCGCAGTCGTGATGCACTATGCCCGCAGCCAAGGGTTTAACGATTGGCACACAGAGCGGCCGCAAAGGCCCTTTGTTCATTTCTTCTAAAGCCCCATGGGTTACTTGTTGCCAAGGGCCGGTTATCCTAGACTAACAGCCTGTGAGCCTGCCGCTTGAGCCTGTTTTAAGCGCCTGCGGTATTGTGATTAAGATTTGTATAAAGGCAAAACAACATGGAAAACATCATCCGCGGGAAGGCATTTGTTCTCGGCGACAACATTGATACCGATCAAATCATTCCCGCCAAGTTTTTAGCCTACAACCCCTCGGACCCCGCCGAGCGAAAGTTCTTCGGCATGTACGCCATGAATGGCGTACCCGCCGGACAAACCGGCCTGCCCGCCGGCAACATTCCGTTTGTGCGGCCCAACGAGTTTAAAAGCGAGTTTACCATTGTTATCGGCGGAAAAAATTTTGGCTGCGGCAGTTCGCGCGAGCACGCCCCTTTGGCCATTGCCGAGGCTGGCGCCCGGGTGGTAATTGCCGAGTTTTATGCCCGAATCTTTTTCCGCAACTGCGTCAACGGCGGGTATTTGGTGCCGTGCGAATCGGTGCAGCGCCTGGTCGAAAAAGTACATACCGGCGATGAACTGGTGGTAGACCTGGCCCAGTGCACCGTAACCAACGAGACGCGCAAAGCCACGTATGAGTTAAAACCCCTGGGCGACGTAAAGCCCATTATCGAAGCCGGCGGTGTTTTTGAATACGCCCGCATGGCCGGCATGATCAAACGTTAAGCATCGCAGCCCTCGGCAGGGTGCACCTGTGTCGTCAGCCGCCATGCGCCGATTCGGCAACATCTTCACCATTTTGGATGAACCATGAAAATACTTCTCGTAGGCTCCGGCGGGCGCGAACACGCCATGGCCAGCCGCATCAAAGCCAGCCCACTCTGCAGCCGCCTGTATATTGCACCGGGCAACCCCGGCATGGCGCCGCTGGGCGATCTTGTGCCCATCAAAGCCGATGATGTCGCGGGCCTGGTTAAGTTTGCCGTCAGCGAAAAGATTGGCCTTGTGGCCATCGGCCCGGAAGATCCCCTGGCACGCGGACTGGCCAATGCGCTGCATAAAGAAAAAATCAAGGCCTTTGGCCCGTCGCAACAGGGCGCACAGCTTGAGGCCGACAAGGCATTTTCAAAGAAAATAATGCGCGAGGCGGCCATTCCCACCGCCGAGGGGCGGGCATTCACCCAACTTCGCGACGCTTTGGCCTATATAGAGTCGCGCACCGATCCGTTGGTGGTCAAAGCCGCCGGTTTGGCTCGCGGCAAGGGCGTTATTGTCTGCGCCGACCCGGTGGAAGCCATTGATGCCGTACGTAACATCATGGAGAAAAAAATCTTTGGTGACGCCGGCAAAACCGTCATCGTTGAAGAGCGCCTCACCGGACCCGAAATTTCGCTGCTGGCTTTTGTGGATGGCCGCCATGCCTATCTCATGGAAGCCGCCCAGGATCACAAGCGCATCGGTGATGGCGACACCGGCCCCAATACCGGCGGCATGGGCGCATATAGCCCCGCACCACTGCTTACCGATGACATCATCACCAAAGCCCAGCGAGAGATTATTGTGCCGCTGCTCGATGCCCTGCATCGGCATGAAATTGATTATCGCGGCATATTGTACATCGGCCTTATGCTCACTACGGCCGGCCCAAAAACGCTGGAGTTTAATTGCCGCTTTGGAGACCCCGAAGCGCAGCCGCTGCTCATGCGGCTCAAATCCGACCTTGTGGATGTCATGCTTGCCTGCGTAGACCGCCAGATTGACCGCCTCACCCTTGAGTGGGACCCGCGAGCGGCCATTTGCGTGGTACTCGCTTCCGAGGGTTACGGCTGGAAGCCCGATGATCAGATTACCAAGGGCGTGGCAATTACCGGCCTCGAAGAAGCCGCCCGCTTGCCTGACGTGCAGATATTTCATGCCGGCACCACCATGAAGGATGGTCGCCTTCTCACCAGTGGAGGCCGGGTTTTGGGCGTGTGCGCTTCAGGCAACGACTTGGCCGCAGCCCGCAAAACCGCATACAGCGCCATCGAAAAAATTCATTTTGATGGCATGCAATATCGGCGCGACATTGGAGCCAGCGCCTAAGACCCTAACCGGCAATCGAAGCCATGCGGCGGCGTAAATTGGCGCGACGCGACAGGCAGTTGCAGATGCACACCGGAGTTCGCTACCTCCGCAGGCGACACCCGATGGTATTAACGCTTTATCCCGGATGTCTGGCGTCGGCATAGCCAGCCGAGCTGTGCGAAAATTGCAAACCAATCACGAAAACTCGCAGCCATCTTCTCTGGACTTAGCTCCGGCTCGGCCGCTGCGGCACATGCCTGCAAAAGTGTGCGGCCCTGACGCAATTCGTTGAGCAGGGTAAAGGCCGCCGGCTCCAACCGCTTGTAATACACCGAATTGTCCACCCGATGAATGGCCAACAGTGTAGGCTGCGGCTTGGGCAATGGGACCGGGGCTTTAACCCCGGCATGTTGCCGCTCGGCTTCGCCGGCCTCGGTCCGCACCGACTGCTGCTTTTTAAGCGCCACCGAAAACTCATCCAGCGGGTAAGCCAGTTCCAGCAACACCACATAGGGCTGCAGGCTCATCCGCAGCTTGGCCGGGTTGGCTTCCGCAATATCCTCGGCCAAAATAGGCTCAAGCGCCGGCTCGTCAAAGGCTACGATCTGGCCCCATTCAAAGCGAATCATATCCGAGCCAAGCCGCTTATGACGGCCCAGCCACCGCGGCTCCTGCGATGCAAACTGCTCAAGCCGCTCGCCAAGGTTGCGCAGCATAAAAGAGTTGGAAGGATAGCGCGTCAAATAAGCCCGGCCCAAGGCATTAAATTTTTGCTCGCCAAGAATCGCCTGCAGCCCCGGAAAGTCCTCGTACAGACAGTCTAAAAGCCGAAACCAGTATTGCCGATTGTATATTTCGAGCCGTTCGAAGCTGCCAAGGCGGTCGTTGGGTTTCATGAACTTTGCGGCATAGGCTTTCATGGGCGAGCCATCCACCCAATGCTGCTGCATATGAAAGCTGGGCGTGAGCGGCCGACAAATGGCTGCGAGCATGCTTCGCTGCAATTCGAGCAGCTCGCCTTGCGAGGCAACGCGACTCGGCGGCTTAGGGCGCCTGGCGGCCAGTGGCGGTTCCAGTGGAGGCTTGCTGCGGGCCGCAGCGCCGGCATTTTTTTTACGACGCTTCACAGCCACTCCCTGTCGGCACACGAGCCGGCGCTTTGTTTGGCTTTTGGGCCTCAACCACATCTAAAAATTTGCGGGCCTTGAGCGCTTCGCGATGCACCTCTTCAAACGGAGGTATATGGGCATCCCATTCCAGCAAAGTGGACGTTGGGCCGCACAACTCTATGGCACGGGCGTAGAGCTTCCATACCGGGTCGAGCACGGGGTGATCGTGCGTGTCGAGAATGTATTTTTCAAATTGAGAGTGGCCGGCAATGTGTATCTGCCCCACGCGCTCGTGCGGCACGCCGTTGACGTAATCCATCGGGTTGAAATTGTGATTTTGCGAGGACACATAGATGTTGTTAACGTCCAGCAGAATGCCGCAGTCGGCCTGTTCCACCACTTCGGTTAAAAACTCCCACTCAGTCATTTGCGACTGATGAAACTCGGCATAGCTGCTGACATTTTCCACGCATATCGGCACTTCCAGCATGTCCATGGCTTCGCGAATGCGGCGCGCCATAACTGTAGCGGCGCCAAACGTGTAGGGCATGGGCAACAGGTCATGGCTGTAGGTGCCGTCCACACTCCCCCAGCATAAATGATCGGATAGGAAGGGCGTTTTGGTGCGTTTGATCAGCGCCTTAAGCCGACGCAAGTGCTCCTTGTTCAAGCCTTTGGCCGAGCCTAAATACATCGCCACGCCATGCTGAATCACCTGGTATTGTTCGAGAATTTGATCCAGCATTTGCAGCGGTCGGCCGGCATCAAGCATGTAGTTTTCGGAAATAATTTCAAACCAATCCACCAAAGGCTTTTTCGACAGAATGTGCTCGTAATGCGGTATGCGCAGCCCTATCCCTATGCCAAGATTGGTAAAGCCATTATGCTTGTTGGCAGCCATGGGCAGTTGCTCCAAAACAAGGCTGGCGGAGATGCGGCAAGCCACAGCCCCGCCAGCCCATTGACATCACCATTGTACAATTATTTCGGTACAACCGTGTTGCAACCACCCATGCCTTTGCATGAGTTTTTGCCGGCGCAGCTGTTGTTCGCCGTCTTACAGCCACCCTGGCCTTTGCACGAATTTTTGCCTTTGCAGGTATGCGCATCAAGGGCCATGGCCCCCGCATTTACACCCGCTTGCGCAAGAACCTGTCCCTGAGAACTGGTAGCGGCCGTTGCCGTACCCAACGAGAGACCCGACATGGCGGCAGCCGCAAACAGAGCCGACGCCGCTGAAACTGCAATACGATTGGTCAACATAAAAACACTCCTGTAAGAAAAAGCAAACACAAACTTAACAAACCACAACGAGAAAAATCCTAGACACTACAACTTTACAGACACAACACCTCCTTTCCAGGACATCACGCTGCAGCCCAATTGCCCAGCGACAGGCCATTAGTCGCGGCCTCTAAGAGAACCTTACAGCCATCGCACGAAACGCTTCCAGAAGGACAGCTTTGCTTGCAAATACACCGAGAATCAGGCTTTAGCGAAGCCTTATCTTCCATGGCTCAGAACCCACGAAAGTTACGCAACAGACACAAGACCGGATGAATAAATCGCCGATCAATCGCACAAGGGTGATGACAACAACAAATGCCCGCGACCGCGCACTTTACTCTCTACTATCTCAATCTACTCTCTCGGGGCAGCCGCACCGCCAAGCCAATAGTTAAAGCTACGACATGCAGGAACAAACACTGAACGTCATTGAGGCTATGTTAAAAGAGTTAGACAAGCCGCCGAATGCCCGGCCAGCCAGCCCCCAGGCGCTGCGATCTGCCGTTGCACGGCCCCCACGCGAATGCCGCCGATATCAACCGGCTCACCTCGATGGTTGACGACAACAACGTGGTTGCCAAAACGCGCAACTTCCACGCCGCGAACCGGCTCCATAAGCATCTGCGGCGATTTACCAAGCAGTTCTTCTGCGGGCGTGCGCTCAAGCAGATTAATCGGATGCATCTCGGTGCGACCGTATTGCGGCGGCACAATGGGCATGGTACGCCGACTATAGGCATACCCATATTCAAAACCAAAGGAAATCACCTGTCCCTGGCCCACCGCCATGCGGGCAATGGCCTTTTTACCCGATTGCAGATAGGTGCCAACCGCTGCGCCGCCGACATACGCCACGGTTGACCAACCATGCGGAATGATTTTTTCACGCCACGCAATGCCATCAAACGGTGCCGGCTGCTCCTGAACGCCAAAACTTCGTCGAGCCAACTCGCAATGCGGGCCATGCACAAGCCCTCCGCCGGAGTTCACGAAATTCTTCACCGCCTTTTCGAGTGCAGCGTTGTCACCCAGGTCGTAAAGCGAATTGTGTGGGGCAATCAGCCAACGGTAGTGTTGCAGCGCGCCGGCCACCGCCTGCATTGGATGAATAATGTCCACATGCCAGCCCAGGTCCACCAGTTGGGCATACCAACCAAGCAGGTCCATCCGGTGGCGGCCGTTTTCATCAACCTCCAGCGGTTCGTACAGGCTCATCTCGGCTGGAAAGAGAATGGCTGCTTCACGCGTTCGTGGCGATGTCAGCAGCGGAATGACCTCCGCCGCCCACCGGTTGCCCACCCGCAGCGAACTCTTAAACGTGGCGTCCATACGGTACAGCACGCCGCCGTCGTCAAGCCCGCTATAGCCGTAAACATGCAGTCGCCTCGCCCCATGAGCCACCAGTGTACCGATGGCCTCAGCCGGCGGAACCGTCCGATAAATGTCACCGTTAATATGCCGCCCCAAATACAGTCCGGCGGTGAAGGCCCGCCCGTCATTAGCACAGCGCATAATGGAGGCCTCGACGCTCAGGGCCATGGCATCCGGCAGGTTTTCGGCATTGAGCGGAGCGGCGATAAATAGTGCGCCATCCACATGTGCGCTACAGCGATAAACATCTAAAGCCCGCTGGCCGGTCTGCCACATCGTTTGGCCCGGTGGATTAAAAAAATAACCCCACTGATGCAGCACCGGCTCGATGAATATGGGGACTTCCAGGTTCTGCCAATGCCGTTTCATCGCGGCTAGATATTGCTCAAGCTCATGCGCTAAGTAGGTTTGATTGTCTATCCAGCGGTAAAAATCACCCGTGCGACGGGCAAAATCAGCCGCGCTCGGTCGGGCGCAATCAACCCAAGTAAGCTCCTCCGGGCGAAGCCAATACTCCTGTGGCCGCAGCGACTTAAAAGAGATTGCATCCAACAGGTAGCGATTATTCAGCCGATGGATATCGCCCTGATAATGCCCTTCCAGCCACGCAAGGTAACGCTGTCGGCCCTCCGCATCAAAACTGGGTTTAGGAATCGGTTCAAACATCGTTTGCATGATGACGCGCGGCGGCTGCTCTGCCGTAGTCCACATGCCCGGCCGATAGCGTCCCAGAAGCCCCTTAACATGATCTACCATGGTTTGCTGCGCTTTCGGCGACCAGTATTTGTAAGTGCCCATGGGCCGGCCGTCGGGGCAGATAGCTTCCTCGCCGCGCACCGGCGGCACGTCGCGAATGGTGGGGTATAAATTATCGCCGCACAAATACAATGCCAGGTGCGTATACTTAAGCCCCATGGCCACAATCTCACGCATCATGAGTTCCTGCATGGCTACATAGGGGCTGGCAGGCTCGCCGCGATACCTCGCAAAAAAGTCTTCCCATGGCTTTGAGTCAAGATTGATGCAATTGAACCCCAACTCGGCAGCCGCCGCTATGCCGCGGCGAACGGCATGCTCGTCGCTATAGAATGGCTCAAAAAAATTGCCAAACCATAGCCCCAGCATGGGTGTAATGTCTGTCATCTCGTTTAGACCTTGTTAAGTTCATATTGCCGCCCACCTTTACGGCCCGTCGTGCGGCTCGCGGCTGGAGGGTATTGTGCAGGTGCAACACCGTGTTAGCAATGGCGGCCGCCGCTGAGGCCTCATACAGCCGAGCTGCTTGTACCCGCAACTGTCGTAAACGCTTAAGACATTCCTTAACCCGCTTGGGAATAACTGGAGTCCGCCATCGTTGTAATACCTGAGCGCGGCAGGTCACAACCGCCGAATTTTTCCCATTGCCCCAAGCCGCAGCAGCTTGGAGGCGACTATTGCCTACGCCCCGGCATTGTGTGCTGCAAAAAAGGTGTGCGATCATGAATGGGAGCATAACAAGCACTGCAAACACGCCGGGCATGCCGGCCGGCGGCCGCTGGCACCATAGTCTTATGATCGGTCTGTTTACGCTCGTGGCCCTGACCATGCTGACCGGCGGCGTCGTGCTGCGCCAAAAACTATTTTCCTGGAGCACCACCATTCATTTTCGGCCCGATATGCGCAACGCCTGGTACTGGGGTTCATTTACCGTGCTTAACACCAAACACAACCGCCTTGCCCCGTTCCAGAAAGCGGGCGATGCGGGCGTAACGGCTCAGGTGTTTCTGCACAGGCTCAGCACCGCCTACCAGCGGCACGACCATCTGCGCGGTTGGCCACCCACAGGCTACCGCCTCGATTACCCTGCATGGCGGCTGGGCGCAGTCGCCGTATCCGCCTGGATCGAGCGTGCCGTAAACCCCAAGGCCACCGGGTGGAAGGCCGCCTACATGACCCCGCTACTCTGGTTCAACACCTGTGTTGAGCTGTTTGGAACGATCTTTACATTTCTGCTTATTCGACACTGGGCCATTCGCCGACTTGCACCGCCGGGGCCAAGCCGTTGGCACATTCTTTTTGCACGGCTTTTGCCCCAAAAATACAGACCATACCCCACGAGCACCTCTCCTGCAGTCATCACCATGCCCGAGAGTTTAAACGCACCAAAATCGTGGAAGCCCATGTGGCTGGGCCTGCTGGCCGCGGCGCTCTTCTGGTTCAACCCCAACGTTATTCAATCGGCCCATACGTGGGTGCAATACGATATGTGGGTCATGCCGTTTTACATCGCAGCGCTCTACCTGGCGTGCACCAATCGCTACTTTGCTGCCGGAGCCATCATCGCCGTTGGCTCGCTTCTCAAGGGTCAGGAGCTTTTCGGTGCCGGAATGTTTGTGCTTTGGCCACTGTTGGAACTTCGCTGGATGCGGGCATTGGAGTTTTTACTGGGCTTTTTTGTAACCTTCAGCCTGGCGGTTTCACTTTGGCTCTTCGCCGATGCACGCGAATGGCATTTCATGCTGGGGCTTGTTCCGGCAATGGCCGCCGGCGCCGCCTGGGTGACGCTCCGCCAGAAAGTACGCTGGTGGTATGGCCCGCTGGTACTGCTGCCGATCCTGCCGCTAGCGCTATGGCCTTGGACTCAAGGGCTTGGCGCCGGGCGCCTATGGGCGGGCGCGGCACTTGTGCTCTGGCTCGCAGGTGCACCATGGCTGGTCTCAAGACGTGGGCTTAAGCACTACGTCGCAATCACGCTGGCGATCGGCTTTGCGGCCGTAATGCTGGCCATGCCCGTACATTGGGACTGGCTGCGAACCGGCTATCTGTTTGGAACCAGCGTTGGCCATATGCCCATGCTTGCCCTGCCAAATGCCGACGGGCTTGGATTGATATTGCAGGACAATTTTGGCTGGCACCTGACCGACGCGGTCTTTACACTGCATTGGCCCACAACGTACGTGGTGGACATGCGGCATCTTTTGTTCGCCATCTTTGTGATAAGCTGCATTACCTGCGCCGCGGCTGCCGCACGCCATGCCCGGCGCAACGATCCTCGCTTTTTAATCGCGATGATCACGCCGTGGATTACATTTTTTGTCTTGTGTCCTGAAATGTACGAACGCTACCTGCTGTGGGGATCGTCCATGCTGCTCTCGGCCGCAGTCGTGCTTGATTTCGGCACGTTGTTGCTGGCGGCTCTGCTGGTGCTGGCCAGCACCGCCATGACGTTGGCGGTGCAGCTTGATATTAATCATTTGAACCGTCCCTTGAGCTTTATATCGCGGGCAGAGCCTGGCCTTGGATATGCCGTGGTCCTCGCCGCACTCATCTGCATGTATTTGTCGCTGCGATCCAGCCGGTCAACCGTGCCCGCAAGCGCCATCGCATCAGCCGAGACGCCCGCAGCGGGGCACACAGCTACCACCGCCGCCCCAACGCGCTCGCCGGCTGCCATCCCACTTGAGGGCGCAGCAGCCTAGCGCCAAGTTGTTGTGCAATCCGCAAGAAGGCGCCAATAAAAAGTGAACCTGCGTAACCGGCGGCTCTTAACCCAACCTTCGCACTTCGGCACAGAAAGCCGCGTTATTTTGCAAATAAGGCCGAAAGTTTCCACCACAAACCACCCCTAATTTCGGGGTTCCGGGATATCCAAATGCTCCTGTAAAGCCGCCAGCTGGCTGGCGTAAATCTTGGGCGGTGGCTGCTCGGGCAGCGTCAACTTGAGTTTCTCAAACAGGAATAGCACCTGTCGCTGCACGTGTTGGCCGGTGGCACAGCGACGATTCTCCACCACACTGTAATAAGTATGCCACTTGCCGTTCTTGAAGCGTTTGTGCGAACGAATGAACATGCCCGGCACTATCGCAAATCACGTCAACAAAA
>JABEVB010000203.1 GCA_013044165.1 Phycisphaerales bacterium
CCCATTCGCGATATTGTGGATTGGCCGCCCGATCAGCGTCATGGATATGTGATGCGTCCAGTCAACACGGTGGTTAATGCTTTTCATTACCGGAGTTTGGTGTTGATGGCACGCATTGCCGGCGCGTTGGGGCATGCGAAGGATCAACGCTTTTTTACATCGCGTGCACGGCTGTTGCGGGCCACAATGAATCGGCTGCTTCTTAACCCCACGACCGGCTTATATATTGATGGCATCGGTACCCGGCATAGTTCAGAGCATGCCAATCTCTTTGCACTGGCGTTTGGAATTGCTCCCCGGGCGGATCAATCGCGTATCGCCGATTTTCTGGTGAAACAGGGCATGGGGTGCAGTGTTTATCCGGCACAATATTTACTGGAGGCTTTGTACGTTGCGGGTCGGGGCGAGGCCGCGCTAAAACTGATGATTTCGCATGGCCGGCACAGTTGGATGCATATGCTCCAGGAGGGGTCAACGATGACGACCGAGGCATGGACGTTTCGGTCCAAGCCCAACGAGGACTGGAATCATGTATGGGGATCGGCACCCGCGAATATAATTCCGCGCTTTCTCATGGGCATTCGGCCGCTGACCCCCGGATTTGCAAAAGCCCTGGTTGCTCCGCAGCCTGGCGATCTGACCACCGCGAAGATTACCGTCCCCACGGTGCATGGCGCCATTACGGAGTCGTGGTACCGAAAAGGCCGTGACGTTCGTATGACGGTGACCTTGCCGTCGGGGATGACGGCGAGGATTCAACTGCCCGCATCGCTGGTGCGGGGTAAGGCTCTGGAACTGAATGGCAAACGTGTTGAACCGCAGCGCAATGGTGATGTTGTTGTGATTCATGGCGTGGCTGCCGGACGGCAGCACATTGTGATTAAGTGAGAGCTTGATCGAAATAATGCTGAAGCCGCCGGGTAGTGCGACGGGCGTAGGAGCGGTTATAGGGCATAAGCCTGCAATGAGTGTGCGAGCGGCGCGTGGGTCGCTTGGGTTGAAGGTGGCCGGTTATCTTGATGGCGCTGCCGGGCCGGCGACGGTATTTGACTCCCGCGCTGGCTGATTGTACGATTCTCACCTAGAAGATTGTGCAAAGTTTCACAACCTTCGAGGGGTGGCATTTATTTTGCCTTAAGAGCAGGCAGAAAAATGCAGGTGTAAACCTGCGTGGGGCTGTTTGTTTTTTGGGATTAAGGGCCACCTTTAATCGGCTGATGCTCTGGCCCGCGCGGGCCATGATGCAGTGCTATTGCCCGCATGCAGGGCGGCTGGCAAAACTGGGACGATGCTGAAACATGAGTGAAAAGCCTCCGTTTGTGTTCCCCAAGTGGATTAACAAGGCCACGCTTGGCCTTCTTGCAACGCTGGCGATCGCGCCGGTTTATCTTATTATTCTGCTAGGGTATGGTGCCAACGCCCGCACGCTGAATGTAGGGTTTTCCCCTAAGCAGCCGGTACCGTTCAGCCATGCTCTGCATGCCGGGAAATTGGGCATTAACTGCTATTACTGCCACACCGACGTGATGCGGGCGGCCTTTGCCGCTCTTCCGCCGACCCAAACCTGCCTGAACTGTCATGCTGAAATAGCACCCAAGAGCAAAGAACTCGAGCCTGTTCGCGACAGCGACGGCCTTGGTCCGGCAAGCAAAGCCGGTTTGCCGGTGCCCTGGATCAAAGTAAATGACGAGCCGGATTATGTTTACTTTAACCACGCAGCGCACATAAACGCCGGGGTGAGTTGCCTGACCTGCCATGGCCGCGTCAATGAAATGACCCAGGTGTATCAGGCCAAGCCTCTGAATATGGCGTGGTGCTTGGCGTGTCACCGCAACCCCGGTCCCAATTTGCGGCCGCGCAACGAAGTTACCAACCTCAACTGGAATCCCAATAACAAGGTTCAACTTGCCCGCGACCTGGGGCTTAAAGAATCGCAACTGCCGAAAAACCTCGGCAAATATTTGGTTAAAAAGTACAAGATTGCCAGCACCAAGCTATTAACGGATTGTCAAACATGCCATCATTAAAATCAGACCAACTTACCGGATCAGCCTACTGGCACAGCCTGGACGAACTGGCTGATACGCCGGAATTTCGCCAGTTTGTGGCGAGAGAGTTTCCGAACCGTGCCTCCGAATGGTTGGATGGCAATCGGCGGCACTTTTTGAAGATTATGGCGGCGTCGTTCGCCCTTGCCGGCCTGGCGGGTTGCCGCCGCTGGCCCGAAGAGCAGCTTGCGCCTTACGCTCATCGCCCAGCCAACCGTGACCCGGGTACCCCGGTGCATTACAACACGGGCATGGACCTCGGCGGCTATGGCCAAGGCATGCGCATCACCAGCGTAGATGGACGGCCCATCAAGGTGGATGGCAATCCTGATCACCCCTTTAACAAGGGTGGCAGCGACATCTACGGCCAGGCCAGCGTGCTGAATGTTTACGACCCCGATCGCAGCCGCTCCGTGCTTAAAAAGCCGGCCGCCGGTGAGGCCGAGGTGGCAACATGGGCGGAGTTTTCGGCATTTTGGCGATCGCACGCTAAGGGCGTTGCCGATGGCCAGGGCGTGCTGGTGCTTTCCGCAGCCAGTTCGTCTCCGAGCGTAGCCGATATGAAAGCCCGCCTGCTAAAGGCTTGGCCACAAGCCAAGTGGTTTGAGTATGAAGCAGTGTCGTACGACAATGCGCGTTCCGGCGCTGCGCTGGCATTTGGACGGCCGCTGCGGGTGATGCCGCGGCTCGACCGTGCCGCGGTGGTGTTGTCGCTGGATTTTGACTTTTTGGTGGGCAACCCCTGCTCGGTAAAACTGGCTCGCGATTTTATCGCAGGCCGACGGCTAACCGACCCGACCACCGGGGCACTCGCCCAAAGCATGAACCGCTTGTACGTCATAGAAGCTGGCAACAGCACCACCGGTTCGTACAGCGAAAATGTTGAGCATCGCATGCCGGTGGCCGCGCAAGATGTGCTCGCGTCGCTTTGCCAAATAGCTCTTGAATTGACCAAACAGGGCCTGTCGCTGGAAGCATCAGCGCCAAGTCCAAAAAATGCTCCGCTCGATGCCGCCAAGGCTGCTGCCATAGCCGCTGATTTGCTGGCCAACAAAGGCCGCTCGGTTGTGGTGGTGGGCAACCGGCAACCCGCCCAAGTACATGCATTGGCGGCGGCGATCAATACCGCACTGCAGGCCAATGGTCGCACGGTGGAATATTTTGAGGACCCTGAACCGCAGCGACCACATCATTATGCGGCCATCAGTCAGGCGGCAGCGCTGCTGCATTCGGGTAAAGTGTCTACGCTTATTGTTCTTGGCGGCAACCCGGCTTACAACGCTCCGGCCGATCTGCAGTTTGACCAGGCTATTGGCAAGGCCGCCACAACCATCCACTATGGCGACTATGCCGACGAAACCGCCAAACTTTGTAGCTGGCACCTGCCGGCCAGCCATTACCTCGAAAACTGGGGTGATGTGCGCAGTGCCGATGGCCTTGTGGCCATTGTTCAGCCGCTGATAGAGCCAATCTTTGGCGGCAAGAGCACCATTGAAGTGCTCGCCATGCTTATTGGCGACACGGTGAGCAGCGGCTACGAAATTGTGCAGCGTACCTTGGGTATGCCCAGCACGGATTGGAAATGGAAAAAATCGCTTTTTGACGGGTATGTTGAAGGCACGGCTTGGTCGCCGGTTATGCCAACGCTGACGGGCGGGGCGGTGGCCTCGGCCGCAACAACCTTAATGGAGACTTTTGAGAAAAATGCGCTCTCCGTGCATAACCTTGAAATTGTTTTCCAGCAGGATACCAAGGTGTACGATGGGCGTTTCGCCAACAACGGATGGCTGCAGGAACTGCCCGATCCAATGACCCGCATGACGTGGGACAACCCCGCGCTGGTTTCGCCAAAAACGGCTGCCGCGCTTGGCTTGGACCCATACAAAACCAAGCTGGTAAAACTGCACATTGGCGGTCGCGAAATTACGATGGCACCTTATGTGCTGCCGGGCCAGCCGGAGTTTACCGTTACCCTGCTGCTGGGTTATGGCCGTACGCACTCCGGCAATGTGGGCAATGGCGTTGGCTTTAACACATACAGCCTCCGTACGACCGAGGCGATGGATTTTGAATCGGGTGCCACGCTCGTGGCCACCAGCGAAGATTACCGCCTCGCGTCTGTGCAGAACCATCACATTATGTCGGCACCAAGCCTTGAAGCTATTGGCGATCGCGCCCCTAAGCTGATTCAGCAGGCAACTTTTGCCGAGCTTTTAACCAATCCATCGCTTAAGCACGAAAAGCGTGTGGTGGTGCCGCTGTATGAGGCGCATCATTACAACACAGGCTATCAGTGGGGCATGTCGGTGGATCTGACCAGTTGCATCGGCTGTTCAGCCTGCGTGGTGGCCTGTCAGGCCGAAAACAATATTCCCATTGTGGGCAAGCATCAGGTGCTGATGGGCCGCGAAATGCAATGGATCCGCATAGACCGCTACTTCCGCGGCACCAGCGCTCACCAGCCCGAGTCGGTGCATCAACCTGTGATGTGCATGCAGTGCGAAACGGCTCCGTGCGAGGCGGTATGTCCGGTAGGCGCTACGAGCACCTCGGCCGATGGCATCAACATGATGGCCTATAATCGCTGCATCGGCACGCGGTACTGTGCCAACAACTGCCCATATAAGGTGCGGCGGTTTAACTATCTGGATTGGAACAGCGGCACGTTGAAAGATCAGTACCAGATAAACCTGCTGCGAGCCCCCATGAACGATCTTACCGCCATGCAGAAGAACCCGCAGGTTTCAATTCGTATGCGTGGCGTGATGGAAAAATGTACCTACTGCGTGCAGCGCATCGAAACGGCCCGTGTGGTTGCCGAGCGGCAGGGTAACCGCCGCATCCGCGATGGCGAGGTTACGCCGGCGTGTGCCCAGGCGTGCCCCACGCAGGCATTGGTGTTCGGCGATATTCGCGACAAAGCCAGCCGCGTTGCGGTCCTGCAAGATCAGGCCCGCAGCTACGGCCTGCTGAACGATATTTTAGGCACTGTGCCCCGCACGCGGTATTTGCCGCGAATAAGCAATCCGAACCCGGCCATGGGCGCAGCGGAGTACACGGGATTAGGTTCGGAGTAAAGGGCCGCGGGCAGGCGTTTTGTCGCTTGCCGCCCAGTTGAAACCAGGATGTTGGAACGCAAGCAATGAGCACAACCGCAAACGTAAAGCTGCCGGTGGACCTCGATAACACGTTTGAAAGCGTGATTGGCGAGTCGCCGCTGGTGACCGGCGACGCGAGCTTTCATGGCGTGACCGAGGTGGTGTCGCACGTTTCTGAATCGCGGCATCCGCCCAAGGCTTGGTATGTGGGTATGGCGATTTCGCTGTCACTGCTTGGCTTGATGGGCGTGATGATCCTCTACGAACTGTTCGTAGGCGTAGGGGTGTGGGGTAACAATCAACCGGTGAGTTGGGGCTTTCCGATTATCAATTTCGTGTTCTGGGTGGGTATTGCCCACGCCGGGACCTTGATCTCCGCGATTTTGCTGCTATTCAGGCAGAAATGGCGTACCGGCATCAATCGGTTTGCCGAGGCAACCACGGTTTTTGCCGTGGCCTGCGCGGGCATATTTCCTGCGATTCACGTAGGCCGGCCGTGGCTGGCCTATTGGCTGGCGCCGTATCCAAACGTTATGCGCGACTGGCCTAATTTTTATAGTCCGTTGCTGTGGGATGCTCTTGCGGTAGGGACTTACACCACGGTATCGGTGCTGTTCTGGTACACCGGCATGATCCCGGACCTTGCCACACTCCGCGATCGTGCGACCGGTCGCATCAAGCAAATCGCCTACGGCATTTTTTCGCTGGGCTGGCGCGGCTCGGCCAAGCATTGGGCTTTGCTGGAAAAGGCGGTGTACCTTCTGGCGGCGTTGGCCACCGCCTTGGTGCTGGGTGTAAGCTCCACGGTGAGTACCGACTTTGCCGTATCGGAGATTCCGGCCTGGCATGAAACGATTTTTCCACCCTACTTTACGGGTGGGGCCATCTTCAGTGGCTTTGCTGTGGTGTTGGCCCTGGCTATACCCGCGCGGGAGCTTTTCGGTCTTAAGGAAGTGATCACCAAGCGGCATATAGACAACCTCGCCAAGATTCTGCTGGTGATGAGTTCCATCGTATTGTACATCTATGTGATCGAGTACTTCATCGCTTATTACAGCGGCAGTTCGTTTGAACGCTTCCCCTACCTCAACCGCCTGTTTGGGCCCTATTGGTGGCTGGGCTGGGGCATCATGTTCTGCAATGGCGTAGTGCCGCAGGTATTCTGGTTTAAATGGGCGCGTAACAACCCCTGGTTGGGCGTGGCGGTGGGCATATTGGTGAACATGGGGATGTGGATGGAGCGCTTCACCATTATCATCATTTCACTGCACCGCGATTTTGTGCCCTCAAGCTGGCACATGTTTGTGCCAACTTACGTGGACATCTGTACGCTTGCGGGCAGCTTCGGCCTGTTTTTCACGCTTTTCCTGCTGTTCTGCCGGTACATTCCAATGGTGGCCATGTATGAGGTCAAGAGCATTTTGCCGCAGGCCCAGGTGCATCATCACGAGCCGGTGGCAGTTGCGGGCGAAGCTGCTGATGCATCGCCGGAAGCGGGTGTTGCCGGTGTGCCGACGGTTTGATTTTGGGGAATTGACATGAGTCGCGATGCAGCAACAATTCATCCCGGCGTGGTCGCCGAGCCGCAGCTTTACGGCTTGCTGGCAGAGTTTTCAGGCCCGCAGGAACTGCTGGACGCTGCCGCCAAAGTTCGCGCGGCTGGTTACAGCGACTGGGACTGCCACTCGCCGTTTCCGGTGCACGGCCTGGATAAAGCCATGGGTGTAAAGCCAACCATTCTGCCCTGGCTGGTACTGGGTGGCGGCGTGTCGGGCATTGTTGGGGCGCTGGCGCTGGCCGCGTTTTGTAATGGATTCGATTATCCGTTGATTTTTTCGGGCAAGCCCTACTGGGGTATGCCGCCGCATGTGTTCATTGCGTTTCCGGCGATGATTTTGTTGGGGGCGGTGACGTCGGTGTTTGGCTTTATGGCGTTGGCGGGCCTGCCTCGTTTTTATCATCCGCTTTTTAGCAGCAAACGGTTTCAAAAAGTGACTGACGACGGCTTTTTTATCTCGATTAGCGCGCAGGACCCGCGTTTCAGCGTTCGTTGGACTGGCGAAATGCTTCGCGGCATTGGCGCCACCGCCATTGAAGAAATTAAGGATTAAAGACGATGTTCCGAATTCAGCATTATTTTATGATTGGCAGCAGCGTTTTCTTGCTGCTTCTTCTGCCGCTGATGATCATCGCCCTGAAGCGACACGAGCGCTCAGCCACACCGCGATTGGCCATTATTCAAGATATGGACAAAATGCCCTATCTTAAGCCTCAGCGCAAAAGCGATCTGTTTGCGGATACTCGCGGCATGCGGCCACACATTGCCGGTACGTTGGCCCGCGAAGACTTCATCTACATTAATCAGGCTGAAACGCAACTTCATCCCAACAACTGGGCTGCAACGCATGTGGTGCTTAACAGCAAAATGCAGTATGAAAAAGTGCTATATGGCCAGGTGCTTCGTGACGGACAGGGGGACTGGGTTAAAGCCATTCCAATTCACGTTACGCCGGAGTTTGTGAACCGTGGCCAGCAGAAGTTTGATGTATATTGCGGCCCCTGCCATGGTGATAACGGCCGAGGAAATGGTTTGGTTAACCAATACGTTGCGCAATTGCGGACGGAGGGGTCGCCTGATGCCGGCACATGGGTTCAGCCAACGGACCTTACCAGTCCGGCTGTTAAATACATGCCTGACGGCCAGATTTATGGTGTCATTACCAACGGTATTGCCGCTATGGCGGCATACAAAGATCAAATACCCGTGGTAGATCGCTGGGCCATTGTGGCGTATGTGCGGGCACTGGAGCTTGCCGCGGCCCCGGTGCCGGCGAGCAAGTTACCCGCCCAAGACCGTCCGCCAGAGCCGACCGGCAAAGTGGCGAAAGTCGCGACCGACGGCATGCAGGTTGCGGCAGCGACAAGTCAAGAGCAGAAGCAGTAAGTCTGGAGCACTATGAGCGTTGTAGAACAATCAATCTCCTCCGAAGCCCTTGAAGGTACGCGACTTGATCGCGTAGGCCCAAGAGCGTTTGCGCTGTCTTTGGGCACGGCCATCATCGCCTTCGCCCTGGCTCTGTTGCTGGGCTGGCGGCAGAACGATGGCATGCAGCAGTTCATGTTTGGCTATTACATGGCCTGGATTTTCTTCTTCTGTATTGCTGCCGGCTCACTGTATTTTCTGCTGCTGCACCACGCCTTTCGGGCCATGTGGAGCGTTGTGGTGCGCCGCCTCGCTGAAGCAATGGCCGCCAACCTTGTGCTGATGGCGGTTTTGCTGATACCGATACTTGGCGGGATGCATCTTCTATTTTCCTGGACATCAGCTTCATTCATGCATACCGATAAATTGCTGGTGCGGAAATTAAGCTTTCTTAACGCCGACTTTTTTACCATTCGCTGCATTATTTATTTTGTGGTGCTTGGCGGGATGGCAGTATTCCTCCGGAAACGCAGCAACGCGCAGGACGAGACTGGATCGCTGCGGCCACTGCAGGCCATGCACCGTATGAGCCGGTGGTCGCTGATTGTCGCCTTCTGGGTAATCAACTTCGTGGGTGTTGACTTTATCATGGCGATAGACCCCAAGTGGTTCAGCTATGTAGCTCCGATTTATTTCTTTACGATGGTGATGGTGAGCGTCTACGCCGCACTTCCATTGTTTGCAAGCTGGTTGCAAACCAATGGCATATTGCAGAAGCAAATTACCAAAGAGCATTACCACGATCTTGGCAAATGGCTATTGGCATGGACCCTGTTTTGGGGTTACATTGCATTTTGCCAATATGTGCTTATCTGGTACGCCAACATGCCCGAAGAAACCGGATTTTATCAGCGGCGCATCATGGGGCCGTGGGGCGTTTTGGCTGCGGTTTTACTGGCGGTGCATCTGATCATTCCCGGTTTTGGCTTAATGTCGCGGCATGCCAAGCGGCATCGTGGCGTGCTTACGTTTTGGTGCGGCTGGATTCTGATGGCGTGCTATCTTGACGTCTTTTGGCTCATCGCGCCACAGCAGTACATCAATACGCCTCTGGGCCGGACGGCTGGAGTGATGCCAACCGATCCTTATCATTTTATCAGTGCGGCGGCCAATAAGCTTTTATGGCTGCCGCTGCGTCCAGTGGCCATAGAGATAGACCTTTTGTGCCTTTTGGGAATGGGGGGCTTGTTTTTGGCCTCGGCACTTTTTATGCTGCGGGGTAGAGCTTTACTGCCGGTCAAAGACCCGCGACTTGCTGAATCGCTGGCGTTTGAAAATTATTGACACAGAAATGCTCGCTGGTTCACTATAAAAGGAGTTAAAAATGTCTGATCTTGCTGCCCATGGTTCTGTGGTTCCCAAGCCGGTACACGACCATCACGACGATATGGACTCGCTGACCATTCTGCTGGTCACGATTTTCTCGGTGCTGTTGCTGGCGGATATGGTGATAGGCGTGGATGCGTACTTCCATCATTATCGCCATCATTTAGATGATTTGCGAGCTCAGGCGGGGTTGGCGCAGGTGGAGGCGGACATTCAGCAACAGCAGTCGCAGCTCCAGCCGCACTGGGTGGATGCGTCCAAGGGCATGTGCACCATGGGCATTGGCCTTGCAAAGGAAGCTATTTATCAGCAGTACAACGGTGGGCAAAGCCCGCTTGAAGCGCTGGCCGCCGGTGGCGCTGCCGCTCCGGTTAAGGCGGGCAATAAAAAGCAGATGATCGCCATGGGGCAAAAGCTTTCGGTAACGCTGGGATGCACCGCTTGCCATAGCGTTGATGGTACGCCAAAGGTTGGCCCCACCTGGAAGAATATTGCCGGCTATAAGCAGACGCTCACCACCGGAAAAGTGGTGGTGACTGATTATGCGTTTCTTAAGACCATGATTCTGCATCCCGGCAAGATGGATGTCAAAGGCGCCATGCCGGGCACGGTAATGCCCGCCAATCCTGAATTGGCCCCAGCCAAAGATCCGCATCATGTAAAGCTTGATGCATTGATTTGGTACATTAATAGTTTAAGCGACAAGGCCAACAAGGCCTCGGAGCCGCCCGCAGGAAAGTGATAGGCGTTTTGGCGGCAGCTTTAGCCTGCCGGTCGCGATCTGTATGAGGTAATGGTTTGAACCGCGCGTATACTATGAAGAAAGTCCTTAGCCCTATGCCCCGCCGGCTTTTGGTGGCGTGCGTTGGGGCATTGGGCATTCTGTCAGTAGTGCTGCCGCTGCTTGGCGGGCGGGCGATGGCGCAATCCGCACTTTCCGGCATTGGAGCGGCGGCTCAGGCCAAGAATGATCAACAACTTGCTGGGGCCGTTCCTACCATTGGCGCGCAACTTCCACTGAACCTGCCTTTTCGTAACTCGCGTGGGCAGGCGGTCACGCTGGGCCAGTACTTTCAGCCGGGACGGCCGGTCATTCTGTGCTTTATTTACTTTAACTGCCCGGGTGTCTGCGGCTACGTGCTTAAAGGGGTGGCCCACGCGATAGACCATATGTCAATGACGGCGGGCGTGGACTACAACGTTGTTACGGTAAGTTTTGACCCTCACGATACACCAGCGGCCGCTGCAGAAAAAAAGCAGGCCTACGAGGCATTGCTTAAAAAGAAGAATGCCATTGCGCACTGGCATTTTTTAACCGGCAAAGAGCCGCCCATCGCCAAGCTTACGGCGGCGGCGGGTTTTCATTACATCTGGTATCCGGCGCTGGGGCGGTTTGATCATTCGGCACTGATTTATATTTGCACCCCCAAAGGTAAAATTTCACAATATCTTGACGGCGTGCAGTACGACCCGGCGACGGTAAGGCTCTCGCTCGTGGCGGCGGGGGATGATCGCCTCGGTACCGTTCTCGATCAACTGCTTCTTTTGTGCTGCTCTTACGATCCCAACAAGGGTAAATACACAGCCATTGCCTTGCGCGTCATGGCTGTAGCGGGCGTGGCGGTCATTTTGGGATTGGGGACCATTATTGGTTCTTTGTTTGTTTGGGAATATCGTCATCGTCATCCCGCAGCACCGGGGTTGGCGGGCGCAGGCCCGGTTGACAGCGACAAAAAGGGATAAAAACAGGCTATGGGTTTTACAATGCCATTGATGAACATGCTTAACGTCGTACATTTGAATTGCTCGCGCCTGCTGGCCTTTTATTGGCTGCCGCGCGATGGTTCGACCACCGCGCCCGATATTCACGACATGTGGAATTTCTTTTATGTGGTGGCGATCTTCTTTACAGTGCTGGTCGTTGGCCTCATGCTGTTTTTTATGTTTCGGTACCGCATGTCGGCCAAACGCCAAAAGGCAGATCCGTCGGCTACCCACAACACGGCATTGGAACTTACCTGGTCAGGCATTCCGCTGATTATTGTAATGGTGATGTTCGTGGTGGGCTTTAAGGGATACATGAACATTGATACCCCCCCGGGTAATTCTATTGATATCAAGGTGTTGGCACAGCAGTGGTTCTGGACGTTTACGTATCCCAATGGAGCGGTCTCCAAGACGCTGTATCTGCCGCTCAATAGGCCCGTTCGATTTGAAATGACATCCAACGATGTGCTCCATGGCTTTTGGATTCCGGCATTGAGCGTGCAGCGCGACGTCGTTCCTGGCCGCATCATAACTACCTGGGTTGATGCAACACGTCTCGGCACGTTTCACCTGCAATGCTCGGAGTACTGTGGCGATGGCCACTCGCGCATGATTTCGCCGGTTATTGTTGAGTCGTACAGCAAATACCTGGCTGACATCAAGGCTGCCGCCAACCTTTGGGTGGGAGCCGATGGTAAGGCTCTGCCGCTGCCCAAGGTGGGCGAGAAACTGTACAACCTGAAGGGTTGCAGTTCGTGCCATACTGTCAACGGCGCACCTGGAACGGGTCCTACATGGCGTAATCTTGCCGGCTCGCAGGTAAAGCTTAACGGCGGGGGCACCGTAACGGCTAATTATGCCTACCTCAAGCATGCCATCATGAACCCCGACCATCTCAATGTGCAGGGTTATGCCAAGGGCGTCATGCCTGACAACTACGTTGAGCAGTTGGGTGGCAAAGGCAAGTATGAGCGTAAAATCAACGCAATCATTGCGTACATGAACACCATAAGCAAACACTCCAACTCAGCTTCCATGCCGCCCGCAGGGGCGACGGCACCGGCAACTTCAGCTCCTGCCGCTGCAGCGCCGCCGGCCGGAGGAGTACCCAAGGTCGCCGCTGCTCACGTGGCCGCCGGCAAGAAAGTAGCCATGACGGTCGGTTGTACCGCGTGCCATTCGGTGAATGGCACGCCAAGTGTGTGCCCCACCTGGCAGAATCTCGCCGGATCTAAGGTTAAGCTCAAGGACGGCAAGACTGTTGTGGCAGATTATGATTTTCTGCGCACCATGATTTTGCAGCCGGGCAAAATAAACGTCGCCGGAGCGACCATGCAGATGCCAAACATGTCGGCCGCGCTTGTTGGGCCGCAATATCATGGCGATCAGCGGCTTAACGATCTGATTTGGTACATCAACTCGCTAAGCAAACGCAGCAACAAAGCCAGCCAGCCGCCACAATCCAGCCTGCATAGCACTGGAGGCGGCAAGTAGGCTTTTGATACAATATTTAGACTGGGCGCTGCGGCACTTTGATTTTGGCCGCAGGCGATGACAACCGATGAGCGAGACAAGAATTTAAAGAGGCTTTTTATGAGTACAACCACTGCAACGCCGGAGATGGCACAGGCCGTCGCACCCGTTAAAAACTACCTTAAGCAGACCACGACTATTCGTTCGTGGATCTTTACACTGGATCATAAGCGCATCGGCGTGATGTACCTCATTGTGTCGCTGTTGGCATTTTTTGTTGGCGGTATGTTGGCCGAAGTTATTCGCACCCAGCTGCTTACGCCATCGGGTCTTATTTTCCACGGAGGCGGGGCGGCGTATCGGCAGTATAACCAGGTGTTTACCCTCCACGGCATCATCATGGTATTTATGGTGCTTGTGCCTATGACGCCCGCAGCTCTCGGCAACTTTATGCTGCCACTGCTTTTGGGTGCGAAGGATGTGGCCTTTCCGCGGCTGAACCTGTTTAGTTTTTATCTGTACGTTGCAGGTGCGGTGCTGGCGATTCTTTCGACGGTGCTGGGCGCGGTTGATACCGGCTGGACTTTTTACGCCCCCTACAGCATAGACTCGGGCAGCTATGTGGTGCTGATGGTGGCTGGCATATTCCTGTTGGGCTTCAGTTCCATCTTTACCGGGCTTAACTTTATTGTGACGATTCACAAACTGCGGCCGCGCGGCATGACCTGGTTCCGAATGCCGCTGTTTTTGTGGGCCACCTACGCCACCGCGATTATTCAAGTTGCAGCCACGCCGGTTGTCGGCGTGACGTTGCTGCTGCTGATTGTTGAACGCGTGATGGGCATTGGTATTTTTAACTCGGCGCTTGGCGGCGACCCGGTGCTGTTTCAGCACTTCTTCTGGTTTTATTCGCACCCGGCGGTGTACATTATGATTTTGCCAGCCATGGGTATTGTCACCGAAATTATCACGACCTTCAGTCACAAGACTATTTTTGGCTATAAATTTATCGCCATGAGCAGTTTGGCCATTGCTCTGATTGGCTTTCTGGTTTGGGGGCACCATCTATTCGTTAACGGGCAGTCGGCTGAACTTGATGCCATCTTCAGCTTTTTGACCTTCCTGGTGGCTGTTCCATCGGCTGTGAAGGTATTCAACTGGTTGGCGACCATGTACAAGGGGGCGATAGACCTTAAAACCCCGATGCTTTATGCGCTATCGTTTATCGTGTTGTTTACGATTGGTGGATTCACCGGCGTGGTGCTCGGCGCACTATCCACCGATGTAGTTCTTCACGACACCTATTTTGTCGTGGCGCACTTCCACTACGTTATGTTCGGCGGGGCGATTATCGCCTTTTTGGGCGGGCTGCATTATTGGTGGCCCAAGATGACCGGCCGCATGTACTCCGAGCCATGGGCCAAGTTTGTCTGCGCGTTGCTGTTTGTTGCATTTAACCTGACGTTTTTCCCGCAGTTGGTGGTCGGCGCGCACGGCATGCCGCGACGCTATGCCACCTACCTGCCGGAATATCAGCCTTATATGGTGGCCTCCACAATTGGTGCCTACCTGCAGATGATTGCCTTTTTGACGATGGCAGGCTATTTGCTTCACTCGCTGTTCCGCGGGGCCAAGGCTCCGGAGAACCCGTGGGGCGGCACCACGCTGGAGTGGACCACCAGTTCACCGCCGCCGACGGAAAACTTTATAGGCGCGCCCGAAGTGGATGTTCCCTACGATTACTCATTGGTTGAGTACGACGCCGCCATTGGCAGCTACATCCGCAAGGAGCCGATGCCTGCCGTTGAGCAGACGCACTAAACGCCGGCTTGGATGATGCAAGTGGGGCGGGCCGCGTGTGCCTGACCCGCAGCGGCGGATGGATTGGACAGTTTAGCAGCTTCCAATGCACCGCCAAGATGACAAGTGTTTTTATAAACGTGGTACGACATGAGCGAAGCAGTTTCGGTTTTTGGCCAGGAAGAAATCGCCCGTAAGCACCTGGCCCACCATTTTGACACGCCCCAGCAGCAGTTTGACTCGGGAAAGCTGGGGATGTGGCTGTTTTTGGCGACAGAATTTCTGCTCTTCAGTGGGTTGTTTTGCGCGTATGCGGTATATCGGGCCATCAATCCGCAAATTTTTCGCTACGCCTCGCAATACCTTGATGCACAGTCTGGTCTAATTAATACGCTGGTGCTGCTTACCAGCGGCTTTACTATGGCCTTGGCGGTTCGCTCCGCACAAACCGGCCGCAAGGCCGTGCTGATTGTGAGCCTGCTGCTGACCATGGCGGGCGGCTTTACATTTTTGGCCATCCACGCCTACGAATACACTGAAAAGTACCGCGATGGCCTGCTTTGGGGCACGCTCTACAACCCCAAACTGCAGGACGCCAAGCCAGATCAAGCCGCAATCGCCAAGCCGACCACGGCGGATCTTAACGCCGGGTGGCAGCCATTAAATCTGATGGCCAAGCGTGGCTATGCGGTGTCACATTCGGATATTGCCCCTGCGGCCATCGGCCCGGCTGGCGTGGCCGTTGCGCACAAGCCGCAGGTGGGAGCCATGGTGGCCGCAATGCCCCAACCCGCCAATGTACAATTGTTTTTCGGCATCTATTTTTTAATGACCGGTCTGCACAGTATTCACGTGCTCGTGGGTATTATTCTCATGACTTGGCTGCTTATTCGCACGATTAAAAACGATTTTGGCCCAGCCTATTACGCACCGGTTGATTTTGTCGGCCTGTATTGGGGCGTGGTGGACATGGTATGGATGTTTTTGTTCCCGCTGCTGTACCTTATTCGATAGGGCCTTGGGGAGAATTTGCACCGCACGGTCGCGGGTGGGTAAATAACTGTGGCGGGCATTGGCCGCCGTCTTATGGGATAAACTATGTCGCATGCAACTGGCAAAATTGAACCGGCTCATTCCAAAATTGTTTCGATTCCAGCACTGTTGATTACCTGGGTTGTTCTCTGTGCGTTGGCGTCGTTGTCGGCGCTTTTAGGGACGGTAGACCTGCACGGACTAAGCACGCTGGTCTCGGTGGTCATTGCGAGCATCATGGCGATTGTCGCGGCGCTGTACTTTATGCACTTGCGCTACGACCATCCCTTTTACATCATTATGCTGGTTTTAACGCTCATTTTTATCACCATTTTTATCAGCTTTTCGCTCACCGACACGACCGCCTATAAAGATCAGCTCATTCAGGGTGAGGCTCCTGCGATGGTAAAGGCTCGCAAGGCCGATGCTGCCGCAGCACAGGCTGCCCAGGCTGCCCAGGCCAAGCCTGCTGCCACTGTGGCAAAGTAATTCTAAAATTGTGGGCATGGAATCATTGTGGGCGAAAGCTGGTACATGCTGATGTGCCATCCTGCTGGTACTGGCAAGGCCCGCCTCAAGTCCCATATAACAGGTGAAGAGTATGACCGAAGACTACGGCGATACGCCCACACCTGCCATGCCTCCCGATGATAAAGTTCTGGGTATAACAGGCAATAAAAAGACTCCGGCGATCCATATTCCTGGTGCCGGTAACTTGGGTATGGCGCTGCTGATTGTCGCTTTGGGGATGCTTTTTGCCTCCAGTCTGCTGAGTTACCTAATTGTGCGCCTGCGAATGCACCTGGGTCCCGGTGCACATGTGCATCTGCCTGCCGGTCTTTGGATCAGTACGGTAATCTTGCTGGTCAGCAGTGGCACCATTCACTGGGCCATGGTGGCCGTGCGTCGGGATCAGGAAAAACCACTCAAGTGGTTGCTCGCCACCACTTTTGCGCTGGGCGTTTTGTTTCTGATCATGCAGACCAGCAACTGGCTTAGCATGGTGACGGCAATGCATCGCTCGTTTGCGGCGCTGCATGCTCAGGCCGATGTGCTTTTGCCGGGCGGCCAGATCATTCCCGCCGACCGGGTGTTGGTGCAGCACCACGATTTGCTGGTGCTGTTTTATGTGTTTACCGTTCTGCATGGCCTGCATGTGCTTGGTGGGCTTATTCCTCTGGCGGTGGTGACACTGCGCGCTTTTGGCGGCCGCTATTCGCGCAACTATCACCCTGGCGTGCGCTACAGCGTCATGTACTGGCATTTTCTGGATATTGTGTGGCTGCTGATATTTGCCACCCTTGAGCTGACGTTTTAGGCCGTCAGCTTTCATAACATAAACTTTGAGCGGCGATTTAACCGTGCTCGTCGTCGCAGCAGGCAGGAGGCACTTAAATGAAGCCCTCAGGCGCAGCCATGCTTGCGATTGTCGCTCTATGTGTTTTTTGTGGCGTTGGCTATGGCATAATTCACGATCAAATTACGGCACAAATTTGTCCCCAGTATTTTACTGTGGACCATCCGGCGCTCGGTTGGCCCGCCATTTTTCATAGCCGTTCTCCGACGGTGCTTGGTTTGGCGTGGGGTATTGTGGCAACCGCACCATTGGCAATATTCTTTGGAGTAATGCTGGCGTTGGCGGCACAGGCGGGCGACTGGCCGCGGGTTGCTCCGCGGGCATTAACGCTGCCTCTGGCGATAGGCTTGCTGTTTATGGCGGTGTGCGCTTTGGCAGGCGGGCTTTTGGGTCACCGTATGGGGACGGCGTTGGCACAGGCGCAGTCTGATCCAACGCCTGGGGCTAACAACATGCCAACTACTGTCGGTGAGCTGACAGACCTCTACGCCCATGGGGCTTCCTATTCAGGAGGCGTGGTAGTGGGCTTGACGCTGACGCTCGGCACAATTCAGCATCGCCGCCGTGCCTGGCAAAAGTCCAAGCGGCAGCAGTAACTTTGAAGGCTGCCATGCCTATGGCTGCCAGCTTGGAGCGGAGCTTGCGGCTTGGTAATTGTGCCAGTCGGAGCCGCTTTTTCACTTGAAATAGTTGCTCAATGGCGAATGAGATCGGCGAAATAGTCCCGAGGGCTTGCTTTAATAAGAATTGGTTAAAATGAGGTAAGTGAAGCGCGAAGGCTTCACGGGACTCCTTGACAGTCAAGCCAAGCCGCAGCATGTTTATAGACCTGTCGGCGGTTTTACATGCAGCCGTCCACGAACAAACCGGTGCGCGGCCTGCGGGTCGCCTCAATATCCTGGCGGCGGCGAGGGGCTTTGGTCGCAGACGTTCGCAACTCATGAAGGGGAAGGTTATGGCCCGAAAGAAAAAAATCCTTATCGTAGATGACGAGCGCGATCTGGTTGACCTCATCGGCATGAATCTGCAGCGGCATGGCTACGAGGTGCTGCAGGCGAGCGATGGCCGCATTGGCCTGGAATTGGCTCGCAAGCAATCGCCCGATCTGGTCATTTTAGATCTGATGATGCCCGGTCTTTCCGGCCAGGAGGTTGCCACCAAGCTCAAAGGCGACCCGCAGACCGCCAACATTCCTATCCTCATGCTGACGGCTCGTGGCGAAGAAACCGACATTATCGTAGGCCTTTCGCTGGGAGCTGACGACTATGTGACCAAGCCCTTTTCCATGAAGGTGCTGGTTGCCCGCGTGGGCGCGGTGCTGCGGCGAAAAGCCATTGTCGAAAACTCCCAACCGGTGCTGAACAGCGGCTCGCTGGTCATAGATCAAGCCAAGCATGAAATCACCCTCGAAGGCCGCCCCGTCAACGTAACGCCGACCGAGTTTAAGCTGCTCACCGCTTTGGCCGCCGCCCGCGGGCGTGTGCTTTCCCGTGATCAGCTTACTGATCGGGTCATGGGCGCGGGGGTTTTTGTAACCGACCGTGCCATTGATGTGCATGTAACGGCCGTGCGACGCAAGCTCGGCGAGCACCAATGGATGGTACACACCGTGCGCGGTGTCGGTTACCGGCTGATTGAAACTCCCGAAGAAGTCGGCTGATTTTTCACGAACGTCTTTTATTGTAGTCGCGGGGCATGCGGTGGGCCCCCGAGGTGGCGATGATTTGTTCTGCCGTCGGCACCAGCCTGCCGCGGTATAACCTGCGGCGGCTGCTGGTCGTCCCATGAACCGGTTCGCCTGGGCCTGTCCGGCGGATGTCAAAACTCCGCAGGCGATTACAATAACGTCCGGCCGCTTTTCATAAGGCGAAATAACCGAGGCGGCCTGTTTTGCTACGGGGGCATTCTATCAGCCTGATACCCGACATGTTGGCTCAAGTGGCATTTCCATCGGCAGAGAGTTCTTCTTCCGTGGACCTGTGGCTGGGCATTATGCTGGCCGTGACGCTCGTTGCGTTGTTGGCGATGGTCGTTCGCTGGTGGCTTTCGCGGCGGGTATTGGTTTCGGCCATGGAGATTGTTGATGCATTGCGCAGCGGCCCGACCGACCGACGTGCTGATCCAACCGCGCGAGGGTTGGTGGGAGCGCTGGCCCGCGGCGTCAATGAGCTTGCCCGTCAGACGCAGCACAGCCATGACGACATGCAAATGCGTGTGGCCAGTCTTGCCGCGCTGCTGGCCCGCCTGCCCGACAGCGTGTTGATTACCGATGAACGCGGGCACATTATTCAGGCCAATGATCCAAGCCGCGAACTGCTTGCCCCCCGCGCCGGCGACCGCTTAGAAGATGCGCTGTCTGACATGCTGGCCCAAGGGCCTTGGGCTGACCTCATCGCCGCGAGCCGCAAAACGGGTAAGGTGGTTCGGCGGCAGATGCGTTTTACCCTGGTAGACCCGCCTCGTACCCTGCAGGCTACCGCTGGCCCCGTGCTTCTTGATGGCCGACGTCGTGGCATGTTGCTGCTGCTGCATGATCAGACGGAACTGGTGCAGAACATTCAGATGAAGACCGATTTTGTCGCCAACGCCAGCCACGAATTGCGCACGCCGCTGGCCAGCATTCGCGCCGCGGTCGAAACCATTCAGGAATCCGGCCTTGAGGATGAGGCGCTGGTCAAGCGCTGTCTGAATATTATCGGCGGCCATGTGCTGCGGCTGCAGCTTCTGGTACAGGACCTTCTGGATCTTTCCCGTACGGAAGATGCGCGTGCGTTGGTGCGATTTGAACCAATCAGCCTTGATGACTTGCGTGAAAGTCTCATGACGCTGTTTGGGCACATCGCCGCCGCCCGCAAGCTTGACCTTCGCTTTGAGGCTGCTCAAGGGGTGCATTTTGTTCGTGGGGACGAGCGACTGGTTATGTTGATTGTGAAGAACTTGGTGGACAACAGCATGAAGTTTACGACGGCCGGTCACGTAACCGTCCGTTGGAAACGCGGCACGGCAACTACACTGGCTCGCAATCCGGCAGGCAACCCGGCGGTTGAAGTGGTGCTGGAAGTACAGGACACGGGTTGCGGCATTGCGCCAGAAGACCGCCAGCGTGTATTTGAGCGATTTTATACGGTCAATCGAAGTCGCGGCGGCAGCGACCGCGGCACTGGTCTTGGTTTGGCAATCGTTAAACATGCCGTAGCCGCCATGGGCGGAACCGTATGGCTGGAGAGCGAGCCGGGCAAAGGTACCACCATCCGCTGCAGTTGGCCTGAGCCGCGCAGCTCTGCCCCGACGGACGCCGTGTACTACGACCCCGGCGCTGCCCCCGACGCATAGCCGCTGCGGGTGGACATTGCCCGCCCCCCCCAAGCCATCAGCAGGCCATGAGCCAGCCACGATGCGGATGGTATATTCCAGGCCCGCCAGGCAATATCGAGCGTTGTGCGGCTGGACGGGCGTCAGGGCTAAATCGGTCCGGGGCAAAAGTTTTTCCTTGACACGGTTTGGCCAGCCATTACACTTTGGGGGTTGTGGGGGGTGGCAGAGCCGGCAGCGCAGCTATTACAATAATGGGCGCTGTGGCTTTTGGGGCGTCGCGGCAGCTGCAATACAAGGGCTGTCGTGTTGCTTTCCTGAAGCGATAGAGCGTTGACTTTGGTGGTTGGCATTTTTTCGGGTGGATTTTTCCAACGGAGGCGGCCTTGAGTACCGTAACTAAAATCTTTGTCGTACTGCAGGTGTTGTTTGCGCTGACGCTTTCAGTGCTCGTCGTGATGTTTGCTTACAAGCAGCAGAATTACCGGGCACAGCTTGTGACCACGCAGAACTCGATGGTGGCGGCATCCGCGGCACTGGCAAAGCAGGATACGCTCGTCGCGCAGACGCAGGCGGAGCTTTCCAGAGCACAACAGGCCAATGTCTCCATTGCGGGAAAATACGGTGATGAGATCACCAACCTGCAGGCCAAGTTGCAAAGCGCCAACACGCAAATTGCCCAGGCTGCGGCTGATCAGCAGAAGGCTTCCAACAATGTTACACTGCTGACCGATTCGGTGACCTCGCTGCAGAAACAGCTTGCCGATGAGACCGCCCAGCTCAACCTCATTCGGCCGGAGTTGCTCAAGGCCATCAATGAGAACGCCCAACTCAATCGGCATAACGACAACCTCACCAACGAACGTAATGAGGCACAAAAGACCATTCAAACCCTGCAGGAAAGCATTGCCAATTTGAATGCCAGGCTTACCAAGGCCATGTCGGCGGCCAAGTCGCCGACGCAGACGGCCTCACTCAACCAGCTCATTGGTGTGCCCACGGCATCGCCGGTCAATGGAGTAATCAGCCAGGTTGAGTCGCTTAACGGCCATACGTACGTGAGCGTTTCGCTGGGTGCCCGTGACGGCGTAACCACTGGTACCCGCCTCACCGTGTATCGCAACGGGACGTACATAGCGGACATTGTGGTTCGCAGCGTAGACCCGACGCAATCAGTGGGCGTGGTAACGCTCGTGAAGCCGGGCCAAAGCGTCAAAACCAACGATACCGTTATGAGCGGCCCCGGTACCTGATATAATGGGGCATTGGTGTCCGCCGAGCCCCGTTTGGCTATGGCGGGTTGTACGTGATTTCTGAACTTTTGGAGCGATGTCTATGTCTCGGATGGATACTCCCGCTCGCATCACGATTAAGCCCCAGGCCAATGTGTACACGGCGCTTGCCATTATTGGCGCTTTGGCCACGCTTGGTGCGCTCATTTACTTGGCGTATCAATATAAGATGCTAATTGTGGGCGGATAAATCGTTATTGTGCTGTTTTTACCGGCGGTGAAATTCCGATAACATAGAGAGGGACAGGCTTTACCGGACTATAACCTTGCTTGGAGCCTTTGTTTCAGGTTGGTTAGACCCGGTGGATAGCAAGGCCAATACACCCCATGCGGCTATGCCCGATGGGGTAAAGTTTTTGGTCGCTGGGTTGTGCCCTCGATTAACTCGGAGCGCCGTGCGTGTTTTTTGATCCTTTGCTTGGCTGGTTTTC
>JABEVB010000204.1 GCA_013044165.1 Phycisphaerales bacterium
CGCCAAAGCCAAGGGAGCCAGCCCGCTGCGTGTGGTAGCACACCATGCTGGCGCCAACATAGCTGCACCGATTCTGGCTTATTTAGGACCCGCCGCAGCCGCTATTCTCACAGGCTCGTTTGTGGTCGAAAAAATATTTGGCATTCCCGGCATGGGACAAAACTTTGTCAATGCCTGCATCAATAAAGACATTCCACTTGTTTTGGGCATCACCATGGTTTACACGGTGCTGATCGTCGCTTTTAATTTACTCGTGGATGTACTTTGCGCCCGGGCCGACCCACGCATCGCCCTGCGCTAAGATGCTGTACAAGGAGCTTTTTTGATAATTGATTGCCATACGTTTATCTGGCAAAGCCCCGAACAGCTTGGCCCCAACGGCACAAGCCTGTTGCAGCAACCGGTTATCTTAGGCGATCGGCGAGTGCGTTTGCTGCCCAAAGCCGATATTGCCACCCACTTTGCCGCTTCCGAGCCTGTGGATTATTGCTTCGTACTTGGCTTTACCAGCCGACAGCTTAACGCAGACATTCCCAATCGGTTCCTCGCCGAATATTGCCGTGAACACCCAAACCAAATGATCGGCTTTGCCGGTGTAGACCCCACCGAACCGGGAGCCGCCCGACAAATAAAGGCGCTTCGTAGCGAATCGTGGGTCGGCGGCATAACCCTCAGCCCCGCCGCGCAGGATTTTCATCCTTCCGATACGCGGGCATTCGAGGTTTACGAGTCTGCATGCAAACTCAAACTGCCGGTGGTGCTTACCAACGGCCCCGTACTCACACCGCAAACGCGACTGGAATACGCCCGGCCAATTCTGCTCGATGAAGTCGCTCGCACCTTTCCCGATTTGCGGCTGGTGATCGCTCATTGCGGCTATCCATGGGTGGACGAAACTCTTACCCTGCTCGCCAAGCACCAGCACGTTTACGCCAACGTCGCCGGGCTGCTGCACCGCCCTTGGTTGGGTTACGATGCCATTGTGCGAGCCTATCAGATGGGCGTGTTAGATAAACTTCTCTTTGGCAGCGACTTCCCATTTGCCACCGCAGCAGAATGCATCGAGGCTGTTTATGCCATTAATCAAACCGCACGGGGCACACCGCTGCCGCTCGTTCCGCGAAGCGATTTGCGACGCATGGTAGAGCGCGATGCCCTATCGCTCCTGGGCATCAGCTCTCCAAGTTCTCGCGTGATTGCGGCACTGCCCAAGGCACGCCGTGTACCCAAAACCGACGGCCGATTCAGTTGATCTTAATGGAGCAACCATGACCAGTAGCAAGGAACTTTTCATCGGACTCGATCTCGGCGGCACCAACATAAAAGCCGGGGTAGTAAGCCACGATGGTAAACTCTTGGGACGGGTGCATATTTCCACCGGGCATGGACCCGATGTCGTAACTGCCAATCTGATCAAGGCGGCGCAATCGGCCGTTAAGCGATCCAAAATCAACATGAATGCTATTGCCGCCGTGGGTATTGCTTCGCCTGGCCCACTTTCAACGGCTTCCGGTATCGTGTATCGCTCCGCGAACTTGCCGGGTTGGTCAAATGTTCCCCTCCGCGATCGCATCGCATCAAGCCTGGGCAAGCCTGCCACCCTGGAGAACGATGCCAAGGCAGCAGCCTACGGTGAGTTCTGGGCCGGCGTCGGGCGCAACAAATCAGTCCGCAGCATGGTCATGTTGACGCTGGGCACCGGAGTTGGCGGTGGCATCATTCTTAATGGACGACTGGTTCATGGCGCCACCGAGTCTGCCGCGGAAATTGGCCACACCATCATTGTGCCGGGCGGCGATCCATGCGGCTGCGGTCAACGTGGCTGCTTGGAGGTGTACACCTCCGCGCATCGCACCGGCGAGCGAGCTGTTGCTAAACTCAAAGCCGACGATACAGCGAGTTCGTTGCGTGCAGTACTGAAAAAGCATGGTACCGTCAGTGCCCGTGACGTAGCCGAGCACGCCAGTGCCGGTGATAGAATTGCCCGTGAGCTTTGGGACACCATGTGTCGGTACCTGGGCATCGGCTGCGTAAATATTACCCATATGATAGACCCCGATATGATCGTGCTCGCCGGTGGAATGGCCGCGGCCGGCAACCAGTTGTTGCGACCGGTGCAGCGACATTTCGCCAAACAGTATTGGCGCATGGCCCCACCGCAGGTAACAATCACCCTGCCTTGTCTTGGCGGTGACGCAGGCATTATTGGCGCAGCCGGCGTGGCGATACAACAATGGCAGGCCGTGCATCACAACTGACACCACAGGAGCATACATGAATAAAACACGCAAAGTGCTGGCGGTTATTTCAGTGCAGGGGCGAGATCAAAAAGGTGTGGTGGCAAAGTTTGCCACCTATGTCGCCAACCGCGGAATCAATATTGAAGATATGCTCCAACGCGTGGTGGGCGGGGTATTCATTATGGATATGCTCGTAGACCTCCGCGACATGACCGACTCGCTCGACGAGTTAATCACCGGCCTGCTCGCCGTAGGTCGCGACATCGGCATGGAGGTGCGCGTGGCGCTGCAGCGAACCGGCCGAACCAAGCGGCTGGCGGTGCTGGTAAGCCGCGAACCGCATTGCCTTCAGGCACTTTTAGAACTATCCGTCAAAGGGCAGCTCGGCGGAGATATCGTGGCAATACTCTCCAATCACGACTTTCTTAAGCCACTCGCCGACGATGCCGGGCTGATTTTTAGACATCATCCGTCCGGAGTTGATCCCGCTCAAAAAGCCTCTCATTTAGCCTGGCTTCTCGAAGAGCTGCGCCTGCTTGAACCAGACCTGGTGATTCTGGCACGATACATGCAAATTTTAACGCCTGAAATTGTGCGGGCGTTTAAATCAAAAATCATCAACATCCATCCCTCACTGCTTCCGCACTTCCCGGGGGCAAGCCCTTATCGCCAAGCCTATGAGAGCGGCGTACGGGTTACGGGTTGTACCGCTCACTTCGTAACCGAACAACTTGACCAAGGCCCCATTATTCTTCAGGATGTCTTTCATATCAACGTCGGCGAAGATTCAGCCGATGACGTTCGCGAGCGCGGCTTGGCGCTCGAAGCGCAGACGCTGGCCAAAGCGGTACAGTATTTTCTTAATGAGGAATTAGTCGTGCTGGACGACAAAGTCGTTTTCAAGCCCGGTATCAATCACTTCGCCCGGCCCGCCGGGACATAACGATCAGCTCTCCCGTTACACCGACCAACCAAGTCCCGCCCGTACATGCGGCACCGCACCCTTGGCACCGTATGGCTGGTTGATGTGCCACAACATTCCGGCGGTCCACGCCACGGCAATTATCCGCAGGACATTGCTATCCATCGCGCCCTTCGACGGCAAACTGAACTACTTGGACGCGGACTTGGGCACCTGATAAGAAACACCATAATCATGCGACGGATACCGCAGCGACTCAATCCAGTTCAGTATCTTCTGCCGATTAAAAGTCCGATACGTAATTGGTTTCTTACCGGGATGCCGATAGGCCGCGTCCGCCCGCGGCAAAGCATATTGATAGATCAGTGAAAGCTGCGGACTGCCTCGATTAATCAGATTCTGCCCTTTATAGGCATAGGTGCTGAGAATATAAAAGTTGGTGTATGTCTCGCGAATATTGGGCGTTCCACCGGCCCCAAATAGCTTAAAGCCTTTAAAATCCTGCCCACGGTGGCAGCCGACGGTGGCGCAGCTTTGAAGTACAAAGGGTTGCACCGTCGTGCGAAAAACCTGCATGGCCGCCGGATCGCTGAGTATTTCAATCTTGTTCCAGTACTTTGCGGTTCCCATCTGCAGCATAAAATGCACCTGGTTGGGAAAATTGCTTGGCCGCATGAAATGCTCGCGATCGCGTCGGGTCAGATTCTGGTTCTCGTAACGAGGATCTCGCAGTATCACATGCGTCCAGAACCGCTGCAGCGTCTTGTCGCCACCAACGATTTTGCCTTCCAACGGTTTCGGAGCGTTCAAACGCAGCTCTGGACGTGAGAGTTCCCACAGCCTGATCTTATAAATGTCTTTCATCGTCAGTAACTTGTGGACTTTGTGGCTTGCCGGGACCGTGGTTGCTGTCTGGTGTCCCGCAGCCAACGACAGCAGCTTTTTCTCGATGATATGCTTGAGCAGAATGGCATCCTGAAACTGTGGGTTTATAGCCAAGGCCGCTTTTACCTGATCCAGTGCTTCGTCGTAGCGCGCATGCTTAAACAGGAAACGAGCCAATTCCTCGTGTCCAACCGCATCTTTCGGACCTATTTTGCTCTCGCGAGCGGCAATCTGCTGGTCAAGCGACTGGTTGGCTACCTGCCCGCGCGTGGTCTGCATAAAAAGCCCGCCGGTCACCAGCGCTGCTCCGGCAAGTGTCAGGACAACCAGACGCGAAACAGATGGTCTAAACGCTGCACGCATAAGATGTTTCCTTTTCAGTAAGCCGCAGGCCGCGAGCCGCCTTCCTGGCCGGCTATGTTCAACCCCGCCGAAAGCACTATAATCGTGACGGTGATTCCTCTCAAGGAAATTTTAATGGATACTCCACCGCCAAATGCCGCCACCCATGACCCTCTCACTCGCTGGATCGGGCAAAAAGTGGTCTTGGATACCCAAGGACCTCTTATTTATATCGGCACTCTCGCAGCAGTGCATGCACAGGCTCTGGTGCTATGCGACGCCGATGTGCACGATTGCCACGATAGCCGCTCCTCCAAAGAGTTTTACCTTGCTCAAACACGCATCGTCGGCGTACACGTTAACCGGGTCGAGGTTATCATCCAGCGAACCGTCGTGGCATCCGCCAGCCTGCTTGAAGCTATCCTTGCCTGAAGACAGCTCGACCTCACGCCAGCCAGAAATTCAGGAGTTGCTGACCCCCTGCCTAGCCCTTTGGCTGCAATTTTACAGGAGCATGCTCGAGCGCATCAGGCCGTGTAGTAAGCGCGGGCCGCTGCGGCGGCGCCAGGGCCGGGCTGGTTAACATCACCGGCTCCGGGCCAAGCCAGGCGGTTCCTATGTACACCTCGCCATCAGCGGCAAATCCATCAAAATGAACGGTATCGCCGGGCTTGGCCAACAGCGTTTTACTCCGCTGACCGTTGTAAAAAAATAGAGAGTGTTGGTCCCACCAGATAATGTGCGTCCCATTGTCCGCATGCACCACGGCATAGCCCATGTGGGGGTGCATCGTTAAAATCACCGCTTTTCCTTGTTGAGGCAGCACGACATCCGGTGCGGAGTTTCGGCTGCTGCTACAGCCCAGCAGCAACAGCGCAGCCACGGCCAAAAGGCATCCTTGCGCCAGACTGCCACCGCCAACAACACGACTCCGGCCCACAAGTGGCCCTTTAGCACACAGTGTTTTAATCACGCTTTGCACGCAGCCTATCACCTTCTGTCGTCCCAATTATATCTGCATCGCTCTAGCCATGGCGTTAGTGCCATATGCGAATGCTCTTCCAGCAAGTTTGCGTATGGGCTGCTGCCGCGGCAACCCTAGGCATTAGTTTACGGCCTTTAAGCCAAGCGGCATACACCTGCGGGCGAACACATCGCATCCCCATTACCATGGAAATAGCGAACTGCCTTGCCTGAATACAGTGAACCGTCTTATTGGCACAAGCGTATCTTGGCAGTATCTTATACCGCATGGTGAGCGGTCTGTTACGGTTGCGGGGCGTTTAGTGCTAATGCCCTCCAGCTCAAGATTGTAATATGGGGTTTTAACAAAAGTATGATGACTCATTTAACGCGCACTTGGCGAGCGATGTTTTTGGGAATATGCCTTGCGGTCTTCTGCCTGGCTTCAACCGGGTGCATAGACTTAAGCGGTCAACCCAACGACCCCGTCATGCGCACTGTGCGCATCGGAATTGAGCGCCATTTTGAGTACGAAGGCCACCTGTATGCCATGCGGGGCTTTTTGGGCATCTTCAGCACCGGTATGGATACGCTCACACAAAATCTCGATGCTGCCCATATTGTAGATTCGGCCGCCGTTGCCGACGAAGCCCGCTCCAGCCTGCGCAGTTTTCTGGAGTTTGAATATAAGGCCGACAAGCTCAACGGCCCGCTGATTCTGGTGGGGCATTCTTGGGGTGCAGATGATCAAATTCGAATCGCAAGGGCATTGGGTCGCCGAGGCATTAAGGTAACATTACTGCTTCTCTGCGATCCGGTCACGCCCCCGCTTATTCCGCCCAATGTCGAGCGATGCATCGTTATCTATAAAAGTCATCCGCTTACCGACTGGTTCCCCATGTGGCGCGGCGTATCCGCCGAAGCACAGGACCCCGCCGCAACACGCCTCACCAATATCAATTTGGCAACCGCTAACGTTGGCTTTGATACCAGTGGCATCAACCATGTGAGCATAAGTGCCAACCCGGGCGTACAAAACATGATGGTCAACGACATTATGCACGCCCTTCAGCGAGCGCACGCATTTAACATGGCCGGGCCATATAGCAAACCAACGATGCCACCCCTGCCGCCGGTGAATACCGCTCTCGGTGCAATCACGAGCAAACCCAAAGGCTGACCGCATGAATAATTCTCCCCAGCAACTCATCGCTACCACTACCGCCATAACCTGCGGTCTGGTACTGGCAGTCTATTGGGGCACCGTGCTGGTTAAGGGCATTAAGCTTTCACGCAAAATCGGCAAGGACCCCAATTTTGTGCCACGCGAACGCACCGGCCAGTGGATGCGCCTTGTTTGGGCGCCCACCGTGCTGGCCTGGTGCGCCCAACCCTGGGTTGCCGGCCTTATGCCCGTCGCCGGCCACCATTGGCTCTTGACGCGATTGCTCGACATCCGCTCGCTGCCGGCACAAATTCTGGCTGTTGTCGGCACACTGGTGGCCATCGCGGCGCTGTGGGCAACCTTCATCTGCTGGCATCGTATGGGCCGTTCGTGGCGCATCGGCATAGACCCCGGCGAAACGCTGGAATTGGTCGTTCGGGGCCCCTACCAGTATGTGCGGCACCCCATTTATGCTCTTTCCATAGCCCTTATGCTGGCGGTGCTTGCAACTGTTCCGACGCCGCTGATGCTTATCACGGCGGCTGTACATATCACCATGCTGCAGGTCGAAGCGCGACGCGAAGAGCAATATCTCATTTCAACCCATGGGCAGAAATACCAAGACTATCGGCATGCCGTGGGCCGCTTCTTCCCAAAGTTCCGGGCATCGTAAAATGCGCCTGCATGGGAGGCATGTGCTCCCGAAAACTGAATGGGGCCTGATAACTTTGCAAGCACCTGTAAGCACAACATCAACTCCCACACCCCGACCAGCCATGGCGCTGAACCCATTTCAGCAGCTCATGTACGACTGGGGCCGACTTAAGGCCTACAACGCCGGCCAGATGATGACCCTTGCAGGCATACCCGATCTGAACCGCTGGAACCTGGCCGCCAACCGTGTGCTCCAGGCAATCGGCATTGGCCGACCAAGCTTTTCCGGCGATGCCGTATCGTTCGAGCCTGCCGAAGTGTCATTGCAAAGCGCCTGCACTGATTTTGTCACACTGGCTACAACGCAATTGGCCCTGCCATTTTCCGCCGACCAGATTCCCATCCGATTTTTTCTGCTGCCCGATGCACCCGATCGCTACAGCCTGCTGACCATCTACGACCATTGGCTTGCCGACAGTTACAGCATCCGCAACATTATGTGCCTGCTGCGCCAAGCCTATGGCCAACCTGATGCGGCCCTGCAAAACGTGCCCAGCATGACCGCCTGCGACCACCGGCACTACTTCGGTAGACGCCTTGCTCCAGCAATCGCCCTGCGCGATTGGCTATTTTCAGCGCGCGACTATTGGCGACATCGCAGCGCCTATCGCATGGGTATCTCCGATCCAACCGACTTCACCTGCGGGTTTGATTTTCATCGTCTCCCCGCCGGGTTGATAAGCGCCCTGCGCCATACCGCCAAGCGCCAATCCGCAACCGTACACGATCTATTTTTGGCCTCCCTGGCCGTGGCGATGGGCGAGTTTACCGCTCCGCATCGAGCCAAGCCTCGCAGCCGCCGCCTGCATCCTCCCCGCCGCGCGATTGCGCTGGGTACCATTGTGGATATTCGCAATCAGGCCCATCCGTCCCTCGACAACATCTTTGGTATGTACCTGAGTTGCTACGCCACCGTACTCCAGGCACCCGAAGCGTGTAATGCCCAGCACTTGGTCCAGCAAATTGCCCGGCGATCGCGAAAGGTTAAACAATCGGCGGAGGCAGTCCGCGCATTCGATTCTTTTGCGGTGGCGCAATTCTGGTGGCGGCGCTACCGCCAAGCTCGCCATCATGCAGATTTTTTTGCCAAAAATCTTCCTACTGTTGCGGGTATTTCAAACGTCAACCTGACCGGAACCTGGTGCAATCCGCCGGTGCCGGATGCAGCAGGCCTGCCGGCAGTTCTAGATTATGTTCGCATTTCCCCTACGGGGCCGCTCTCACCATTGGTCCTTACGCTTACTACGATCGGCTCGGAACTTACGCTGGCCACCACCTGGCGAACGATGGCGATTAATCGGCAGCAGGCGTCGCAAATCATTGAACGTTTTAAGTCTGTCCTTGTGGAGTTTGCCTCATGAGCGATTCCTCTCGGGCATCCACAAACAATCGCCTCGCCCCGGCTCGTAAATTAGCCCGTTTTATCGGTTTGCTGGCAACGCCCGTAGCCCCGCAAACCTGCTGGATCACCGGAACGCCCCTGCAATCCCACGAGCATGGCCTCACCGATGCCGTAAGGCAAAAAATCGCGCAGCTCGTACTCGAACCCTACTGCCACAAGTGCGGATCTTCCTCCAGCCAATGGGCGTCGCCTGCCAATCCAACCTCTTGCCTGCGATGTCCAACGCGCCGGCTCGGCCTCGATGTCATCGTCCGGGCGGGCGCTCTGGCCCCACCGCTCAACCACCTTATTGCTCAAATAAAATTTCACCGGCGGTGGGAACTCACCCACCTTTTGGCCCCGCTGCTGGCACAGGCTCTGCAGCAGGCCCTTTTGCGCCAGCCCACCGCGGTTACTCCCGCCAGCACAGCACCACGCAATATTCTGGTGCCGCTGCCGCTGCATTGGCGAAGGCGTTTCTGGAGAGGCTTCAACCAGGCTGAAGAAATCGCGGCTCAAACCGCCGATATCCTCAACTGGCCCGTATTCGACTGCCTGAAGCGAATACGTTACACCTCGCCCCAAGCCACCGCCGATTCAGCTACGGCTCGCGCCAACAACATGCGCGGCGCCTTTGCCGTCGCCAACGACCCCAGACTGCAATCCAAAATGGCCAGCCAAATCGTTTGGCTTGTAGACGATATCTGTACCACCGGTGCAACTCTGCAAGCGGCTGCGGCAGCACTTCGAGCACTGCCTAAAAATGTACGACCAGCCAGCATTAACGCGGCGGTGGTTGCCGTTACCAGCCTGCACCCAGCCACCTGAACGTCAATGCGACTGCTTCGCTCTCGCCTGCTGGCAAAGCCCCAATCATGCAACAAAACAACCAATTTGGCGTATACTTCTTGACGCTGCCGGCACAACACCCGGAAGAATACATGCCGCGGCCTATGCGTGTGGAGTATGCAGGTGACTGAAAACGTGGTGGAGCTTTCAATCATAGCGCCGGCCTTTAACGAGGTGGAAAATGTTACCCCTCTGGTTGAGCGCGTTCGCAATGTGTTTGTTCCCCTGGGCATTGTTTTTGAATGTATCATTGTGGATGACGCCAGCACCGATGGCACACGTGAAAAGCTCCTCGAACTGGCCCGTCAATATCGCTGGCTGCGCGTCATATCGCTTAAAACAAACAGCGGCCAAACCGCCGCCATGGACGCAGGCTTTCGCCATGCAAGAGGGCGCATCTGGGGCACGGTGGATGCCGACATGCAAAACGACCCCGGCGAAATACCACGCCTCATGGCCATGCTTTCACCTGAGATTGACATGGTCAACGGCTGGAGACAAAAACGCAGCGACAACGTACTGCGACTCATTCAAACCAAAATCGCCAATGGAATTCGCAACTGGCTCAGCGGCGAAGACATTAAAGACTCTGCCTGCTCTCTTAAGGTCTACAAACGCGAATGTCTCGCGGACCTTACGCTCTACAAAGGCATGCACCGGTTTTTCCCAACGCTCGTAAAGATGCGAGGCTTTAAGGTTATTGAGGTTCCCGTGAGCCACCATCCACGCGCCCATGGCGTAACAAAATATAAATTTGGAAGCCGCGTTATTCGCGCTTTTGTAGACCTTCTGGCCGTCCGCTGGATGAAAAAACGCCGCCTTACCTACGTTGCCGCCGATCTTACAGCTGCATCCGCGGAGTACCGATGATAAACTCCATAGCTTATTAAACATTGCGAATTTAACATGTAAAATTTGCAATCCAGGCTTTTTATGATCTGAGTAAATCATATGATTCATCCAACCGCCATTGTAGATTCTCAAGCCCGGGTTGATGCTTCAGCGCATATCGGCCCCTATGCTGTTATTGAAGGCGCTGTAACCATCGGTCCTGACTGCGTCATCAGCAGCCATGCCAAACTCATCGGGCCGCTGGTGATGGGCCGTGGCAATAAAATTCACAGCTTTGCTTCGCTCGGCGACGCCCCGCAGGACCTTAAACATAAAGATCAGCCCAGCGATCTGCTCATCGGTGACGACAACGTTTTTCGTGAATCGGTTACGGTGCATCGGGGCACCAACGGCCGCACGGTCATAGGCTCCAAAAACCTGTTGATGGTCGCCAGCCATGTGGGCCACAACTGCGTCCTTGGCGACAACATTACCCTTATAAATAGTGCCGCACTTGGTGGCCACGTGGTTGTGCAGGATAGAGCCATCATTGGCGCGCACTGCGCCATTCATCAATTTTGTCGCGTGGGCAAGCTCGCCATGGTTTCCAACGCGTCTTCCCATAATGTAGATATTCCACCATTCGTGATTGCAATGCTTATTAACTGCATCGCACAACTTAACGTCGTAGGGTTGCGGCGATCGGGCATGCCGCAGGGAAGCATCAACGCCGTGCGACGCATGTTTACAATTCTCTACCGCGATGGCGGTCGCTTACCGTTGGCACAGGCCATCAGGAAATTGCCCCCGGAAATCGCCTGCGACCCGGAAGTGGCAGCATTTGTGCAGTTTGTCGGCGAATCCAAACGTGGCGTGGCACGGTACCACCCTTGGTCGCTGCGCCACGCCACACGTGCAACCGAAGATGAAGCTGCCCCTGAATAGCCTACGCCGACGGGCCGCAAGCCCAAGGCTCCCCGCATACCGCTTATCCGGCTATAATGCCTGCATGTTGCCGGCTACCGCCAGAATACTTGACGCCAATTTTAACCGCGCACGCGAAGCGCTCCGCGTGCTGGAAGACTATGCACGCTTTCAATTTGACCATGCCTCAACCAGCAGCGCCATCAAAAACTTACGCCACGAATTAGCCGTCGTTTATCAATCGCTTGATGCGGCAATACTGCTGGCCAACCGCAATACAGCCGCCGACGTAGGCACAACCATCAAGGCCCCCGATGAGTTTACCCGCACCAGCTCCACCACCATCATCAGCGCTAACGCAAAGCGTCTTACCGAAGCGCTGCGAGTCCTTGAAGAAACGACCAAGCTCGACTCTCCTGCGCTTGCTGAGCAACTCGAAGCCCTGCGCTACCGCGCGTACAGCATTGAAAAATTACTTTACGCCATCAGCCACAAAGCCTCCCGCCTCGCGGAGGCTCAACTCTATGTATTGCTGACCGAATCGCTCTGTCGGCAACCGTGGCTGCAGGTGCTTAAATCAATTCTCGCCGCCGGAACGGATGTTGTGCAACTCCGCGAAAAGCATTTGCCCGATGCCGAACTGCTCAACCGCGCCCGCCAAACCCGCGAGCTGTGTCGTCAAGCCGGGGCCATTTTCATTCTCAACGACCGCCCTGACATTGCCTTGCTCGCTGGAGCCGATGGGGTGCATGTCGGCCAGAGCGATCTACCAACAGCCGAATTGCGGCGTCTGCTTGGTGGCGACATGCTCATCGGCGTTTCCACCAGTCGCCTCGCCGAGGCGCAACATGCTCTCGAGCAGGGAGCGTCATACATTGCCGCAGGCCCCATGTTTGCAACCAGCACCAAGGCCAAAGATTTAATAGCCGGCCCACGCTACGCCGCGGAAGCCTCTCGCTGGGCCGCCGAACGCAACATTCCCTGCGTTGCCATTGGCGGAATCACACCGGAGAATACAAGCGAGCTAACAGCCGTTGGCATCCGCACAGTGGCCGTATGCTCGGCCGTTATTGCGGCAAACGACCCGGCAACACAGTGTCAACGCATCAAGGCCTGCTTGGCGGCAAGCCTGGCAACCGCCTGATGCCGGCTGCCAACGACGCACCCTCTGGAGACGCCACGGATGGCCGACAACCCGCACAACACCTCGCCACCCCCTGACGCTTCGCCCGCCGCGCCCGGGTTTGTTTCGCAGGCCAACCTTATTTCGCGTCTTACCCTTGTATCTCGAGTTTTTGGCTTGCTTCGCGATAAAGCCTGCAGCTATTTTCTCGGCGTCGGCACGGAATGGTCGGCCTTCTGGATGGGCTTTCAGGTGCCCAATCTCTTTCGCCGCATTTTTGGCGAAGGTGCCCTCACGGCCGTTTTCCTTCCCGTATACCGCGATGTACAGCAAAAGCACGGCGAAGCCACGGCCGCCAAGCTCGCACAGGCCGTGCTTACAAGCCTCGTGCTTATTCTTGGGTCACTGATTGCACTTGGCGAGATTTTTTTAGTACCTGCCGCGCTTAACCCGCATGTGCTGCCGGCCAACCGCCTCGCCCTGGCGATGATCGCCATCATGCTGCCTTATGCACTGTTCGTGTGTGTTGTCGCGCTTGCCGGGGCAATCTGCGCCAATCACCATCGGTTCGCAGCGCAGGCCGCCAGCCCTATTATTCTAAACATTCTTATGTGTTCAGCCGCAGCCGTGCCGGCATGGCTCCTCTCCGCACACGAACCGCTGCACCTGCGACTGTACTGGCTCGCCGGGGCTGTGCTGCTGGCGGGGCTTGTGCAAATGGCCGCCATGATGCCCAGCATGATCGCCAGCGGCATACGCCCGCGATGGGTGTTGGCCACCACCATTCCCGGCTTCGGAGCCATTTTGCGCAACATGCTGCCCATGATCGCCGGCATGTCGGTCGTGCAACTTAATACCTTTATGGATTCGCAAATCGCCTGGTGGCTCTCGCCGGACGGCCATGGCGGCCACGCCACTTTCAGTCTTCTGCATTGGAGTGTGCATGTGCCCATGCTTGCCGGCGCCCTGGGAAAACTCTCGGTCGCGCAGCGAATTTACCTGCTGCCGGTTGGTGTTTTTGGCGTAGCCACCGCCACCGCCATTTTTCCACGGCTTGCTGCCGCCGCCGCCCAACACGACCAGCCGGCCATGAAGCAGCTCCTGCAGACCGCAATGCGCAAGAGCCTCTTTTTAAGCGTGCCCACCACAGCGGGCATGCTACTTATTGCACCACTTTTAATTACCAGCATTTATTTTGGCGGGCGCGTATCAGCCGCCGACATCGAACGTGCCGTCTGGGCTACCCGCTGGTTCTGCATAGGAATATGGGCGTTTGAACTGCAGATGATTCTGCTTCGAGCATTTTACGCCATGCAGGATGCCCGCACCCCCCTGAAGATTGCCGTCAGCATGGTCGCGCTTAACTTTTCGCTAAACCTCACACTGGTGTGGTTTATGCAGGAGGGCGGCCTCGCCGCCAGCACATCCATTTGCGCCATCGTGCAATGCGGACTGCTGCTGCTTATCTTACGCCGCCGCGTCGGCGCACTGGGCCTTTCAGCAATGATTGCTTTAATTGCCCGCTGTATCGCGGCAACCACCGTTATGATCTTTATTGCCGGTTCGCTTGATTACGGTTTGGCAACATTGGCATGGTTTGGACCGCAGCATCGCCTCCTGGGCGCACTTGTGCGACTGCCTCTCGTTTTGGCTGTAGCGGCCGGAGTCTATGGCCTGATGGCTCGTTGGCTCAATATTCCTGAATTGCGTACCGCGCCGGTGCTCCGCAGATTTGCCAAGCCCGCAGCCCACATGGCCACATAGCATTACACTTCGGTGATTTCTCTGGTTTTGGCCGCCACCATTTCTTCGACTTTGCCTTCAAACTTCTTAAGCAAAGTTTGCACATCTTCGCGGCCCGACTCCGCCTGATCTTGCGTAAGCAGTGATGACTTTTCTTCCTGGTCTACATGTTTGTTGGCATCCCGCCGCAAGTTACGCAGCGCTATTTTGGTTTGTTCCGCCACGTCCTTTACCTTGCCCAACAGTTGCTGCCGACGATCGCCTGAAAGCGCCGGAAGCACCAGCCGAATCTGCTTGCCGTCGTTCTGGGGGTTGATGCCCAAATTGGCGATCTCTATAGCTTTGACAATATCCTTAAGGCTGCCGGGGTCGAACGGCTTGATCAGAATGCTGCTTGCATCGGGCGTGGTAAGAGACGCCAGCGCCCTTAGATCGGTGGGTGTGCCGTAATACTCCACCTTGATGTACTCCACCAGCGAGGTGCTCGCCCGCCCGGTGCGCAGGCCGCGCAGCTCATGGCGCAGGTGCTCCATCGCCTTTTCCATGCTTTCTTCAGCTTCAAATAGAATTTCATCTATTGGCATGATTAAATCTCCTGACTGACCCACCCCGACAATTTACGCCGCCGCGTCAAACCGCACCACCGTTTACCAGTGTACCAATAGGCTCTCCCGCTACAACGCGGCCGATGTTGCCCGGCGTTTTCATGTTGAACACAATGATCGGCACATTGTTTTCTTCAGCCATGCTGATGGCCGTCATGTCCATAACGCGTAAATTATCAGTGATCACCTGCCGATAGGTAAGCTGCTCAAAACAGCGGGCCTTCGGGTTCTTCTTGGGGTCGCTGTCGTAAACGCCATCCACCTTGGTGGCCTTAAGCAGCACCTGACAATTAAGCTCGGTGGCGCGCAGGGCAGCGCAGGTGTCGGTGGTAAAAAATGGACTGCCCACGCCCGCCGCCAGCACCACCACAAGGCCTTTCTCAAGATGATGCATGACCTTACGCCTGATAAACGGCTCGCATACGGCTGTAACCGGCAGCGCGCTGGCCACGCGCGTAGGCTGGCCTAAATGCTCCAGCGTGTCCTGCAGGGCCATGGCGTTCATAACCGTACCCAGCATGCCCATGTAGTCCGCGGTAGCACGCTGTATACAGCCCGAACCCGCCAGCCTCTCGCCTCGCACAAGGTTGCCGCCGCCTACAACGATGGCCAATTGCACGCCCGACTGCGCAACCGCCGCAATTTGTGAGGCAATCACCTTGATTTCATCCATTTCGAAGCCAAAGCCGCCCTCGCGGCATAGCCCTTCGCCGGATATCTTCAGCAGAACGCGAGTGTATCGCTGTCGCGCCACGTTTGGCTCCAAATGAGTTTACCATCAAGGGGCCAAAGCCCCGCCAATCGCCGCGTCAGGCTTCGCCAACCTTAAACCGCGCAAACTCTACCACCGACAACGGGCTTGAGACCGCCTTGGATGTTTCAGCGAGCAGCTCGCGAATTTTTCTTTTTTCATCCTTCACGAAAGGCTGCTCCAGGAGAACCTGATCCGCGAAAAACTTCTCCAGCTTGCCCGCGACAATTTTCTCCACAATCGCCGGTGGCTTACCTGTAATGCCTTCGGCGGCAATCGCTTTTTCACGCTCCAGGAGCGCCGGGTCTACCTGCTCGCGTCCTACCGCCAGCGGCACATACGGCATGCCCGCCGTGATATGCATGGCTATTTCGCCCAACAACACCTTCACTGCGTCGTCTGCGCTGCCATCAATGCGCACCAAGGCGCCCACCTTGGCATTGTGGTGAACATATTTGCCAATTTGCCCGGTAGTGGTGGTAAAGCTCGCCAGCCCCGTCACCGCCATGTTCTCTTTAATAGAGCCGCCGACGAGTTCCTTAATCACCTGTTCGACCGTGCGCCCGGTGCCATCAGGATATTTAAGAGCATTTAACTCCGCCGGTGTTTTAACTGCATTTTGAAAGGCCAGTTCCACCAAGTCGTGGAGCAACTTTTGAAAGCCATCATTACGCGCTACAAAATCGGTCTGACAGCCCAGCCGCAGCAAAACGCCCGTGCGGCCATCTTCGCTTATTTTTCCTCCGATCAGACCTTCCTTCATTTCGTTGGCCATTTTGGTATCTGCCCGGCCCGCGCCCCACTTCCGCAACAATTCGGCGGCTTTGTCCATATCGCCGGCCGATTCGGTAAGCGCCTTTTTTGCCTCCATCATGCCCGCGTTGGTACGAGCACGCAGGGCCATAACATCTTTAGCACTGATTTCCGCCATGAGGTTCCTCTTTCAACGTAAAACCACAAAAAACACTCTACGCGGCAATGCCGCATCTGCTTTCGGCCAGCCGAGTTCGGCCATGGCCACGCAAGTTGTCAAAGTGTAAGGATTTATGCCCAACTCGTCCAGAGAGTAGCGGCCATTCAGGGCCCGCATACCCGCCAAGCCACATCGCATGAGAATCAAAACATGCGTCCTGGCAGCGTCTGTCGTTATGTAGCTGCAACACCATCCGAACGAGCAACCGCGGAAAACCATCGCCGAGATCTCTGCGGGGCTTACTACCTGCTCCATCCATTGGCTCGATTTGCCTGACTATCACCGCCGGCCGCGCTGCCTTTTGCTTCCCCAAATTAGCGGTATAATTCGGCTGAAACGAGTTCGTCGGGGGTAACAATCGTGGCTTCAGGATCGGCTGCTGTGCAATTACAAAGTTCGCAAAATATTACGGAGCGTCTCGACGCCTGCGCCAAAGCCGCCGACCAATATCTCGCGGCCTGGCTTGATACCTTTGCCCATACGCCCAGGCAGCTTAAAGATGCCATTGCCTACAGCCTGCTTGGACCGGGCAAACGCATCCGCCCGGCACTCACCATTCTCTGTGCCGAAGCCGTCGGCGGAACCATGGCCGCTGCGCTCCCCGCCGCTGGCTCGCTGGAACTCATTCACTGCTTTTCACTCGTGCACGACGATTTGCCCGCCATGGACGATGACGACCTTCGCCGCGGCCGCCCTACAAACCATAAAGTGTTTGGCGAAGCCACCGCCATCCTCGCCGGCGACGCCATGCACACGCTTGCTTTTGAACTACTGGCTACCCGCGTACCTGACGCCCGCATGGCCGTACGACTCGTTCAAGAACTTGCCGATGCCACCGGCCCGCAAGGCATGATTGGCGGGCAAGTCCTCGACACCTGCCACCCCACCGAAGAAAAGCCCTTCACCACTTCTGCCGAAGGTCTCACCAAGCTGCAAACCATTCATCGCATGAAGACCGGCGCACTTATAAAGGCCGCATGCCGCATGGGTGCCATCAGCGCCGCCGCCGATGATGCAACTGTGCAGACCGTAGATCAGCTCGGTTGTGCCATCGGCTTGGCCTTTCAAATTGTTGACGACATGCTCGACGTAACCGCCTCCGATGCCGCCATGGGCAAGCGCACCGGTAAAGATGCCGAAGCTGGCAAGCTCACCTATCCCGGCCTGCTGGGCATGGACGAAACCCGCCGACACCTCGCCGCGCAGGTTGCCATCGCCGAAGCCATGGTCAAGCACCTCGGCAGCGCCGCAAACCCGCTGGCACAACTGGTTCATTACCTCGCCGACCGGGGGCATTAGTCGCACCGGCAGCTTCCCTGCCTGCCGCTCAATCGCCCGCCACCTTTGGAGCGCCAACTTTCAGCAGGACAGCCCTACTATCTCCATCTACTCTTTCGGCGAAGCCGCTCCGCTGTCTTTGCCGAAAAGCTTGTTCACCGGCGGCAACATTAAACCGTGGCCAGCGCCAGGCTTTACGAGCGTTGTACGTGCTACGCGGCCGTAGTTGCATAATGTTTATGCACGCTATATACCGCTGCTATAAGCTTTGGCGCTATGGCACTGCACCTGGCTTCTGATATTTATTCACCTGTGCTTGAGGTAACTGATGCCAAGCTATTTAATGCCACGTTTGTTCCGCTCGGTGCTGCTGACTATTTCCGCCGCCATGGCGCTATTGGTTGCGGCTCCGCAAACCCTTACCGCGGCCACACCGGCAACTTTGGCCGCCCATCCACCCGCCGGCGCCAAAGCTGCCCCGCACATGGCGGCCAAAACCGCAGCCGCCGGGCGTACCATGATTGGGCACCTCCCGGCCGCCAACGCCGATCAACTTATCGTGACACATCACACCATAACCATTGATGGCAAACCGCTCGCGTACACCGCAACCACCGGCCTGATGCCTGTTTTCAACCACACCGGCAAGCTTATCGCTCACATATTTTTCGTAGCTTACACCAAAGACCACCCAACCCGCGGCAGCCGCCATCGCCCCCTTACCTTTGCTTTCAACGGAGGGCCGGGTGCTGGGGCCGTCTGGCTGCACTTAGGCTGCGCCGGCCCGGTCATTCTCAAACTAAACCCCAATGGCTCAGCTCCACCACCGCCTTATCAACTGGTTAAAAACCCTGATACCTGGCTTAATGCCACCGATCTGGTATTTGTAGACCCCGTTGGCACAGGCTACAGCAACCCCGCACCAGGCGTACCGCAGTCGGCGTTTGACGGCGTCACGCAAGACGTGCAATCTCTGGGCAATTTCGTACAGACCTACCTGAACCGCTACAACCGCTGGGCTTCGCCGATTTTTCTTGCCGGCGAGAGCTATGGCACCACGCGGGCCGCAGCCCTCTCTGATTACCTCGGCAATCACGACGGCCTTAACCTTAATGGCATTATCCTGATTTCATCCATCCTCAACTTTCAAACCATAAGCACCGGCGAAGGCAACGATACACCCTATCCTCTTTTTGTTCCCAGTTACACCGCTGCTGCCTGGTATCACCACAAGCTCTCGCCCGCAATGGAGCCGCACTTTCATCAAACCCTTGCGGCCGCCGAACACTGGGCCTTAACCGACTACACCACCGCCTTGGCCGCCGGCAACTCGCTAAGCCGCGCCAAGCGGCAGGCTATTGCCGCGCGGCTTGCCGCATTCACCGGTCTTTCAGAACGATATGTGCTGCTGAGCAATTTGCGTATTGACCCGTCAGCATTCGAAGCTCGTCTGCTGCAAAGTGAGCATCAAGTCATCGGTCGCATGGATACGCGTCTCACCGCCTACAACGACAACCCCACACTGGGCCGCACCGGTTTTGACCCTGCCATGGGGGGATTCGTCGCGCCATTCACCAGCGCGTTTAATATTTATGTGCGCCAACACCTGCATTATAAAAACGATTCGCGTTACCGGGCTCTTTCCGGCGATGTATTTCCCTGGAACTTTGGCCCCGTCGGTTCGGGCTATCTAACCGTGACCGATAACCTGCGCCATGCCATGGTGCGCAACCCCGCCATGAAGGTAATGGTTTGCAGCGGCTATTTTGATTTGGCCACGCCCTTTTTAGCCACCATTTATACGTTCGATCATCTGGGGCTTAACTCGGCGTTACAGTCCAACATTACCGAAAAGTTTTTTCTGGGCGGCCACATGCTCTACCACCCTGCTTCGCAGCGAGCCAAACTGGGCGCCGATGTTCGCGAGTTTATTGCCGCGGCATGCAAGCGTTAAACACGCTGCCTGCGTTACAATAGCTGCATGTACGAGCACGACACCATTGCCGCCATCAGTTCGCCCGTGGGTTCCGCCCGCCGCAGCATTGTGCGACTCAGCGGTCCCGACTCCTGGCGCATTGCCGGTTCACAAGTAACGCCCGTTAAAACCTCGCACGCCCGACGTTGGCTAAGCACAACATTGCTTCACCCGCCGGTTTCTGCGGGGCTGATTTTATTTAAGTCGCCACACAGCTTTACCGGCGAAGATTCCGCCGAGCTGCACCTGCCGGGCGGCACCACGCTGGCGCAAATGGTTCTTGAGGCCGTACTGGCCGCGGGGGCCAGGCAAGCCGAGCCGGGGGAGTTTTCAGCGCGGGCCTTTTTGCATGGCAAGTGCGACCTGACCAAGGCCGAAGGCATCGCTGCCACCATCGGCGCCGAAAACGAACGGCAACTGCGCGCCGCCGCCGCACTACGTGATGGCGCTTTGCACCGCTGGTGCCAGACGCTTTGCGACCAGTTGGGCAACATGCTGGCGATGGTTGAGGCCGGCATAGATTTCAGCGATGAACCCGATGTGTCATTCATCTCGCCGGCCGAATTGCAACGGCAGGTCACCGCCATCACCGCCGACATCGCCCGCGCCCAAACCCATGCCGTGCAGTGGGAAACGCTGGATACGCTTCCCGCTGTCGTGCTGCTGGGCCGACCCAACGTCGGTAAAAGCTCACTGCTTAACGCCTTGGCCGGCCACGACCGGGCCATCGTTTCGCCCATTGCCGGCACCACCCGCGATGCCGTCTCTACAGTCATTCAAACACCTGTCGGCCAGGTGCGGCTGGTGGATGCCGCCGGCGTTGAAGAATCGCCCACCGCACTTGCGACCCTTATGAATGAAGCCCGTCATACCGCCATGGCACGGGCCGACTGTGTGGTGGTTGTTACCGATGGCACCGAAAATCAGCCTACCCTGGACCTACTGGCCAACACCGCCGCAGTTTCAGGTATGGCCACACTTTGGGTGCGTAACAAGTGCGATCAGCCCGCCGACGATGCCGGCACCGCCAGCGCTTCAGCCCCGCACGCATGCCTTCATACCTCCGCCCTTGCCCAACTCGGACTTGATGAACTCCGCGTGGCCATTGGCCAGGCAATAACAAATGCTTCCGGCGCTGAAGCCACCCTCACCCTCAACCGCCGTCATCGCCAGTGGCTTGCAGCCGCCACCAGCGCACTGCATTCAGCCCAGCAGATGCTTGCGGCAAATCCGGAAAGTGCCATGCGCTATCCCGAGCTTATCGCCAGCGATCTGCGCCTGGCGCTCGATGCGGTGGGCAATATTTCCGGTCTGGTCTCGCCTGATGAAGTGCTGGGCAAAATCTTTTCGAGTTTTTGCATTGGCAAATAGCGCCGCGATTGAAAGACGTCTTGTATTCCATGCCTGCCCTACTGGTAAGACAGTTGGACGCTTCAATCGGACGATCTATGCCGCACTATAAACTTGGCCTTTGCGGTGCAAGAGAAGGCTTTGCAGATAGCTGCCGACTGGCGATTTGCCAATGTGATGCGCTTCACGCCCGTCAAAGATTTCGTGTGTTGGCCGGCGCGGCTTCGGCCACCCTGCTCGCAAGCCGCTTAAAAATAAATAAGCGACCGAGCCGGTCAACGCGCCGCCCGTCATTACACGGCCAGTTGCCCCGCGGCTGCCAGCACGCACACATATCCACCATCGCATCGTTCCGCTGGGTCGTCGGTAGCCGCCGGAAGCGACATTTGCTCGTGGACTATTCGCCAAGGCGAACGTTGCTGAAGCTCAAGCCACTGTCGTACTAAATCGCCATTTTCACAGGGGTCTATGCTGCAGGTACTGTAAACAAGAATGCCGCCGGCCCGCAGCAGCTTTTGGGCTTGCGTAAGGAGCATAAGCTGCTGGCGCTGCAAGACTTTTCGATCGAGCTTGGGCCAGCGCCAGCGTGTTTGCACCCGCCGAGCCATGACACCCGTGTTCGAGCAAGGCACATCCACCAGCACGGCATCAAACGCATGATGATCAATCAAGACCTCCTCCAGCAGGTTGATTCGCACCCGATGAAGCCCCAACTGCCTGGCCCGACCACGGAGCAATTCCAGCTTTAAGGGTGCAATATCAGTCGCAACGACAATATCGCCCGCACGCCGCATCGCCAGTTGAATGGTCTTGGTGCCTTTGCCGGCACACAAATCGAGCAAAGCCAAAGGGCGTGGCGCGCCATCAGGAGGCACCGCCTTAATGGCTGCGCACAGCGACTCCACCGCAAGCCCGGCCGTGGGGTCCTGCGGCGAAAGTTTGCCCGCCGCTACCTGACCAGCCACGGCCAGCGTCCAGCCATCCGTCGCAGCAAGCCACCCCTTTTGCTGATGCTGAACCAATCCACCCAAGTCTTGCGTGTTGGCACCGTCGTCACGCAACAGCACCACCGGCCGAAGGTTGCCGGCAATCAAGATGCGCAGAGTAACGACGGGACCATAAGCTTGCAGCAGCATTTGAACCAAAGGTTTAGGATAGCTGCACACAACCGCCAAATGCCCCGCCACATCGCCCTGCGGCGATGGAAACATGCGGCGATTAAAGCGAACCTGCCGCCCGACACCCACCGGAAACGCATCATCGCGTAAGGCCACAAAAGGCTCCGCTCGCGGCTCAAGCCTGAGCAGCCCACGCAGGATAGCATTCACCAGCCCTGCCGCACGCGGCTTACCGGCCAAGCGTACCAGTTCCACGCTGGAGTCCACCAGGGAGTAATCTGTCACGTTGCTTTGCAGCAAGGCCTGATACGCTCCAAGCTCCAGAGCAGCACGTACGACGTGCTCAAGACCGCCGATGGGTTTGTCCAGCAGTTGCTCGATTACATGGTCGAGCAGGCCGCGGCTGCGCAGCACACCTTGAAGCAAATCAAAGGCGGTCGCTCGTTGGCGCGGCTCCATGTGCTGCCAAAGCAAGTCATCGCGATCCGGCACCCGGGGCGGATTGCCCACTTCCTGCCACTGCGCAAGCACCTGCAAAGCCGCCTCACGCGCCGTCGGCTCCGTAACCTGTGACCGATCTCTCATGATCAGATTGTAGCCTAAGGGGAGGTTTTTGGAATTTCTTCACTCCGCGCCCATTGGCTGGTGCGCACGCACACCAGCGAATCGCCGGCGTTAAACCGGTATATAGTCTTTCGCATGGAGAGACATCATTGCGCCAGGCAGCCCCTTTCAGCACCGGCAGAGACCTGGAATCTTTCGATATTTAAATCTCTACGTCGCACTGGCCGGGGCATCTGAGGTCATCGGTACAACATCTACGGCTACGCTCACGCCCTGCTGCTGGCCGCCCAAAATCACCCCCTGCAGGGGCGAAACGTCGCCAAAATCGCGCCCCCATGCAATGGCTATGTGCTGATCTGAAACCCACATGTTGTTCGTGGGGTCAACATCCACCCAACCCAGGGACTGCACATAAAAGCCGACCCACGCATGGGAGGCATCCGCGCCCTGAAGCCGCGACTGCCCCGGCGGCGGCTGGGTCATCAGGTACCCACTTACATACCGGGCTGAAAGGCCCACCGACCGCATGGCTCCAATCATGAGGTGCGAAAAGTCCTGGCATACGCCACGCCTTTGGCGCAGCACCTGCTCCAGCGGCGTGCTGATGGTTGTGGTGGTATTGTCAAACGTAAACTCCCTAAATATATATTCCGCCGTCGCTTTGACCGCCTCAACGATGGGCCGTCCCGCCATAAAAAACAAACCGGCAAATTCCGCCAATTCGGGCGTACGCCGCACCAGAGGCGAATCAAGCGTGAATTCCAACGGGACAAGCTCCCGGCTTTTATCGGCGGCAAGCTGGTCGCGCACCTGCTCCCACGCGGGGCCGCCTCCACTGTCTAAACGCTCAATCGCGTCAACTTCAACCTTGCCGTGAGAAACAACCGTAAGCGATCGGTGCGGCTCCTGTATCGAAAACAAGGTCATGGGATTGCCGAAGTAATCAATCCTCCGCAGGACAGAGGCAGGCTCGGGATGAATTGCGAGTTCATGAGAAAGCCACATTTGCCGCGGGCAAACCCGCGGCAATAGATGCGCAAGGTTCTGGCAAACCGTAACCGGCTCAGCATAAACGTAGCGGGTGGTATGGGTAACTTCGTATCTCATAAGTTTGTCATGGGCGGTAAGGCCCCCAGTTGATGCGATGCCCCGGCATGCGACAGGTACGCCTGACCAATCGCATCGGAAAGGGTCTGCACGTGATCCATCAGCGCGGCAAGCATTTCGTCAAGTCTGGCCCGCCGCTCACCGCTGCCGACTTCGCTAACCGCCTCTACATCGGCAAGGCGCACGCCGCTTAGGCAACGAATCGCGATCTGTTCCTGAGCGGTTCTCCGGCGGTTACTATTGCCGCGTGGCAGTTTGCCAATATGCTCTGAGAGCGACACCAACTGAAACGCCACCGCCCGCGGATTGCCTTCATCCTGGAGCAGAAGGTCCAACACCGCAGCGGGCTGTAAGTCGGTAAGGTACCGGCGACGGTACGTCATGGAACTGTCGGCTATTTCCAGCACAAGCTCCAACAGCAGCGCCTGCCCAGCGCCGGCTGGCACCACCGTACATCGCAGGAGCCGCAGGGTTTCTATTGCCCGCTCAAGCCGCCGTCCCATGTCCAAAAATCGCCACGCAAAGCCGCGGGTCATGCTTTCGGCGGCAAGGCCGCTTAAAGCGGCAAACATCACAATAAGATTGTCCAGTGCAGTAAGCACATCAGACATTTGCGGCGACCGCCGAGCAACTTGCGCCGGCAGTCCGCGGTCAAAGCCATGAATAATCCGCCAGGCATCCACGCTCAGCCGGTCGCGCAGCACCGCCCCGAGACTTCGGGCATTGGTCAAGATGGCTGCGAGGCTACCGGGGTGTGCAGCATCTGCAGTGATAGCCAGCAACTCTTCCACACCGCCGACGTTAATGCCGGTATGCTTGAGCAACGGCAATGGGTCGTTTGCGTCCGCATTCACGAGCAGGGCAAACAGTGCGGCGGTTTCTGGCCCGACCTCGCCACTCCCCTGGCTGGCGACCCGCAGCAGCAGGCCGCGAAGCTGGCGGCACAGGCTCTCGGCCCGTTCGACATAGCGACCCAACCAGAACAAATTTTCGGCGACGCGGCTCGGCAGATCGCTCCCGCTGCGACTCACCACCACCGACTGTCCGGTTATGGGCAACAGGCTGAAGGTGTCTACCGGACCGCTGGTGAGCACCCATGTATCTTTAGAGCCGCCGCCATGCTGCATGGAAACATTGAGCGTGTCAGGCGTGGCCGAAAACCGCGCTAAACCGCCCGGCATGCCGGCATACCCGTCGCCAGCCGCTGTCAGGTGCACACGCAGCGCCACATGCCGCGGCTCAAAAGCGCCTCGCGTAAGCACTGGCGCGGTTGACAGCGGCAATTGCTGCTGGGCTACAAAGTCCATCGGTCGCTGGCGAATGCGCTGTTGCAGCATTTGTAGCTCATCAGCGCTAAGCGTTTCGCCAAACACGGGCTTGACGTTAACACTGGGCATCACCGGTTTCACCACCAGCCGCCGAAGGTTGTCGAGAACATAGCCAAGCGCGGATGGCTCGCCGCACCACCATGTAGGAGCCGAGGGAAGTTTAAGTTCTTCCCCCAACAACCGGCGACAGAGCGTTGGCAGCATGGGCATGAGGGCCGCAGACTCCACCAGGCCAGACCCCAGAGCGTTAACAACGGCAACATTGCCCAAATGCACCGCCTGCACCAGGCCGGCCACGCCCAGTGAGCTATCAGACCGCAGTTCCAATGGATCGCAGAAGTCGTCATCGAGCCTTCGCAGAATAACGTCCACGGGCTGCAACCCACCAAGCGTTTTAAGAAACACCCGGCCATCACGAACGGTTAAATCAGCCCCTTCCACCAAGGTATAACCAAGGTAGCGGGCCAGGTAGGCGTGTTCAAAATAAGTTTCGTTGTAAGGGCCTGGAGTAAGCAGCACAATGTTTGGATTTTCTTTGCGGCGCGGCGCCATAGAAGCAAGCATCTCTCGCATTTGCCGGAAGAACGCCGCCAATCGCTGAACGCTACACGCCCGAAAGATATCAGGCAAAGCACGCGAGAGTACAATGCGGTTTTCAAGGGCGTAGCCGGCGCCCGATGGCGCCTGGGTTCTATCTGATATAACGCAATAACCGCCGCCGGGCTGTCGGCCGAGGTCCGCTGCATATAGATGGAGCCACCGCGCAAGCTTAACTCCATGGCACGGCCGCAAAAAGTTTGGATAACCCAGCACCAATTCGGGGGGCAGAAGTCCATCGGCCATTAGGCGCTGCGGGCCGTAGCAGTCGGCCAGAATCATGTTGAGCAGCGTGGCCCGCTGCGCCAGTCCATTTTCAATGATCTGCCATTCCTTCTCGTCCACCGCCAGAGGAATCGGGTCGAGACTCCACGGCCGATCCAGTCCACGGGAATCGCCATAAATATTGTAGGTAACGCCATTGTCGTGAATAAGCTGCTGCGCGCCTGCTGCCAGCGACGGGCGATCTCCAGCGGCCCGAGATCGTCCAACAGCGACACAAACATGTGCCAATGGGGCCTTAGCGCCCCATCGCGATCAAACATTTCGTCAATGGTCCCAGGTGGAGGCGCGTAACTGCGGCATAGCCCGGCGGGCAGATTATCAGTTTGTGTCATTGCAGCCCAGTCCTGTCTTCACGAAGGCTCTCGCGTTGATTACATTTTAGCGGCAAGAAACCATAATCGCAGGTTGCTCTTACCCATTTTCAACGGAATCAGCTTCTCAGCCGACTCGTCGAAAAATATTACGACCCGCGTCGTCGCAGGTCGAGCGTAAACGGAAACTCCGGCGTAACCACTGCCGGTGCCTGGCGCATCGGTCCCTGCGAGTGACCCGATGCAAAACATCGGGCCCCGCGACGGCTTTGAGCCTCGAGCACATTAACCGGGAACGAGGTATAGTTCCGGCCCGCGGGATGTGACACATGGTAGGTACACCCACCCAGCGAGCGGCCGTTCCAGAGATCCACCACATCAAAAACCAGTGGCGTGTGTACGCCTATGGTTGGGTGCAGCGCCGCCGCCGGCGCCCATGCCTTATAACGCACACCCGCAACGTACTGCCCATTGACGCCGGTATTGGTCAACGGCAGCGAGCGTCCATTGCAGGTAACCACATGTCGGCAATCCACCATGGCATCCACCTTGACCTCCAGTCGCTCCACCGATGAATCCACATAGCGTACGGTGCCGCCACCCGCCGGCTCTTCGCCGAGAACATGCCACGGTTCAATTGCCTGACGCAGCGTGACCCGCAGATCTCGCACGTTAAAAGACCCAACATGTGGGAAGCGAAACTCCAGATGCGCCTTAAACCAGGATTGCTCCAGCGGATAGCCATCGGCCCGCAGGTCCGCAATCACATCCCCAAAATCCTGCCAGATAAAGTGCGGCAGCATGAACCGATCGTGGAGTTCGGTGCCCCAACGCACCAAGTTTCGCTCGTACGGCTTGTGCCAGAAACGGGCGATCAGCGCTCGCAAAAGCAATTGCTGTGTGAGGCTCATGCGCGGGTGCGGGGGCATCTCAAAACCACGAAACTCCACCAGTCCCATGCGACCTGAACTTGTATCGGGCGAGTAGAGCTTATCAATGCAGAACTCCGCCCGATGGGTGTTGCCAGTGCCATCCACCAGTAAGTTGCGAAATATGCGATCTACAACCCAAGGTGAGATATGTCCGGCGTTTTTTTCAGGTACCTGCTCTAAGGCGGTTTGAACCTCGTACTGCAAGTCCGCCCGGCCTTCGTCAACCCGCGGCGCCTGACTGGTGGGGCCAACGAACATGCCTGAAAATAGATAGCTTAAGCTCGGATGATTATTCCAATACGCCACAAGGCTTCTGAGCAGGTCGGGCCGCCGAAGCACGGGACTGTCTGAGGCGGTTGGCCCACCTATAATAATATGGTTTCCGCCGCCGGTACCGGTGTGTCGGCCATCGAGCTGAAACTTTTCGGTTCCGAGACGCGTTTGCCGCGCTTCTTCGTAAAGCGTTTCGGTGTTATGCACGAGTTCCTGCCAGTTGTGAGCCGGGTGCATGTTCACCTCTATAACGCCGGGATCAGGCGTTACCTTTAGATGGTTTAGGCGCGGATCGGGTGGCGGCGCATAACCTTCTATGACCACCGGGGTGGCTAATTCGGCAGCGGTGGCCTCCACGTGCGCTACCAAATTCAGATAGTCCTCCAAATAGCGCTGTGGTGGCATGAAGACATGCAGTCGCCCATGGCGAATTTCAGTGCATAAGGCCGTGCGGATAATCCACGGAGCACTCTCGAACATGAGAGGCCGGCGCTGCGGGTCGTCGTCGGAACTGCTACGCCCATCGCCACTGCCTGCACCGGGGTGCAGCGTGTCGGCCAACTCCTGTTCGCGGTAACCTGCAGAGTCGCGCGGCCCGGTTGCGCCGACTCTAAAGCGCTGCTGCCGAAAATCAGACAGCGGGCCGCGCGGCTCCAATGGATCTGGCGAGGCCTGCCATGGATAGTCTGATGGCGCGACCCATGGCAGTGAATCCAGCGGAAGGCGCAGGCCCATAGCCGAATCGCCTGGAATCAGGTACATGCGCTGCGGCCGTAGAAACCATGACCCGGTCTCCCAATGCGGCCCGCTTTCGCCCGGTGAAGTCCTCAGCGGCAGTGCATAGCCGACAATGCGATCCAAACCTTGTTCAAAAACCTTGGCCAAACGGGCCCGATCTTCCGGGTTGGCAAGGTGATTTTGGAGTGGGTCTACGTTTGCGGGCAGCCGCCGCTCTTTCCAGAGGTAATACCAGACATCCTCATAAGCCGGCAGAGCCATGGAACCATCTACCTTTAAACGATGGGCCAACGCCACGATAAACTTACGCATCATGGTAGCGGGCGTTTGAACCCTGGTGGATTCGTCAGCAATAAGATCGGCATTTTCCCAAATGGGCAGGCCATCGCTTCGCCAATAGCACCCAAACGCGAATCGCGGCAAGCTTTCGCCAGGGTACCACTTGCCTTGGCCATAGTGCAGAAGACCACCCGGAGCAAATCTCTTCCGCAACCGCTTAATTAAAATGTCTGACAATCGGCGTTTATTGGGGCCGAGAGCCTGGGTGTTCCACTCCGGGCCGTCCATGTCGTCAATAGAGACAAATGTCGGCTCGCCCCCCATGGTCAGCCGAACGTCAGATGTGGTAAGTTTGGCGTCTACTTCGTGACCCAATGCGTTGATATTGAGCCATTCCTCCTCGGTGTAGGGCTTGGTGACGCGCGGGTCTTCATGAATGCGTGTCACCTTCATCTCCACGCGGAAGGCATCCTCGCCTGCTTCGCCCGCCCAAGCAAAGCCGCCGGTGATGGGTGCCGCGTTGCATGGCTCTGCGGTGGCCGCCAGCGGAATGTGCCCCTCGCCGCACAAAAGCCCACTGGTGGAATCGAGGCCGATCCAGCCAGCTCCCGGCAGGTAAACTTCGGTCCAAGCGTGCAGATCCGTCACGTCGCAGGGGACGCCCGCAGGACCTTGCAGCGGCTTTTGATCGCTGACAAGCTGGATCGAATAGCCCGAAACAAAGCGAGCCGCGAGGCCAACATGTCGCAGCAACTGCACCATGAGCCATGTAAAATCGCGGCAACTTCCATGCTGCTTAGAGAGTGTTTCCTCGGGAGTCTGCACGCCCGGCTCCATGCGAATGTCGTAGCGCAGCGTTTGTTGCACAAGCTGGTTTAATCCCACGAGGATATCAACGGTGCGCCGCCGTCCTTGCAGAATCTGCTCCTGGGCCACAGCCACAAATGCCGCGAAGCGTGGGGTTGCGGGGGGCACCTCTAAATAGGGCGCAAGCTCTCGCTTAATGGCGTCATCGTAGACAAACGGATAATGCTCGGCGTACTCGTCTATAAAAAAATCGAATGGGTTGATGACGGTAAGCTCGGCAATAAGGTCAATGGCGATTTTAAGCTCGTGCGCCGGCTGTGGAAACACCAACCGGGCCTGGTAATTGGCGTAGGCATCCTGCTGCCAATTTATAAAATGATCCGTGGGGTACACCTTCATGGAATACGCAGCTATGGGCGTGCGGCAATGCGGCGCGGGCCTGAGCCGCACCAGTTGTGGCGTCAGAACAACCGGCTTGCTATAGCTATAAACTGTTTCATGGGACAGGGCAATACGTATGGCCATCGGCAAAAGCTCCCCACGCGCCAGCGCTACCCCAGCGCCGGCCCGGACACCGCAACATTATCAGCCTCGTTTTACCTCGTTCCGCAGGAGCTTGAGTATAAACGATTGGGCCGCCCATTTCGAGCACAGGGCGAAATCATATAGACACATCTTGAATCATGCCGAGTGCAACATATTCGCATTTGCGGCGCTTGCGCCATTGGGCTGCATCTGTTATGACATAAG